>NZ_OZ245771.1:2575000-2942500 GCF_965227715.1 Aestuariivirga sp. | reverse complement strand
CCAATGGCAAGACCATCGGCGAGAACTGCAAGGGCAAATTCTCCTGGGACCGTTCGGTGATCCGCGAATTCGCCAGCCCCATGAAGGAGCACGCCGGCTTCAAGCGCCTGACCGGCAATCTCTTCGACAACGCCATCATGAAGACTTCCGTGATTTCGGAGGAATTCCGCCAGCGCTATCTCTCGAACCCGAAGGACCTCAACGCCTTCGTGGCCAAGGCCGTGGTGTTCGACGGGCCGGAGGATTACCACGCCCACATTGATGACCCGAAGCTGAACGTGGACGAGAATACCATTCTCTTCATCCGCGGCGTGGGCCCGCTGGGCTATCCCGGTGCGGCGGAAGTCGTCAACATGCGCGCCCCCAACTATCTGCTGGAAAAGGGCATCCGCTCGCTCCCCTGCGTGGGTGACGGCCGCCAGTCCGGAACCTCCGGCTCACCGTCGATCCTCAATGCCTCGCCCGAAGCCGCAGCCGGCGGCGGGCTTGCCATTCTGAAAAATGGTGACCAGGTGCGGATCGACCTCAACAAAGGCACCTGTGACATGCTCGTGCCGGAAGCCGAACTCGAGGCCCGCCGCGCGGCGCTCGAAAAGGCCGGAGGCTACAAGGTGCCGCCGAGCCAGACGCCCTGGCAAGAGATCTTCCGCAAGGAAGTGGGCCAGCTCGCGGAAGGCATGGTGCTGAAGGGCGCCACCAAGTTCCAGCGCGTGGCGAAGACCATGGGCCTGCCGCGCGACAATCACTAAGCTGCTCTCCCCATCCCCAGGCCTCTCCTCTCCCCCACCCTTGTGGGGGAGAGGAATTAAAGACAGGAGCACGCCAATGCTGGAACTCAAATCCGACATCATTCGCGCCACCTTCACCACCCTCGGCGCGCGCCTCGTGGGGCTGGAATTTGCAGGCACAGACTGCGTGCTGGGGGGCGGCACGGATGCGGATATTCTTGGCGGCGACTGGACCACGGGTGCGATTGCCGGCCGCATTGCCGGGCGCATCACCAATTCGCGGATCGAGATCGACGGCGTCGAATATCCGCTCGCCAAAAACTTCGGCGCGCATCAGCTTCATGGCGGGCCGGATAATTTCTCGATCCGCCACTGGCGCGTCGAACCCGCGGAAAACGCGCTTCGCTTCAGCCTCCACTCGCCGGATGGCGACCAGGGCTACCCCGGCGCGCTCGATGCCACGGCCGCCTATGCCGTCAACGGCAATACCCTCTCCCTCGAACTCGAAGCCCGCACGAATAAGCCCACCGTCGTCAACCTCACCAACCATGCCTATTGGAACATGTCGGGCGGGGAGACCGGCGCCTTCGATCAGCTGATGCAGATTACCGGCGGTCATTATTTGCCGCTCAGCGAGGAGCTTCTCCCGTCGGGTGAAATCAGGGACGTGGCGGGCACGCGCTATGACTTCCGGGAGCTCCGCCCCGTGGGCGGCGTCTATGACAATTGCTGGGTGCTGGATGGCCCGCGGGGTGCGCTGAAACACGCGCTCACGCTGAAGGACGGAACTTCCGGCCGGACCATGGAGATCTGGACCACCGAGGCCGGCATCCAGATGTACACCGGCGAGCACTGGAACGGCATCTTCCCCGGCAAGAAGGGGCCGCTGCCCAAATATGGCGCCATCGCCATCGAGCCGCAGAACCTCCCCGATGCCCCGACCCACCCCAACTTTCCCAGCGCGCTGCTGCGGCCGGGAGAGGTTTACCGGCAGCGGATCGAGTGGCGCTTCAGCCAGTAGGGCATCATGCCCCGGGGAACCGTCATGCGCGGGCCTGACCCGCGTATCCTTTTTGGCGCAACCCATCCACGCCTTCAGCCGAAGCCATAAAGCCGCCACCGCAACACCCATGTCTGGAGAATAGCCCTTCATAGCGCCACCAGCGCGCGCTGTCAAGGATTAAAATCCTCACAGGAAATTATACGGATCCACATCCACCTGCAGTGACAGCGAGCCCTTGGGCTTCACGTCCTTCAGCCACAGCCTTAGAAAACCCTGCACATTCGCCTCCCGTGTGGCCTTCACCAGGAAGCGCCAGCGGTGGCGGCCGCGGACGAGGGCGATGGGCGCGGGCGCGGGGCCCAGAACGGTGACGCCTTCCGCCAGCGGGGCGATCATTCCCAGGCTCTTCGCAAAGCGCTCCACCTCCGCGGCCTCCGTGCCTGAAAGGATGAGCGCGGCAAGCCGCCCATAGGGTGGAAGCCCGGCATTCTCGCGGATCTTCTTTTCCTGGGCGAGATAGCCCTCGCCGTCGCCCTTCCGCAGCGCCTGCATCAGCGGGTGCTCGGGCAGATAGGTCTGCACCAGCGCGCGGCCGGGCTTCGCGCCGCGGCCGGACCGGCCCGCCACCTGCGCCATCAGCGCCCAGGTGCGCTCGCCGCCGCGCGGGTCCGAGGATTCAAGGGCGAGATCGGCATCCACCACCCCCACCAGCGTCAGATGCGGGAAGTGGTGCCCCTTGGCCACCAGCTGCGTGCCGATGACGAGGTTGAAATGCCCCTCCGCCACATCGCGGATCGCGTCCTTCAGAAGTGTGCCGCGTGCGAGATCGCTGGAGAGAATGGTGATCCGCGCCTCCGGAAAGCGCAGCGCTGCCTCCTCGGCGAGCCGCTCGACGCCTGGTCCCACCGGCACCATCTTGCCCTCCACATGGCAGCTCGGGCAGTCCTTCGGCATAGGCTCCAGATGCCCGCAATGATGGCACATGAGCTGCCGCCGGAAGCGATGCTCAACCAGCGAGGCGGAGCAATTGGGGCATTCCAGCCGGTGCCCGCAGGCCCGGCACAATGTGAGCGGCGCATAGCCGCGGCGATTGAGGAACAAGAGCGCCTGGTCGCCGGCGGCAAGAGTCTTCGTCACCTCATCGAAAAGCGGCGGCGAAATCCATGTGCCGGGCTCCAGCGCCACGGCCTTCATGTCGATGAGGCCGATCTCGGGAAGTTCCGGCCGCCCGTGCCGGTCCTTCAACCGCACCACGCCGTAGCGCCCGCGGTCCACATTGACGAGTGTTTCGAGCGAGGGCGTGGCGGAGGACAGCACCACGGGGAATTTTCCGATCGCGCCATAAAGCACCGCCATGTCGCGCGCGTGGTAGGGAACGCCCTCGTCCTGCTTGTAGGCGCTCTCATGCTCCTCATCGACGACGATCAGCTTGAGGCCCTTCCACGGCAGAAACAGGGCCGAGCGCGCGCCCACCACAATCCTGGCCGAGCCGTCGGCAACGCCCCGCCACACGCGCTCACGCTCGCGCGGGCGCACGTCCGAGTGCCATTGCGCGGGCTCAACCCCGAAGCGGCTTTCAACGCGGGTGAGAAAGGGCTGGGTCAGCGCAATCTCAGGCAGCAGCAGCAGAACCTGGCCCCCCGCCGCCAGTGCCGCGGCCATCGCCTCGAAATAGACTTCCGTCTTGCCGGAGCCCGTCACCCCATCGAGCAGCATCACCTTGTGCTGGCGCTGCGCCACCACGGCGCGCAGCGCCTCTGCGGCCGACTGCTGATCCGGGCTCAGTGAAAAGCCCCCGGCGTTGAGATCGGGCGCGGCAAAGGGTCGGAGGGCGGGAAGCGCCACGGCTTCCAGCGCGCCATCGCCCGCCAGCGCCTTGATCACCGAAGTGCCGACGCCTGCCGCGTCGGCCAGATCGGCGGCGCGCATGGCGAAACCCTCACGGGCAACCTCCAGCACCCGGGCGCGCTGCGGCGTCATCCGTTTCGGAGGCGTTCCGGTTGCCCGGTAGGCGACCAGCTCGCGCGGGCCTTCGAAGGCGCCCGGCGCCCGCAACACCAGCCGCAGCACGTTGCCCAGCGGTTCCAGATAGTAAGCGGCCAGCCAGTCGATGAATTTCCGGTGCGCCTCCCGCATCGGCTCCATGTCGAAGACGCCGATGACGGCCCGCAGCTTCTTCTCGGTGTCCGCCTTGTCTTTCAGCGCCCAGACGACGCCGATCATCTGCCGCGGACCCAGCGGCACCACGACATAGCTTCCCGGCTCCAGCGCCAGGCCCGGCGGCACGAGATAGGAGTAAGGCCCCTCCAGCGCCAAGGGCAGGAGGACCTCGGCTATGGCTGAATCGCCGGTCATTCCGCCTCAAATAGACTTGGGCGGAGCGCCCTTCCACCCTTATATGGCGACCCCATGAGGGAGCCCCACACCCGCGAGATCGTCTGTATCGAGCCATCTGCCCTGGCGCTGCGGCTGAAAGGCCAGCGCCACCTCACCTTGCTCGAAAGCGTGATGCGCTCCGAACATCTGGGCCGCTATTCCTTCCTCGCCTGCAATCCCAAATCCACACTCGAGGTGAACGCCACAGGCACCTTCCTTGATGGCGTGGCCCAAAGCGAGAATGCGCTGAGCCTCATCAGCCGCCTGCTGGCTGCCAACCGCCAGCGCCACATTCCGGGCCTTCCGCCGTTTCAGGGCGGGCTCGCAGGCTATATCGCCTATGATTATGGCCGCCGCCTTGAACCCCATGCCAAAATTCCCGCCTTCACGCCCCTCTGCCCGGACCTGATGCTGCACCATTACAATTGCGTGGCAGCCTTCGATCACATGCAGGAACGCGCATGGATCATCTCGGACTCGGGCGAAAGTGCGGATCAGCTGGAAGAGCAGCTGAACGGCAGGCCCAAGGCCTTGGGCCCGCACGCGATCGGAGGCTGGCAGTCCAACTTCACGCGCGATGAGTATGAGAAAGCAATTGCCCGCACCGTGGAGTTCATCCTGGCGGGCGATATCTTCCAGGCCAACATTACCCAGATGTTTTCAGCGGTGATCCCGCAAGGCTTCGACCCTCTCGCCTTCTACCGCGTGCTCAGGCTCAAGAACCCAGCCACTTTCGCGGCCTTCATGGATTATGGCGCGATCCAGATCGCCTCCTCCTCGCCCGAACGCCTGCTGCGGTATGATGGGGAAACCGTGGAAGCCCGCCCCATCAAGGGCACCAGGCGGCGCGACAGTGACCCGGTGCGCGACGCGAACCTCATCGCCGACCTCACCGCCAGCCGCAAGGACCGCGCGGAAAATGTGATGATCGTCGACCTGCTGCGGAACGATCTCTCGCGCGTCTCGAAGCCCGGCACGGTCAAGGTGCCGGTGCTCTGCGGGCTCGAGAGCTATGCCAATGTCCACCACCTCGTCTCCGTCATCACCAGCGCGCTGAAGGATGGCCATGATGTTGGGCATCTGATCGGCGCGGCCTTTCCCGGCGGGTCCATCACCGGCGCGCCCAAGATCCGCGCCATGGAAATCATCGCCGGGATCGAGCAGGCCCCGCGCGGCGTCTATTGCGGCAGCATCGGCTATATCGGCTTCAACGGCCGCACGGATCTGAATATTGCAATACGGACCGCGCAATTCGCAA
Organism: Aestuariivirga sp.; assembly: GCF_965227715.1. Lineage (GTDB taxonomy): Bacteria > Pseudomonadota > Alphaproteobacteria > Rhizobiales > Aestuariivirgaceae > Aestuariivirga. The sequence continues at coordinate 2,937,135 of NZ_OZ245771.1, read as the reverse complement.
ATGGAACGGCGCGCGTGCAAGGCGGCGGCGGCATCACGGCGCGCTCACAGCCCGCTGCGGAATATGAAGAGAGCCTCACCAAGATCAAGCGCCTCATGGAGGCTTTCGCTCCATGATCCTGATCGTCGATAATTATGACAGCTTCGTCCACAACGTCGCCCGCTATTTCGAGGAGCTGGGCCAGGGGACCACCGTGGTCCGCAATGACGAGGTCACCAATGCGCAGCTCGCCGCCGCAAAGGCCATTGTCATCTCGCCCGGCCCCTGCACGCCCACCGAGGCGGGCCAGTCGATGGAGATCATGCGGAACTACTCGGGCAAGCTCCCCATCCTCGGCATCTGCCTCGGCCATCAGGTGATGGGGGAAGTTTTCGGCGGGCTGGTGACGCGGGCCAGAAGGCCCATGCATGGCGACTCCTCCGAAATCAATCATGACGGAAAAGGCCTCTTCGAAGGCCTGCCGCAGCGCTTCTCGGCTGGGCGCTATCATTCCCTCATCGTGGAACTTGAAGGCCGGCAAACGCCGTTGCAGGTGACGGCGCGCAGCGACGAGGGCGAGATCATGGGCCTGCGCCACGCAAGCCACGAAACCTATGGCGTTCAGTTCCACCCGGAATCGATTCTGACGGAAGGGGGCTATGACATGCTCAGGAACTTCCTGAAAGCCGTGCCGTGAGCCGCAGCTGGTTCAACGGCGAGCTGGTAGACGGACTGCTCGCGGTCGACCGCGGCGAGCGTGGCCTGCTGCTGGGCGATGGCCTGTTCGAAACCATCCTCGTCCTCAACCGCACCCCTCTCTGGGGCAACATGCATTTGGCCCGGCTCGAATCCTCGGCACGCGAGCTGGGCATCGGCTTTGACCGGGACGGTCTCGATGACGCGCTGGCGGAGCTTCTGGACGGCGCCGCCCGTGACCATCAGATCCTCCGCGTCACCCTCATGCGTGGCGCAGGCGTCCGGGGGCTGGGTGCCGGCGGGCAAGCGCCAAGCCTGCTCCTTACCCTCGATCTTTTCGATCCCGGCCTCATGTTCAAGCCGGTGGCGCTCTCGTCGACGGCCATCAGGCGCAACCCCCATGCAGTCTCCTGCCGCCTGAAGACGCTCTCCTACATCGACAACATCGCCGCCGCCCGTGAAGCCGCCACCCACGGCATGGAAGATGCACTGATGCTGAATACGGACGGCCATGTCGCCTGCTCCACCATCGCCAACATCTTCCTGCTGAAGGCCCGGACACTGATAACGCCGGCACGCGATCAGGGAATCCTCACGGGCGTCACCCGCCAGGCGCTTGTTCATGCCGCCGCCCATCTGGGTCTCAGCGTCGAAGAGCGCGCAGTGAGCCTTGAGGAGTTGGAAGCGGCGGAGGCCGTCTTCCTCACCAACAGCCTGCGCTTCATCCGCCCCGTCACGGCACTTGACCAGCAACCCCTGCCCCAGGCTGATCTTTCGCCACTCATGGGTGCACTCTGCGAAACCGCCAGGTTGCAATGCGGCCAGGATCCGCGCACGGTTGATTTGGCGAAGCGCGGGCGGTAAGCCTCCGGCCACACAAAGGAATGCTGCCATGAAATTCTTCGCCGATACCGCCGACGTGAATGACATCCGTGAGCTCGTCGATCTGGGCTTGCTCGATGGCGTCACCACCAACCCCTCGCTCATCGCCAAGTCGGGCCGCCAGTTCAAGGATGTGATCGCCGAGATCTGCCGTCTGACCGATGGTCCCGTCTCCGCCGAGGTCGTGTCCCTCGATTATGACGGCATGATGCGCGAAGCGGGCGACCTCCGGAAGATCGCCAAGAACGTGACCATCAAGGTGCCCTTGACGCTCGATGGCCTCAAGGCCTGCAAGGCACTCACCTCTGATGGCTGCATGGTCAACGTCACGCTTTGCTTCTCCGCCAACCAGGCGCTGCTGGCCGCCAAGGCGGGCGCCACCTTCATCTCACCCTTCGTGGGCAGGCTTGACGACATTCACCTCGATGGCACGGATCTGATCGCCGAGATCCGCCAGATCTATGACAACTATGCCTTCGACACGGAAATCCTCGCCGCCTCCATCCGCACGCCGCTGCATGTGAAGCAGGTGGCCCTGATCGGCGCCGACGTCGCCACCTGCCCGCCCGCCGTCATCAAGTCCCTGGTCAAGCACCCGCTGACCGACAAGGGCATCGAGCAGTTCATGGCGGACTGGAAGAAGACCGGGCAGACGATCTAGGACGAGGCGTGTTGCCATTCCCCCTTTCTGCCGTCATCCCGGGGAAGGCCGGGATCCCGCTTTGTATGATCATACGCGGAAAGAGCAGTTGGATCCCGGCCTTCGCCGGGATGACGGCGGTATTGGGGTATGATGTCCGCCGTCCTCGCTGAGTACCAGCACCGCCTCGAGTCCGGTGCGCTGAAAGCAGATCCTGCGCAGCGCGCCGTGGCGGCGAAGCTGGACCAGCTGGCCGATGCTCTGAAGGAGGCTGCTTCTTCCTCAGGCCTCTTCGGCCGCTTCCGGAAACCGGCACCCCCGCCCAGGGGCCTCTACATCTATGGCGACGTGGGCCGCGGCAAGACCATGCTGATGGACCTCTTCTATGCCGCAGCGGATGTGAGCCCGAAGCGCCGTGTTCACTTTCACGCCTTCATGCAGGATGTGCACAAGCGCCTGTTTGCGGCGCGCCAGTCCCACGCCCAGGACGCGATTGCCCCTGTGGCCAAGGCGCTCGCCTCCGAAGCCCGCCTCCTCTGCCTCGATGAAATGCAGATCACCGACATTGCCGATGCGATGATCGTGGGCCGCCTCTTCGACGGCCTGATCGCCGCGGGCACGGTGATTGTCACGACATCGAACCTGAAACCGGATGATCTCTATCGGAACGGCCTCAACCGCAAGCTCTTCGAGCCCTTCATCAAGCTGATCGGGCGTACGCTTGATGCCGTCTCTCTGCAGAGCCCCACGGATTTCCGGCTGGGCCGGGTGAAGGCGCATGAGACCTTCCTGACCCCCCTTTCGCCCGAGAACGATGCCCGGCTGCAGAACCTCTGGCAGCGCCTCACCGACACCGAACAGGGCCTGCCGCGAGATCTGGAAGTGCTCGGCCGCAAGCTCCATGTTCCCCAGGCAGCAGCCGGCTGTGCCCGCTTCACCTTCGGGGAGCTGTGCGAGCAACCGCTGGGCCCCCCGGACTATCTGGCCCTGGCGGAGGCGTTCCAGATCCTGTTTCTCGAGCACATCCCGGCCCTGAACCCGGACCGCCGGAACGAAGCCCGGCGTTTCGTGCTCCTGATCGACACGCTCTATGACGGGAAGGTCAAGCTCGTGGCCACCTCCGCGCAAGCCCCGGAAGGCATCTATCCTGAGGGTGATCATGCCTTCGAATTCGGCAGAACCGTCTCGCGCCTCAAGGAGATGCAGTCAGCTTCCTGGTGGGGTAAAAAAATCGCCGAAACTTGACGTTTTGGTCAAGTTTCTCGTCCGAAAGGACTACGCCGCCGTCTTGAAGGTGGTACAGAAGGGGTCTACACAAACGTCACTTTTGCACTGCAAAACGACCTGACGGTTCGCCTCAAGTTAAGGAATTCACACATGGCTCGGAAGAAAATTGCTCTGATCGGCGGCGGCATGATCGGTGGCACGCTGGCGCATCTGGCTGCCCTCAAGGAACTGGGCGACATCGTCATTTTCGACATTGCCGAAGGCCTGCCCCAAGGCAAGGCTCTGGATATTTCGCAGTCGGGCCCGGTCGAGGGCTTCAACGCCAAGCTCGCGGGCGCCAACTCTTATGAAGCCATCGCCGGGGCCGATGTCTGCATCGTGACCGCCGGTGTTGCGAGAAAGCCCGGCATGAGCCGGGACGATCTCTTAGGCATCAACCTCAAGGTCATGGCCTCCGTCGGCGCGGGCATCAAGCAATACGCCCCCAATTCCTTCGTCATCTGCATCACCAACCCGCTGGACGTGATGGTCTGGGCCTTGCAGAAATATTGCGGCCTGCCGCCGGAGAAGGTGGTGGGCATGGCAGGCGTTCTTGACTCGGCCCGCTTCCGCCATTTCCTTGCGGAAGAATTCAATGTCTCGGTCGAGGACGTGACGGCCTTCGTGCTGGGCGGCCATGGCGACACCATGGTGCCGCTCATCCGCTACTCAGCGGTCTCCGGCATTCCCGTGCCGGATCTGATCAAGATGGGCTGGTCCACCCAGGAAAGGATCGACAAGATCGTGCAGCGCACGCGTGATGGCGGCGCTGAGATCGTGGGTCTCCTCAAGACGGGCTCCGCCTATTATGCCCCGGCCTCCTCGGCCATTGCCATGGCGGAAAGCTACCTCAAGGACAAGAAGCGGCTTCTGCCCTGTGCCGCCCACCTCACCGGTCAATACGGCGTGAGCAACACTTACGTCGGCGTGCCGGTGGTGATCGGCGAGAATGGCGTTGAGCGCATTGCCGAGATCGCGCTCAATGAAGAAGACAAGGCGGGCTTCAAGAAATCAGTCGATGCCGTCCACGGCCTCATGGCCGCGGCCAAGACCATCGCCCCCGATCTCGCCTGATAGCCAAGGTTAAACGCCATGAACATTCATGAATATCAGGCCAAGGACGTCCTCAAGGCCTTCGGCATCTCGACCGGCAAGGGCCTTCCGGCCTTCACCGTCGATGAAGCGGTCAAGGCCGCGGAAACCCTGGGCGGCCCCGTCTGGGTGGTGAAAGCACAGATCCACGCCGGCGGGCGCGGCAAGGGCGGCGGCGTCAAGGTCGTGAAGTCCGTGGCGGATGTTAAAGCCGAAGCCACGCGCATGCTGGGGATGACGCTCGTCACCCATCAGACCGGCCCTGAAGGAAAACTCGTGCAGCGCCTCTATGTCGAGGAAGGCACGGCCATTGCGCGCGAGCTTTACCTCTCGATCCTGGTTGACCGTGAAACCTCGCGCGTGGCCTTCATCGCCTCCACCGAAGGCGGCATGAACATCGAGGAAGTGGCGCATGATACGCCCGAAAAGATCATCACGGTGCAGGTCGATCCTGCCGCCGGTTACGCGCCCTATGTGGGCCGCCGCATCGCCGCGGCCTTGAAGCTCGAGGGCGACCTCGTCAAGCAATGCGTCAAGATGATCGGCCAGCTCTACAAGGCCTTCACCGAGAAGGACATGAGCCTCCTCGAGATCAACCCGCTGGTCGTCACCAAGAATGGCCATCTCATCTGCCTCGACGCCAAGATCAACTTTGATTCAAATGCGCTCGACCGCCACCCGGAGATCAAGGAACTGCGCGATCTTTCGGAAGAAGACCCGAAGGAGATCGAGGCTTCGAAATACGATCTCTCCTATGTGGCCCTTGATGGCTCGATCGGCTGCATGGTGAATGGCGCAGGCCTGGCCATGGCGACAATGGACATCATCAAGCTCTATGGCGCCGAGCCCGCCAACTTCCTGGACGTGGGCGGCGGTGCTTCGAAGGAGAAGGTGGCGGCGGCCTTCAAGATCATCACCGCGGACCCGCGCGTCAAAGGCATTCTGGTCAACATCTTCGGCGGCATCATGAAGTGTGACGTGATCGCCGAAGGTGTGATTGCCGCGGTGAAGGAGGTGGGCCTGCAGGTCCCCCTCGTCGTCAGGCTTGAAGGCACCAATGTCGAACTCGGCAAGAAGATCATCGCCGAGTCCGGCCTCAACGTCATCCCCGCCGACGACCTGGACGATGCAGCATCGAAGATCGTCAAAGCAGTGAAGGAAGCGGCCTGATGTCCATTCTCGTCAACACGCAGACCAAGGTCATCTGCCAGGGCATCACCGGCAACAACGGCACCTTCCACACCGAGCAGGCGATTGCCTATGGCACGAAGATGGTGGGCGGCGTCACACCCGGCAAGGGCGGCACCACCCATGTGGGCGTTCCGGTGTTCGACACCGTGTGGGACGCAAAGCAGGCCACGGGGGCTGATGCCTCCGTCATCTATGTTCCCCCACCCTTCGCGGCTGATGCAATCCTCGAGGCGATCGACGCTGAAATTCCGTTGATCGTCTGCATCACCGAGGGCATTCCGGTGATGGATATGGTGAAGGTCAAGCGTGCCCTCTCCGGCTCCAAATCGCGCCTCATCGGGCCCAATTGCCCCGGCGTGCTCACCCCCAATGAGTGCAAGATCGGCATCATGCCCGGCAACATTTTCCGCAAAGGCTCGGTTGGCATTGTTTCGCGCTCCGGCACGCTTACATATGAAGCCGTGTTCCAGACCACCCAGGAAGGCTTAGGCCAGACCACCGCCGTCGGCATTGGCGGCGACCCCGTCAAGGGCACCGAATTCATCGATATGCTCGAGATGTTCCTGGCCGATGATGCCACGGAATCGATCATCATGATCGGCGAAATCGGCGGCTCAGCCGAGGAAGATGCAGCCGATTTCATCGCCAAGTCGAAGCGCAAGAAGCCTATGGCGGGCTTCATCGCCGGCCGCACCGCCCCTCCCGGCCGTCGCATGGGCCATGCCGGCGCCATTATTTCCGGCGGCAAAGGCGGCGCCGAATCGAAGATCGACGCCATGAAGCGGGCCGGCATCGCCGTCGCGGATTCGCCCGCTTTGCTTGGCAAGACATTGGTGAAGAAGCTGAAGGGCTAAGAAAGCGTCAGCTTTCAACGATTAAGTTCTCCCCGTGCCCGCCACGGGGGGTGCCGCCACAAGAGGAAAATGGGATGAACAAGACCGATCTCACCACCGCCTTCGAGCAAACCTCCTTCCTCTATGGCGGCAACGCCCAATATATCGAGCAGCTCTACGCCAAATATCTCGAAAACCCTGCCGCCGTGGACGTTCACTGGCGGCAATTCTTTGCCGGCCTCGAAGACAGCAGGCCCCAAGTGACGGGCCCCTCCTGGGAGCGGAAGGACTGGCCGCTGGCGGAATCAGGCGATCTCGTTTCCGCGCTGGATGGCAACTGGCCGGCAGCCCCTTCGCCCAAGCCCGCCAAGGGCGCAGCCGCGGAGGCCAAGCCCACGGGTCTCTCGGCCGATGACGTGCGCAAGGCCACACTCGATTCCGTCCGTGCGCTGATGATGATCCGCGCCTACCGCATGCGCGGCCATCTGGCGGCCGATCTCGACCCCCTCCGCCTGAAGGAGCCCGAAAGCCACCCGGAGCTTGATCCCGCCACCTATGGCTTCACCGAAGCGGACATGGACCGCCCCATCTTCCTGGACAAGGTGCTGGGCCTCGAACACGCCACCGTCCGCCAGATCGTCGACATCCTGAAGCGCACCTATTGCGGCACGCTGGGCGTCGAGTTCATGCATATCTCGGATCCGGAGCAGAAGGCCTGGATTCAGGAGCGCATCGAAGGTGCGCATAAGTCGATCAGCTTCACGCCGGAAGGCAAGAAGGCGATCCTCAACAAGCTGATCGAGGGCGAAGGCTTCGAGCAATTCCTGAACGTCAAATACACCGGCACCAAGCGCTTCGGCCTCGATGGCGGTGAATCGATGATCCCGGCGCTTGAGCAGATCATCAAGCGCGGCGGCCAGCTGGGCCTCAAGGAAATCGTGTTCGGCATGGCCCATCGCGGCCGCCTCAACGTGCTGTCGAACGTGATGTCGAAGCCCTTCTCGGCCATCTTCCACGAATTCAAGGGCGGCTCTTCGACCCCTGATGAAGTTGAAGGCTCGGGCGACGTCAAGTATCACCTGGGCTCGTCATCCGACCGGGCCTTTGACGGCAACACGGTGCATCTCTCGCTCACCGCCAACCCGTCGCACCTCGAAATCGTCGATCCCGTGGTACTGGGCAAGGCCCGCGCCAAGCAGGACCAGCGCCATGACAAGGAGCGCACCTCGGTGCTGCCGCTGCTGATCCATGGTGATGCGGCCTTCGCAGGCCAGGGCGTGGTGGCGGAATGCTTCGGACTCTCCGGCCTGCGCGGCCACCGCTCCGGCGGCTCCATCCATTTCATCGTCAACAACCAGATCGGCTTCACCACGAGCCCGCTCTGGTCACGCTCGTCACCCTACCCGTCAGACGTCGCCAAGATGATCGAGGCGCCGATCTTCCACTGCAATGGCGATGATCCCGAATCCGTCGTCTATGCCGCAAAGATCGCGATCGAGTTCCGGCAGAAGTTCAAGAAGCCCTTCGTCATCGACATGTTCTGCTACCGCCGTTTCGGCCACAATGAAACGGATGAGCCGGCCTTCACCCAGCCCCTGATGTACAAGCGCATTGCCAGCCAGCCCACCGTGGTGACGCTCTATGGCAAGCGCCTCATCCAGGAAGGTGTCATCAGCGAGGCCGAGTTCGACGGCATGAAGGCCGCCTATCGCAAGACGCTGGACGATCACTTCTCCTCGGCTGAAAACTATCGCGCCAACAAGGCCGATTGGCTGGATGGCCGCTGGGCCGGCCTCAAGGCCGCCAAGGATCATGAGGAGCCCCGCAAGGGAGACACCGGCGTTCCCATGGCCAAGCTCAAGGAAATGGGCCTCAAGCTCACCAGGATCCCCAAGACCTTCAAGGTCCACCGCACCATGCAGCGCGTGCTCGATGCGCGCCGCAAGATGATCGAGGACGGCCAGGGCCTCGACTGGGCCATGGCGGAACAGCTGGCCTTCGGCACGCTGCTGCTCGATGGTTTCCCTGTCCGCCTTTCCGGCCAGGACGTGCAGCGCGGCACCTTCTCGCAGCGTCACGCCGTGCTGGTCGATCAGGATACGGAGAAGCGCTACACGCCGCTGAACCATCTGGTGAAGGACCAGCAGGTCAAGATTGACGCCATCAATTCCATGCTCTCGGAAGAGGCCGTGCTCGGCTTCGAATATGGCTACTCGCTGGCAGAGCCCAATGCGCTCACCATCTGGGAAGCCCAGTTCGGTGACTTTGCCAATGGCGCGCAAGTGGTGTTCGACCAGTTCATCTCCTCTGGCGAGCGCAAATGGCTGCGCATGTCGGGCCTCGTCTGCCTGCTGCCCCACGGCTATGAAGGCCAGGGCCCTGAACATTCCTCCGCCCGGCTCGAGCGCTATCTGCAGATGTGCGCGGAAGACAACATGCAGGTCGCGAACTGCACCACGCCGGCCAACTACTTCCACATCCTGAGGCGGCAGCTGAAGCGGGACATCCGCAAGCCCCTGATCATCATGACGCCCAAGTCACTGCTCCGGCACAAGCGGGCGACATCGCCCCTGGCGTTGATGGATGAAGGCACCACCTTCCACCGCCTGTTGTGGGACGATGCGGAGATGAGCCCCACCGAGCTTCTGAAGCTTCAGCCGGATGAAAAGATCCGCCGTGTCATCCTCTGCACCGGCAAGGTCTATTACGATCTCTACGAGGAGCGCGAAAAGCGCGGCATCAATGATGTGTATCTGCTCCGCGTCGAGCAGCTCTATCCCTGGCCGCACAAGGCGTTGATCAACATTCTCTCGCGCTTCAAGGGTGCCGAATTCATCTGGTGCCAGGAAGAGCCTTACAACATGGGCGCCTGGAGCTTCGTGCAGCCCAACATCGAGCGTGTGCTCGAATTCATCGGCGCGAAGAACACGCGCCCGCGTTACGTGGGCCGTGCGGCCTCAGCATCCACCGCAACCGGCTTGATGAGCAGGCATCTCAAGGAACTGAAGACATTCCTCGAGGAAGCCCTCGGCGACAGCAAGGCTTGAAGGAAAAGAAAAATGGCAAAGGAAATCCGCGTTCCGGCTCTGGGCGAATCCGTCACCGAGGCGACGATTGCGAAATGGTTCAAGCAGGCAGGAGACGCGGTGAAGGCCGATGAGCCGCTGGTTGAACTCGAAACGGACAAGGTGACGGTTGAAGTCCCGGCACCTGCATCTGGCAAGCTGTCATCGATCGATGCGGCATCCGGCACCACGGTGAATGTGGGTGCACTCCTCGGCCTGATCGAGGAAGGTGCGGCAGGCACAGCACCCGCCAAGGCAGCCGAAGCCCCGAAGAAGGCCGAAGCCGCACCCCCCGCAGCAAAGCCCGCCGAACAGCCGCTCTCCCCCGCCGTCCGCAAGATGGTGGAAGAAAACAAGGTCGACACCTCATCCGTTGCCGGCACCGGCAAGGACGGCCGTCTCACCAAGGGCGACGTGATCGCGCATCTGGAAAAGCCCGCAGCGGAGGCCAAGCCGCTGGTCATTCCATCTGCACCCGCCCCCGCCGCCCGCGCGCCGTCAGCACCGTCTGATGCGGCCCGGGAGGAGCGCGTGAAAATGTCCCGCCTGCGCCTCACCATCGCGCGGCGCCTGAAGGACGCGCAGAACACCGCCGCCATGCTGACCACCTTCAACGAGGTGGACATGACGGCCACCATGGCACTGCGCAATCAATATAAGGAACTGTTCGAGAAGAAGCACGGCGTGAAGCTGGGCTTCATGAGCTTCTTCGTCAAAGCCTGCATCCAGGCCCTGAAGGAAATTCCCGCCGTCAATGCGGAGATCGATGGCGACGACATCGTCTACAAGAATTTCTACAATATCGGCGTGGCCGTCGGCACCGAGAAGGGCCTCGTCGTTCCGGTGCTGCGCGACGCGGACATGCTGTCCTTCGCCGGCATCGAGAAGACCATCTCGGACTATGGCAAGCGCGCGCGTGACGGCCAGCTGCAGATTGCGGACATGCAGGGCGGCACCTTCACCATCTCCAACGGCGGCGTCTATGGCTCGCTGATGTCCACGCCGATCCTGAACGCTCCCCAATCCGGCATCCTCGGCATGCACAAAATCCAGGAGCGCCCGGTCGCGGTGAATGGCCAGGTGGCGATCCGCCCGATGATGTATCTGGCCCTCTCCTATGACCACCGCATCGTCGACGGCAAGGAAGCCGTCACCTTCCTGGTGCGGGTAAAGGAAAACCTCGAAGATCCGCAGCGGACGATTTTGGATTTGTGATCCCGTCTTGCCGTCATGCCAGCGAAGGTTGGCATCCCGCTTTGGACGGCAGCCACGGGGAACGAAAGCGGGACCCCAGCCTGCGCTGGGGTGACGGACAAGAGGAACGGGACGCACACATGACCACCATCGCCATCGGGAACGGTCCTAAATTTCTTATCCCCTCTTGCCGTCATGCCAGCGAAGGCGGGCATCCCGCTTCTGGCGGCAACACGGGGAACAAAAGCGGGACCCCAGCCTGCGCTGGGGTGACGGACAAGTGGAACGGGATGCACACATGACCACCATCGCCATCGGGAACGGTCCGGGAGTTGAACCCCCCTCTTGCCGTCATGCCGGCGAAGGCGGGCATCCCGCTTCTGGCGGCAACACGGGGAACGAAAGCGGGACCCCAGCCTTCGCTGGGGTGACGGATAAGAGGAACGGGACGCACACATGACCACCATCGCCATCGGGAACGGTCCTAAATTTCTTACCCCCTCTTGCCGTCATGCCAGCGAAGGCTGGCATCCCGCTTCTGGCGTCAAACTGGGTAACGAAAGCCGGACCCCAGCCTGCGCTGGGGTGACGGACAAAAGGAACGGGAACCAATCATGACCAACATCGCCATCGTCACCGGCGGAGGCCGCGGCATCGGCCGGGCCAGCGCGCTGAAACTGGCTGCGGCTGGTTACACCGTCGTTGTCAACTACACCGCAAACGAAGCTGCCGCGAAGGACACCGTCTCCGCCATCGCCGCACAGGGTGGCAAGGCCGTGGCCATCAAGGGGGACGTGTCGCAGGAAGCCGATATCCTCGCGCTCTTCACTGCGGCCGAAAAGCTCGGAACCCTTAAGGTGCTCGTCAACAATGCCGGCGTCATGGACCACCAGAACCGCCTTGACGAGATGAGCACGGAGAGGATCCGCCGCATCCTGGATATCAACCTGTTCGGCTCCATCCTCTGCGCGCGCGAGGCCGTGAAGCGCATGTCGACGAAGCATGGAGGCCAGGGTGGTGCCATCGTCAACCTCTCCTCTGCCGCCGCCTATCACGGCGCCCCCGGACTCGGTGTCGAGTACGGCGCCAGCAAGGGGGCGATCGACGTGCTGACGATCGGTCTCGGCCGCGAGGTCGCCGCCGAAGGCGTGCGCGTCAATGCGGTGCGCCCCGGCATCATCGATACCGAGATCCATGACAGTTCCGGCATCCCCGGCCGCGTCAAGATGATGCGCGATGCGATCCCGATGAAGCGTGAAGGCACGGCGGAGGAAGTGGCGGACGCCATCCTCTGGCTGTGCTCGGATCAATCTTCCTATGTCACCGGCTCTATCATCCCCGTGGCCGGCGGGCGCTGCTGAGAACAGGACAATAGCCATGGCGAACCAGTTTGACGTCACCATCATCGGCACCGGCCCCGGCGGCTATGTCTGCGCCATTCGCGCGGCACAGCTGGGGCTCAAGGTGGCTGTGGTCGAGAAGCGCGCGACCCATGGCGGCACCTGCCTCAACATCGGCTGCATCCCATCCAAGGCACTGCTCCATGCCTCCGAACTCTATGCCGAGTCGAAGCACGCCTTCGCCAAAATGGGTATCAAGGCGGAAACCAGCGTCGACTTTCCCCAGATGCTGAATTTCAAGCAGGAAGCGATTGACGGAAACACCAAGGGCATCGACTTCCTGTTCAAGAAGAACAAGATCACAGTGTTCCGCGGCACGGGCGTCATCGCCGGCCCCGGCAAGGTCTCGGTTGGGTCAGAGGTGATCGATACAAAGTCGATCATCATCGCCACGGGTTCCGATGTGGCCAGGCTCAAGGGCATCGAAATTGACGAGCAGCAGATCGTTTCCTCAACCGGCGCGCTGGAGCTGAAGCAGGTGCCGGCGACGCTTGCCATCATCGGCGCCGGCGTCATCGGCCTTGAGTTGGGCTCGGTCTATGCGCGCCTCGGCGCCAAGGTGACGGTGATCGAATATCTGGACCGTATCCTGCCCGGCATGGACAATGAGGTCGCCAAGAGCTTCCAGCGCATCCTGCAGAAGCAGGGCTTCGCTTTCAGGCTGTCTTCCAAGGTCACCGCTGCGGCGAAGGCCAAGGACAAGGTGACGCTCACCGTTGAACCCGCTGCAGGCGGCACGCCGGAAAGCATCTCGGCGGATGTGGTGCTGGTCGCCGTCGGGCGCATTCCCTACACCGCGGGGCTTGGGCTCGAAGCGGCAGGTGTCAAGCTGGACAATCGCGGCCGCGTCGAGGTTGACGATCACTTCGCCACCAACATCCCCGGCATCTATGCCATCGGAGACGTGATCCGCGGCCCCATGCTGGCCCACAAGGCAGAAGATGAGGGCGTGGCACTGGCTGAAATCCTCGCAGGCCAGGCAGGCCATGTGAACTATGGCGTCATCCCCGGCGTGGTCTACACCGCGCCTGAAGTCGCTGCCGTCGGCAAGACCGAAGAAGAGCTCAAGGCCGAGGGCGTGAACTACAAGGCGGGCAAGTTCCTCTTCCTCGCCAATGGCCGCGCCAAGGCGAACCAGACGACTGACGGCTTCGTGAAGATCCTGGCGGATGCCAAGACGGACCGTGTGCTGGGCGTGCACATCATCGGCCCCATGGCCGGCGAATTGATCCATGAGGCTGCGGTGCTGATGGAATTCGGCGGCTCCGCGGAAGACCTGGCCCGCACCTGCCATGCGCACCCGACCTTGTCCGAAGCCGTAAAGGAAGCTGCCATGGCCGTGGCGGGCCGCTCCATTCATTCCTGACCTGCTGCGGCGGAGTGGGCCTCAGCGGCCGTCTTCGCTCGCGATCAGCGCCCGCTCCGCGTCAAACATGTAATCGCGCTGCAGCGGCACGGTGTCCACGCTCTTCGCCAGCTGGATCTGGAAGACCATGTGCTTGAAGTAGCGGAAGCTCAACTCGCTGCTGATCAGGTAAAACTCCCACATGCGGCAGAAACGCTCGCCCAGCAGCGCTGCCGCCGTCTCGCGGTTCTGTTCGAAGCGCTCATGCCAGGCAAGAAGCGTTTCGGCATAGTGCAGGCGCCAGATCTCGGTATCTGTCACCCACAGGCCCGAAGCCTCGATTGCCGCGAATGTTTCAGAGAGCGCAGGCGAATAGCCGCCGGGGAAGATATATTTCCGCAGCCATTTCCCCGTGGTGCCGGGCCCGCCCTTCCGCCCGATGGCATGGACGAGCGCTATGCCATCCTTCGCCAGCAGGCTCTGGATTTTATCGAAGTAAGGGCGGAAATAGGAAATCCCCACATGCTCGAACATGCCGATGGAGGTGATCCGGTCGAAGGTGCCTTCGACCTCGCGATAGTCCCTCAGTTCGAAGCTGATCTTGTGTGCGAGTCCCAGCTCTTCGGCGCGCTGCTGCGCCAGCCTGAGCTGCTCCACGGAAAGTGTTACGCCGGTCACGTGCACGTCGAAGTTCTGCGCCAGGTAGATCGCCATGCCGCCCCAGCCGCAGCCGATGTCGAGAATGCGGTTCCCCGGCCTGATGTCCAGTTTCGCCGCAATGTGGCGGAGCTTGTTTCGCTGCGCTTCCTCTAGCGTGTCACTGGGTGAGCGGAAATAGGCGCAGGAATAATTCATGCCGCTGTCCAGGAAGAGCGCGTAGAGCTCATTTGACAGATCATAGTGATGCGCCACATTGCGCCGGGACTGGAGCAGCGTATTGCGCTGGAACGCCGCCTTCATCCGCTTCGCCAGCCGGCGTATCGGCTTCTGGATCGGAAGCTTGCGGGACACACCGCGGTTGATGGCGAACAGCGTGAGGAAATCCCGCAGCGTGCCCTGCTCGATGACAAGCGAGCCATCCATATAGGCTTCACCCGCCTTCAGGTCAGGGTCCCACACCAGGGACATGTAGAGCGCAGGATCCGTCAGCCTGACCCTGACATAGGGCTCCGGCGTTCCCGCATGGCGGTGGACCTGTCCCTCCGCATCGACCACGTCCAGCGTGCCGGTCCTGATCAACCGGTCCAGCATCGCATTGAGAAGTTTCATCGGTGCTGGCGCTCCATCAGTTCACGTCACAGCCCCGTTGTCGGCCGGGGCTTCGTGCCGTCGGAAAAGCGCGTATAGCGGAAGGGCGAGGGATCAACACAAGGTCTTTCCCCGGTGACGATTTCGGCCATCAGCTTGCCCGCCCCCGGTCCGAGCCCGAAGCCATGGCCCGAAAATCCGGTGCACAAATGGAAGCCCTCGAGTGCGGGCACCTTGGAGATGATGGGCACCGCATCCGGCATGGCGTCGATGCAGCCTGCCCAGCGCTCGGCAATCTTCATGCGTTCGAACGCCGGATAATATTCCTTCAGATGCTTTTCGGCATCGTCAAGAATGTCCATGACCGGCTCCGGATCGAGAATGCGCACCTGTTCGAAGGGGGAGATTTCATCCAGCTTCCACCGGCGCTTGAGGCGTGCCTCATCGATGAAGCGCTGGCCGAGCCGGAGCCTCAATCCCTTCCAGTCCAGCATCAGCGCCGGCAGGAAGGCACCGAACAGGCGGAAGGAATCGGGCACGATATCGGCGACCGAATAATGATTGTGGCTGATCGTGTAGCCGCCATCCATGCGCTTCCTGAAGGTGAAGTGCCCGCCCGAGCACGTGCGCGTGAGGCCGGTGTCGATCGCCTCCGTGCGCATCACCGAATTGACCACCGTGAGCTGCGGAAGTTCGATACCGAGATTGTGGCAGAAGCGGCGTGACCATGCGCCACCCGCCAGCACCACCGTATCGCAGGCAATGACACCGCGCTCGGTCACTACGGCGGAGACGCGCCCAGCGGAGGTTTCGAGCCCGCGCACCGCGCATTGGGTGAAGAGCTTTCCGCCCTTGCGCCTCAGCGCCTCCGCCATCAGCGGCACGGCGATGAAGGGTTCGGCACGCCCATCATCGGGCGTATAGAGCGCGCCCTTCCACGGCCTGGTGCAGCCGGGCTGCAGCGCATTTGCCTCCGCCGCGCCGATCATGCGGGTGGAAAGCCCGGCGGGCTTTGCATTCTTCTCGAACCAATCGCTCTTCGCAGCCAGCTGCTCATCCGTTTCGCAAAGGTAGAGAATGCCGCAGCGGGTGAAGCCAGTGTCGCTCTCGACCCTGGCATTCATTCCGTCCCACAGGCCCATCGCCACCTGGATCAGCGGAATTTCCCGGGGATCGCGGCCCATCTGGCGGCACCAGCCCCAATTGCGGCTGGACTGTTCGGCGGCGATCTCGCCCTTCTCCAGCAGCACCACGTCAAGCCCGCGTTCGGCGAGTTCCAGTGCGGTGGCAACACCCGCAACGCCGCCGCCGATCACACAGACGGAGGTGCTGGCGGGAAGCTCGGTGTCGGAGGCAACATGCTTGATCTTCGGCATGCGCAAATGTCTAGCCCGGCTGAACCCGGAACTCCACCTTCACGCGCGCGGATGTGCCTTGCGATACTGCGTGAGGAGATGGGCGCGGTTCACCTCCGTATACACTTGCGTGGTGGAGAGGCTGGCGTGGCCCAGCAATTCCTGAATGACGCGCAGATCCGCCCCATTGGCCAAGAGATGGCTGGCAAAGGAATGGCGCAGCGCGTGAGGTGTTGCCGTTTCGGCCAATCCCAGCGCACCGCGGAGCCGCGCCACCAGAAGCTGAATATTGCGCGCATTGAGGGGTCCGCCCTTCTGCCCGCGGAACATCACCTCACGTGGCGAAAGTGCAAAGGGGCAGAGCGCCAGATAGCGTGTGATCGCATCGCGCGCTGCGGGGAGGAGCGGCACGATTCGCGTCTTGTTGCCCTTGCCGGTGATGGAGAGGACCGGCTGCTCCGCCTGTGCCCGGGAAAGGGACAGCGCCTCCGAAATGCGCAGGCCGCAGCCATAGAGCAAGGTCAGCACCGCGGCATCCCGCGCCAGGACCCAGGGCGGCGTCTCATCGCCCGCCAGCGTATCGGCCTTGGAAAGGGCTGTGGCCTTTTCAGGCGACAATGGCTTCGGCACGCCATGCGGCAGCTTGGGCGAGCGGATGGCCGAAAGTGCCGCATTGCGGAACAGCCCGCGCCGTTCGGCGTAGCGGAAGAAGGAGCGGAGGCTCGAGAGCTGGCGGGCCAGCGTGCGGCTTTCAGCCCCCTGCACACGCCGCCGCGCCAGGAAGGCCCGCACATCGGAGACCGTGAGGTCAGCGAGCTCCCTGTTGCCCGGCGCACCGCCCAGGTGACCGGACAGAAAACCTGCGAACTGCCCCAGGTCCCGCGCATAGGCTTCGAGCGTCTTCTCGGCCATGCGCCGCTCGGTCTTCAAGGCCTTCAGCCACGCCTGTGCGGCCTGTGCGGCATCAGGAGCGAGGCTGGTGGCGAAATCTGACATGGGGAAAGAGCCTAGCGGGCTTTCCTTAACAGAGGTACCTGCGGACTCCCATGTTCAGCCATATGCCCGGTGAGGCGCGGATCGGGGTGCACCTCCACCATGATCTGATAGGGCTTGAACCCTGAGCGCTGATAGAAGGCAATGGCCTTTGGATGGTCAAAGCTGCAGGTGTGCACCCAGAGCCGGGAGATGGGCTGTGCCCAGGCCCGGGTCAGCGCCTCATTCATCAGAAACCGCCCGGCCCCGCCGCCAACGGCGGAAGGAACAACCCCGAAGAACGAGAGCTCGCAGGTCTTCTCCTCGCGAAAATCGAGCTCGAGAAGGCCGATATCCCTACCATCCTGCACGAGTGCCAGGCACTGGACCTTGGGGTGGCCGATGATGCCGGAAAGTGCCTCTTCCGCCAGCAGCAGCCGCGAGAACCACATGAGATCCTCACCCACGGCACGGAACAGATCGCGGAAGCGCGCCGTATCCTGTGCGCCCAGCCGTTCGAGGGCGAGCCCCGCCACATCCGGCGTCGGCCGCAGCACGGGCCGCTCCTTCATCTCGAGGCAGGTGACGACATTGGCGAGATAGCCCTCGGGCAGCGGGTGGTAACCGGGGGTCAGCGGCGGCTTATGTATCATGATGATGCGATATGTAGCGGCCCTGCTTCAGCGCCGCAACCGCCGCACATTGGCTTTGACGCGCCGGGCCGCAGGCGCCAGCACCGCCTGCATCATGCGCTCGGGGGCGGCAGGGCTCCACGGCAACGTCATCATCAGAAACATTTCCTGCTGCATGGCAAGGCAGGTCTCCGCGAAGGCCATCTGCTTTTCGACCACCATCTTGGTCATCTCGGCCTGGGAGGAGGCCGTGGGCGAAACCATTCCCCACCACATGATGGGAATCCGCCGCGCGATGATCTCGGCGGCGGAGACGCTCATGTCGAATGCGGAATGTTTCATCTCCATAGAACCGGCCCGCAATGCGGATGTTCCGGCAAACGGCAGCCGTTCATCGCATGGTGGGGATCGAGAATTGCGCACCTTCCTTGATGCCCGATGGCCAGCGCGCCGTCACCGTCTTGGTCTTGGTGTAGAAGCGGATCGAATCCGGCCCATGCTGGTTCAGATCGCCGAAGGCGGAGCGCTTCCAGCCCCCGAACGTGTGGTAGGCGAGCGGCACGGGGATCGGCACATTGATGCCCACCATGCCGATCTGGCAGCGGGAGGCAAAATCCCGCGCCGTATCGCCGTCGCGCGTGAAGATGGCGGTGCCATTGCCATATTCATGGTCGTTCACCAGCTTCAGGCCTTCGTCATAGGTCTTGGCGCGGACGACGGACAGCACGGGGCCGAAGATCTCTTCCTTGTAGATCCGCATGTCTTTCGTCACATTGTCGAACAGCGTGCCGCCCAGAAAGAAGCCATTTTCATAGCCCTGCATCTTGAAGCCGCGGCCATCGACTTTGAGGGTTGCACCTTCCTTGACACCCTGATCGATGTAACCCACCACGCGCTCCAGCGCTTGGGCGGTAACGAGCGGCCCGTAATCCGCCTCGCGGTCGGTGGAAAGCCCCACTTTCAGCTTTTCGACACGCGGCACCAGCTTTTCGATCAGCGCATCCGCCGTTGCCTCGCCCACCGGCACGGCCACTGAAATTGCCATGCAGCGCTCACCCGCGGAGCCATAGCCCGCACCGATCAGCGCATCCACGGCCTTGTCCATGTCGGCATCCGGCATGATCAGCATATGGTTCTTGGCGCCCCCGAAGCATTGCGCGCGCTTGCCGTTGTTGGTGGCCCGGCCATAGACATATTGTGCAATGGGGGTGGAGCCCACGAAGCCCACGGCCGCAATGTCCGGATCATCCAGGATCGCATCAACAGCGCCCTTGTCGCCATTGACGACGTTGAGAATGCCCGCCGGAAGCCCGGCCTCGAAGAACAGCTCAGCCAGCCGCATCGGGCAGGACGGGTCCCGCTCCGAAGGCTTGAGGATGAAGGCATTGCCGCAGGCAATGGCGGGGGCGGCCTTCCACAGGGGGATCATCGCCGGAAAATTGAAGGGGGTTATTCCGGCGGCAACCCCTAAAGGCTGGCGCATCGAATACATGTCGATCCCAGGTCCTGCGCCGTCCGTATATTCGCCCTTCAGAAGATGCGGAATTCCGCAGGCGAATTCGACGACCTCAACGCCGCGCTGCAGGTCACCCAGCGCATCGGGAATGGTCTTGCCATGCTCCATGGAAATGAGTGTTGCGAGCTCTTCCGCATGGGTGCGGGCCAGTTCAAGGAAGCGCATCATCACGCGCGCCCGCACTTGGGGGTTCTTCGCACCCCATTCCACTTGCGCGGCCTTGGCATTCTCGACCGCTGCCCGCATCTCGGCAGCAGATGCGAGCGCCACCCGGGATGACACTTCGCCGGTGTTGGGATTGTAGATATCGGCGAAACGGCCGGACTCGCCCTTGACGTGCTTGCCGCCGATGAAATGTCCGATGTCCTTGACCATGTGGGCTGCCCTCTAAGCTTTGTGTGGGCGGAGAACCTAGAAGCCCGGCACCACCCCGGCAAGGGTCAGCGCCGCAGAGGCTGTGACGCCAGCCGGATCGTTCCATCCGGTCCATGGGACAAAGCCATGCACACAGCGCATGCCGAATCCATTGGAATTTGCCGCACTGCAACATAATCTTAATTTCGCGCGCCGAAATTAAAGGGGCCGAAGAAAGACACCGATGAACGCCCGTCTGCCGCAATATCGCATCCGCAAGCTCTGGCCGCTGGAGACGGAGGCCTTTCGCCGCCATCTGCTCCGGCTGGACCCGGAAACGCGGCAATTCCGCTTTGGAACGCCGGTGAACGACAATTTCCTGAATGCCTATGCCGATACGGCCCGCCGCATTGGAACAGTGATCTATGGCGCCTTCCTGGGGCCTGACATGTTTGCCTCCGCCGAACTGCGCTCGCTCCATGCCGTGGGCGATGAGATTGCGGAAGCCGCCTTCGTGGTGGAACAGGCCCACCGCCACAATGGCCTGGGGTCGGCCCTGATGGACCGCATCATCACCACGGCCCAGAACCGCGGCATTCAGCAGCTTCACATGATCTGCGCGCGTGAAAATCAGCCGATGCAGCGGCTGGGCGAGAAATTCGGCGCCCATTTCCACATCGACCATGGCGAAGCCCTGGGCGAGATCGAAACCGAACGGCCCACCGCCTTGTCCCTTCTGGATGAGGTGATGCACGACACCACGGATTTCGTCACCGCCGTGCTGGATTGGTCAGCTAACCGGGGGTCGCCACGGCGGGAACCCAGGCGTAGCCGTCATCATCGAGGATAACGCATTCGCGCAAGCCATGCGGCTTGTCGAGGCTGCCTGACAGAACCGTGAAACCCATGTCCCGGGCCCTGGCTTCCGCCACATCGGGGTCGCAGCCGTAAAGCCGGAGCTCCACCCCTGCTCCCCGGGCCTCGAGGCCTGCCACAATGCCGGACAGCGGATGGTCTCCATAGCTGTGGTCGGCATGGAACATGAAGTCGGCGCCGTTGAAGCGCAGCGCCGCGAAATCCTCATCGTCATAAAAGCTGGTGGCGCCCAGAACCTCGGTGGCGAAGGTTACGGCGCGCGGCACATCCGTCACGAGCAGGTTGAACCCGATCCCGCGCAGGCTGCGGCCATAAGCTTCGGCAGAAACCGGCGGGGTCTTGCCAGCAGAACGTTTTTTCATGACCCGAGCGAAACATGCTCCCGCCCGGACTGCAAGTTCCACATGACCGTGCAGGCGGGAATCCGCTTCGGATCCGAAATCCCGTGGCGCTTCATGGCGAGCAGAAACACCACTGCGGCATCGGTCACCGCTTCGGAAATGTCCGATGCCGGAAGCCCGTCTTCCAGCAGCTCGATCAGGTTCAGCGCGGCCTGCTCGCTCATCTCCGCGGCTTCATCGGTTGAGAGCTCTTCCGTCGCCTGCCAGCTTTCGGTCAGGTCGGCATCGTCAAGCTCCGCCACCAGCTGCGAGCCGATGGTGAAGGCCAGACGGCCGGCGGCGGCAGAGGCCCCGGCATGGCTCGCGGCGGAACGGTAGCCCGCACAAACGAGCGTGAAGCACGGCGAAACGGCAGCATCGGCCAGCATGGAAACACCTCACACGACAAACGATGGCCACAGCATGCGCGCCAGGCTTTGCGAGATGGTTAACGCCCCTTGTGCGTGGCTTGCGGGTTTTTAACCGCTCAGGGAAGCGGCGCGCCCGCAAGGGCCAGTGCCTTCACGCCTTTGGTGGGCAGCGCGCAGCTGTAGGCGCCTTCGGCATAGGCACCCACCGCATAGGGGTCAAAGCTCACGGTGATCTCGGTGGCGCCAATGCTCCAGCTGGTGACGTCCCGCACCGTCTGGGCAATGGCCGCATCGCGTGTTGCCTGGTCATAGGGAACATCGATCGAGTCCGGAACCCGCTTCTTCTTCTCGGCATCGATCTGCGTCTTGCACCAGGAGGTGAGAACGCCAGCGCCCTTCTCATCCACCACATCCTTGATGGTGATGGTCCGTCCCGTCTTCAGGTCGATGTTGATGTTGCTGGTGCCGTAATTGCCGTGGGCGCCGCCTTCATTGACGTAGAAATCATCCTGCGCCGAGATCAGCAGCGGAGAGGCATAGGTGAGGCTCAGCTGGTCTTCGAGCGCATAGGTCATTCCATTGGTGTCTTCGCCATGGGGCCCGAGCTTCGCCTTGTGCAGAATCTTGTCCACCAGCGCGTTGAACCGCTTCTCACCCGGCGTCCGCGGCGTGCCGAAGCGGAAGGCCGAGATGTCGATGTCCCACTGCTTCTCACTGCCCTCCTGCACCAGGAAAACCGGCACGAGCTTTTCCGCCGTCCCCGGCCCGCTTTCGGGCGTGCCGAGCAGAAGGCTCAGCCGCGCCCGCGTCTTCTGCGTCACGCACGGCACAATGCCCTGGTCATCGCCGCTGCAATACTCACGCTCTGAAATCCACCGCTTCTGGGAGCGCGCCAGCATCTTCTGCGCGTCCGGACCAGACGCCGCCTTCACCGCTGCATAGGCCGCCGCCAATTCATCATCGAGCTGCTTTAGCGCCGGGGTTGCACAAATAGCTTTCTCGACATCCGTCGCCGCCTTGCCGCAATCAAAGGCAAGCGCCGGGGCGGAGAACGGAAGGAAGGCGATGAGCGCCGTCAGAAGAAGAGGCCGTCTCCATCGCCGAGGCCCAGGAACAAAAGCATACATCCGATTTCCCTCTCAATCATAGCCACTCTTCCCCTTCTCCCGTTGCAAAGCAATGGGAGAAGGTGCCCGAAGGGCGGATGAGGGCCTCTATCCTCGAGTCCTGATGACTTCGACCCTGTTCAATCACCGGCCAGCATCATAAGCCAGCGCTGTCCACTCCGCCTGATAAGCACTGAGCCCGTCGATTGCGGATGGCTGCACCTCGGCGAGTTTCAGCCCGATGGCGGGAAGTTTGCCGCCCTCAATCTGCGCCAGCGCCGCGGCTCCTGCCGTTGTGCCGTCGCGCAAGGCAGATGCCTTCACAGCCTGGCCGGGCCTCAGCTGCGCCAGAATGGCAAGCAGCACCTTGTTCTGCGAGAACGGACCATCCACGATGATCTCATCCCGGGAGGCAATCGCATCGAGCTGTTCGGATACCATCAGCGCACAATAGAGTGCGGCCAGCGAGGACTTCTCTTCCTCGGTAGAAGCAGCGGGCCCCTTCACATATCCCTTGCCGAGGGAATCGGGCACCGGTCCGCTCGTCATCGTGAAGGAAGGAACCGCAAGGCTCCCCCGCCGCACAAGCTCCGCCACGCAGGGCAGCGTGGCCGCTTCGGCCGCAGCACCACCGGAGACCGCCTCGAACTCCTTGCCGCCGAAGAAGCGGCTGCAGCACACGGTGCGGCCCAGCACATCCGTGTTGGTGTTGGTGTCCCGCGCGGGGTCCAGCACGTCGACCGATGCCGAGGGATCGAAGCTGATGCTCCATGTGCCGGTGGAGACCAGGGTAAAGCGGTCGAGGCCCGCGCACACATAGCGCATGAAATTGGCAGTCGAGTCATGAACGCCGCCCAGCACCGCGCCGCGGCCGCGGAATGTGCCGCCGGCAAATTCGGGCTTGAGCGTACCGATTTCTTCCCACGCCTTTGCCATCGGGGGAAACATCTTGTCCCATCCGAGCTCTCGCACCATTGCAGATGGCTGCTGCCGACGCGTGTCCATCAGATGCGTCTGACAGGACATGGAGGAAATCTCCGTCACCGGAACGCCGCTCAGGCGGAAGCCCACATACTGGATCCATGGCAGCAATGTCCGCACGCGGGCGAAGTCTTCTGGCCACATGCGCTGTTGCCAGTAAAGCTGCAGCCCGTGGGTGAGCGCGATGGGCAGCAGCGGGCACAGCGCTTCCTCGAAGCTGGGCATGATCTTTTCATAATCCGCCACGATCTCCGGCGGCGGCACGGCCGTGTAGTCCATCACCGGCAGCGCCAGCTGGCCTTCCTCATCGAGGCACGCCATGGCCGCACCATGGGCACACGGCATGATGAGATCGATGGGACGAATCTGATCGAGCTCGGGCAAGGCTGTCCGGCACAGCGCCACCATCGGCTCGGGATCAATCGACGGATAGGGCGGTCCGGGCACGTGGCGGCTCATGGCCTTGCGCTCCGCCAGCATCTCGCCTGCCGTTGAAAACAGGGCGATTTTGGTGTTGGTATAACCCACATCGACAACCGCGATGCCGCGCAGTGACGTCTCCCGCATGCCATTCTTTCCTATTCTTTTGCGGCACTCTCTCGCATTCGCTGCATGGGCGTCAATCATCATGCACACTTGTATGATGAGTGTGGAGAGGTCTATAGCCCGCGCCGGACATCAACTTATGGACAGGACCGGACATGGCGAAGCTGAAATATCTCGATCTGCGTGAAGCAGTGATCGACACCTGCCTCAAGATGAATGAGGAGGGCATCAACCAGGGCACTTCTGGCAATGTGAGTGTCAGAACGCCCGAAGGCTTCCTGATGACGGCCTCCGGCATTCCCTATCACAAGATGAAGCCCGAGCATGTGGTCGAGATGGATCTGGGCGGCGGCTACGTCGGCGAATATCTGCCGTCGACCGAATGGCGCATGCATCTCGATATCTTCAAGAACAGGCCCGAAGCCGGCGCTGTCGTCCATACCCACTCGATCTATGCCACCGCACTGTCCTGTCTCAGGAAGGACATTCCCCCCTTCCACTACATGATCGGCATCGCCGGCGGCACCACGCTGCGCTGCGCCAAATATGCCGAATACGGCACGCCCGAACTCTCCAAGGTAATGCTTGCCGCCATGAAGGACCGCCAGGCCTGCCTCCTTGCCAACCACGGCCAGATCGTCTTCGGGCCGGACCTCGCCAAGGCCCTGTGGCGGGCGGGCGAAGTGGAAACGCTCTGCCATCAATATTGGGCGGCGCTCCAGGCCGGAAAGCCCGTGATCCTCACCGACAAGGAAATGTCGACCGTCCTCGCCCGCTTCAAGACCTATGGCAAGCAGCCGGGTGAGTTGAAGAAGGGCGATGCGGAATCGGTGATCGGCCTCGTCCGCCGCGACCTGGGCAAGGTCAGGGCAGCGCGCAAGAAAGCCTGAGTTCTCAATCGTCCGTCACGGTTCTGCTGCAGCGCAACATACTGTTTGCGCTGCAAAATTTTTCGAAGTCTGACGCGCGCAGTTGACTTGCGCGCATTTCCCCTGCACTTTTGCAATCTCAAAATAACAAATGCAATTCACCCGCAACGCCGGGTCATGGGAGATCGTGTCTATGCCTGCACGTGCCGCCAGCCTTGCCTCTGTTGAGGCCGAAGACCCGGCGGACCGCCGCCCGTGGTTCTCGCGCTGGATTTCCTCCGAGCACCCGTTTCCCTGGCTGTTTCCCGCCGCGGCGCTGATGATCATCTTCGGCATCTATCCGCTGATCTATGCCATCACGCTCTCGCTCTACAAGCGCAACGCCGCCACCCGGAAGATGATCTTCGACCCCACCCATAACTGGACGAAGATCTTAGGGGACGAGCGCGTCTGGAACGCTGTGGGCAACACCTTCATCTATACGGGCGTCGCCCTCGTCTTCCAGCTGACGCTCGGCATGCTGATCGCCCTCCTCCTCGACCAGGACCGGAAGGGCTATGGCGTGCTCCGCGCCATGATGACCTTGCCGCTCGTGATCCCGCCCGCCGTCACCGGCATGATGTTTCTGCTGATGCTGAACGGCTCCTTCGGCGTCCTGAGCCGCGGCATCATCGCGCTGGGCCTGCTTCCCACGGGCTATTCGATCCTCGGCAGCGCCAACACCGCACTCGCGGGTGTGCTGCTGGCGGAGATCTGGCAGTGGACGCCCTTCATGGTGCTCATCATGCTGGCGGGATTGCGCTCGCTGCCGAAAGAGCCCTTCGAAGCCGCGGCAATCGATGGCGCCACGGCCACGCAGGCCTTCTTCAAGCTCACGCTCCCGATGATGTCGAAAGTTATCGCCATTGCCGTTCTGATCCGCGGAATCGATCTCTTCCGCGCCTTTGATTATGTGAAGGTGATGACCGATTCAGGCCCCGGCACGGCCACCGAAACACTCACCTCCTATGCAGGCCGCATTTATTTCGGCAATGCCGATTTTCCCTATGCCTCGACTGTTGCCTTGCTCACGCTCATCATCGTCATCGTGGTCTCGTCCACCTTCATGACCGTCTTCAAGGTCAAGCTCTGATGGAAACCTCACGCCCCCTCCAGTTCCTGCGTGACGTCGCCGCCGTGCTGGTGACGGGCCTCTTCATGTTCCCCATCTTCTGGTGGGCGCTGACCTCGATCAAGCCGATCTCGGCCGTGTTCGACAAGGACCGGGTGAACTTCTTCGATTTCGTGCCGACCTTCATCAATTATGGCGTGACCCTGTTCGGGCAGTCGCGCTCGCAGCTGGCGATCGACCAGGGCATCGGCATGGGCGTGGGTGGCGCCGAGGCTTACGACTCGCGCGTCTCCATCATGCAGTCGGTGATCGTCTCGCTCGGCGCCACGGTGGTGACCATGAGTGTGGCGGTCTTCGCCGCCTATGCCATTTCGCGCATGGTGTTCCGCGGCCGCAATGGCTACCTCAACTGGGTTCTGGGCCAGCGCTTCATGCCGCCCATCGCCATTCTCGTGCCGCTCGTCACCATCTACAAGACGGCGGGC
Organism: Aestuariivirga sp.; assembly: GCF_965227715.1. Classification (GTDB taxonomy): domain Bacteria; phylum Pseudomonadota; class Alphaproteobacteria; order Rhizobiales; family Aestuariivirgaceae; genus Aestuariivirga. The sequence goes on along the minus strand of NZ_OZ245771.1, from coordinate 2,910,750 downwards.
CTCCGCGACACGGACAATCTCTACATGGGCTATCTGGGCCTCATGATGATCTACGCGCTGATGAACCTGCCGATCGCGGTGCTCCTCATGAAGTCCTTCCTCGATGATGTGCCGAAGGACGTGGACGAAGCCGCGATGATCGATGGCGCGACACGGTTCCAGACCTTCCGCAAGGTGGTGCTGCCCATGGTCAAGGGCGGCATCGCGGCGTCTGCCGTTCTCGTCTTCATCTTTTCCTGGACGGAATTCCTGCTGTCGCTGTTCTTGACCACCGAGATCCGCACGGTACCCGTCAAGATCCAGACCTTCGTCACATCCACGGGCAATGAATGGGGCTTCATCGCAGCGCTCGGCACCGCGGCGATCATCCCGAGTTTCATCTTCATCCTGCTCGTTCAAAAGAATCTGGTGCGCGGCCTGACCCTTGGCTCCCTGAAAGAGTGAGGCCCGCGCGCGAGAACCTAAGCTCAAACCCATGGGAGGATTTCTATGAGCTTCAAAGACCACGATAAGAAAAGCTTTATCGCCGACACCGCGCGTGAATTTGCGGCCCGCCGCATCTCCAAGCGCGACTTCATGAAGAAGATGGCCATGGCCGGCGTGGGCTTCTCCGCCTTCTCGGCCGGCCTCCTGGGCGGCAGCCGCGGCTTCCGCGGCAATCTGGGCCTCATCGGCACGGAAGCCATGGCGCAGGATGCCTCGATCACCCAGTGGCTGAAGGATGTGGGCTCGCCCTTCAAGGGCACCAAGATCCGCTACACTTCGGAAGCAACGCCCCCGACCGTCGTTCTTGACAAGATCAAGAAGGAATTCACGGATCCGACGGGCATCGAAGTCGAAGTCGAAATCGTGCCGCTTGAGCAGGTGCTCGCCAAGGCCACGCAGGACGTGCAGGGCCAGCTCGGTACCTATGACCTCTACTATCTCGATCAGTCCTGGGTCGCCACCTTCGCGCAGGACACGATCGATCCCACCCAGTACTACAAGGACAAGCCGAACCTGGCCATGCCGGGCTTCGATTGGGATGACTTCTCGAAGCCGCTCATCGAAGGTCTCGCCATGTATGACGGCAAGATGGTCGGCATTCCCTTCGACATCCCGATCTTCATGCTGATGTACCGCAAGGACATCCTCGAGAAGCACGGCATCGCCGTTCCCACCACGCAGGAGGAATTCACCGCCGCGATCCAGAAGATCACGGAAGCGGAGAAGGCCAATGGCATGTATGGCACGGGTCTCCAGGCCAAGTCGGGTCACTATTCGCTGAACTGCGATTGGACCCAGATGGTGTGGAACGCCGGCGGCTCGATCTTCGGCGCCGACAAGAAGTTCAAGGGCAATGACGAAGCTGGCGTCGCCGGCCTCGCGCTGTACCAGGAGTGGGTCAAGAACGCCCCGCCTGAGTCCTTGAACTCTACCTGGGATGGCCAGTTCCAGATGATGGCGGCCGGCCAGTGCGCCCTCGTCGAATCCTGGGATGAGTTCTTCCCCGGCCTCGATGCGGCGGACTCCAAGGTCCAGGGCCTGTGGATGCCGGCGAAGCCCTTCACGGGCAAGCCGCTGCGCGCCAAGTCCGAAGTGGGCTTCGGCGAAGTTCCGAACCGCGCCCACCAGGGCGGCTCGGTCCTCGGCCTGTCGAAGTACTCCAAGAACGTCGATGCAGCCTGGCTGTTCATGCAGTGGGCCTGCTCGAAGGACGTGATGACGCGCTGCACGCTGATCGGCGGCTTCGCGCCCATGCGCCTGTCGTCCTTCACCGATCCGCGCGTCAACGAGAAGGCCAAGGTCGGCCCCGGCACGACCCGCCATCTCGAAATGGTCAAGTGGATCATCGACAACGACATGGCCTCCGAGCCTGATATGCCGCTGTGGGCTGGCTTCTCGAACAACGAGATCCCCGTCAACCTCGGCAAGCTCCTCACGGGCCAGGATTTCGGCGGCGACCCGAAAAAGTGCATGGACACGATCGCCGCGGCGATCGATGCCGCTGTCACCGAAGCCGGTCTCTAAGAAGCCAATGGCGGAGGCGGCCTTGAATGGCTGCCTCCGTTTTCATCTTACAGAAAAGCTTTGTTCTTCATGCGCGGCGATCTCGTCATTGGCATCGATTCATCAACCACGGCCACGAAGGCCATTGCCTTCGACGCCCGCGGCCGCATTATCGCGGAAGGCCGCGCTCCGGTGCCGCTCTCCAACCCCAAGCCCGGCTGGTTCGAGCAGGAGGTGGATGACTGGACGGGTGCTCTCGCCCGCGCCCTGAAGCAACTCACCAAGAAAATCGATTCATCCCGCGTTGCCGCCATCGCCATTTCCAACCAGCGTGAAAGCTTCGCCCAGTTCGATGCGAAGGGAAAGGCGCTGCGCCCCGGAACGCTCTGGCTCGATGAGCGCGCCCATGCCCAGGTGAAGGATATCGTGGCGGAGCTTGGCGCAGATGAGGTGCACCGCATCTCAGGGAAACCCGCTGACGTGACCCCCTGCCTCTATCGCTGCCGCTGGCTGTCGGACAACATGCCGAAGCTCTGGGCCAAGACGGCGATGACGGCGGAAGTCCACGGCGTTCTCACCCATTTCCTCACCGGCCATTGGGCCACCTCCACCGCCTCCGCCGATCCCATGGGCCTCCTTGATGTGGAAGCCTATGACTGGTCGGACGCGATCCTGAAATCCGCCCGCCTCACCCGCGCGCAATTGCCAAGGCTCCACCGCCCCGGCGAAATCATGGGCGAAGTCTCGGCCGCTGCGGCGAAGCTCACGGGCCTCAAAGCCGGAACGCCCGTCATCGCCGGCGGTGGCGACGGCCAATGCGCCGGAACGGGTGCGAATAATTTCCTCGAAGGCCGCGCCTATGTGAATCTCGGCACGGCCGCGGTCTCCGGAAGCTTCGGCAAGTCTTACGCAACGGACCGCGCCTTCCGCACCATGATGGCGGTGGGCGATGAAGGCTTCTCTTTCGAAACCGCCATCCGCACCGGCACCTTCCTGGTCAATTGGGTGGTGGAGCGCCTGTTCAACGTCTCGCCTGCCAAGAACCCTTCGATCTTCAGGGAACTGGAACAGGAAGCTTCGGCCTCTCCCATCGGCGCGCATGGCCTCGTTCTCGTGCCCTATTGGTCAGGCTGCATGACGCCCTATTGGGATTCGGGCGCCCGTGGCGTCATCGCCGGCCTTTCCGGAAACCACAGCCGTGGCGATGTCTACCGCGCCCTGCTGGAGGGTGTTGCGCTTGAACAGGCGATGATGACAAACCAGGTCGCCGCCGTCACAACCCCCATCACCCATTTCGCCGCCGTGGGCGGTGGCTCCCGCTCGGACCTCTGGTGCCAGATCCTGGCGGATGCCTCCGCGCGGGATGTGAAACGCCTCGAAACCGCCGAAGCATCCGCACTGGGCGCTGCCATGGCCGCCGCCAAAGGTGCGGGCTGGTACAAGACAGTGCCGCAGGCCTCAGCCGCCATGTCCGGAAAGCCATCCAGAACCTTCCGCCCACGGACGAAACAGTCGAAGCGCTATCAGGAACTTCTCGCCATCTACACAGAGCTCTGGCCAAAGCTGGCCGAGTGGAACCAGAAACTCGTCTCCTTTGCCGCAAGTGAAAAGTAAATGACTGACTGGAATGAACTGATCAGGGATGTCGTCGCCGGGCGATGGAAAGATCCCACCACCGGAAAAACGGCAACCGTCCCCTTTGAGGTGATCCGCATCGAGGAAGACCTCGACGGCGGTGAGGCGGACATGCTGGCCCCCTTGCAGCTGGGCAAACGCCTGGCCGTCGTCTCCGATACCAACACGCATGAGGCCATGGGCCGCCGCGTCGCCAAGCATCTGCGGGGCCTCGGCATGGTTGAAGAGCTGGTCCTGCCTTCGAACATCCACTGCGATGAACCAACCATCGCCCTCGTGCAGGAAAGAACCCGCCACGCTGACGCCGTCGTTGCCGTGGGTTCCGGCGCATTGTCGGATACCTGCAAATACGCGACATTCAAGGACGGCCGGAAATACGCCACCTTCGGCACCGCGGCCTCGATGAATGGCTATGCCGCATCCACCGCCTCGGTGACGCTTGCCAATGGCTACAAGACGTCGCTTCCCGCCCATGCGCCGCGCGGCATCTTTCTCGATCTCAAGGTCTCCGCTGCGGCCCCGCATTGGCTGTCAGCGGCAGGTCTGGGGGATTCGCTCTGCCGCCCCACGGCCCAGGTCGAATGGTGGGCTTCGCACCGCCTGTTCGACACCTTCTATTCGAGTGTCCCTTACACGCTGATTGCGGAGGATGAGCCCCGCATGATCGAGAGTGCGGCAGGGCTCGCCACGCATGACATTGCGGCCAACGGCCATCTGCACCGCGTGCTCACCCTCTGCGGCCTCGGCGTCTGCTTCACCGGTGTCTCGCACCATGGCTCCATGGGCGAGCATCAGGTCTCGCACTGGATTGACATGTTCGCTGGCGAGAAGCACCCGGGCTCGACCCACGGCCAGCAGGTTGGCGTTGCATCGCTCGCCATCGCCAGGCTCCACCACGAACTCCTCTCGCTCGATCGCCCGCCCCTCATCCGGGCGACCCATATCGAGGAGAAGGAATTTATCGCCCGCTATGGCGAGGACATCGGCCGCATGTGCTATGCCGAGGCCAAGAAGAAATCCTTCGACCGCGCAGGCGCTGAAGCCTTCAACCGCAAGCTTGGGGCACTATGGCCCGAGCTTCGCGAAGAGCTTCGCCCCATGCTGATGGACCCCGCCAAGATGGAAGCGACCCTCAAATCCGCTGGCGGCCCCACCACCGCTACGGAGCTGGGGTTGGACCGGAAGGTCTGGCGCGATGCCATGAAACATGCCCGTGACGTCCGCAACCGCTGGTCCTTCCTGGATCTGGCGGATGACGCAGGGCTCCTCGATGAATTCCTCGACCGCGACGAACAATAGGACCCGTAAACGTATGTCATCTGTATCCGTCAAGAACGTCAGAAAAAATTACGGCAATCTGGAAGTCGTCCACGGCATCAACCTCACAATCGAGGATGGCGCCTTCGTCGTGTTGCTGGGGCCCTCCGGCTGCGGCAAGTCCACCCTGCTGCGCATGATCGCAGGGCTGGAGACGGTCACCGCGGGCGATATCGAGATTGCGGGCAAGCGCGTCAACAACGTCCACCCGAAGGACAGGAACATCGCCATGGTGTTCCAGAACTACGCGCTCTACGCCCACATGAAGGTGCGCGACAACATGAGCTTCTCGCTGCTTCTCGCCAAGAAGCCGCAGTCAGAGATTGACGAGAAGGTGGCATGGGCCGCCAAGATCCTGAACCTCGAACCCTATCTGGACCGCTACCCGCGTGAGCTTTCGGGCGGCCAGCGCCAGCGCGTCGCCATGGGCCGCGCCATTGTCAGAAACCCCGCCGTCTTCCTGTTTGACGAGCCGCTGTCGAACCTTGACGCCAAGCTGCGCGTCCAGATGCGTACCGAAATCAAGGAGCTGCACGACCGCCTCAAGACGACGACCGTCTACGTGACGCATGACCAGATCGAAGCCATGACCATGGCAGACAAGATCGTCATCCTGCGTGACGGCTATATCGAGCAGGAAGGTTCGCCGCTGGAGGTCTATGACAAGCCGGCGAACCTCTTCGTCGCCGAATTCATCGGCTCACCGTCGATGAACCTGCTCAAAGGCGAAGTCCGGGCTGATGGCGTGCTGCTGGGCGAAGGCACCGTGCTGCCGCTGCCGCCCGTCCACAAGGCAAAACTCGGCCAGAAGGTCGTCTATGGCATCAGGCCGGAGCATCTGGCCGTCGGCGTCAAAGGCACGCCCGCCAAAGTCGTGGTGGTGGAGCCCACCGGCCCCGAAATGCACATCTATGCCGATATGGGCGGCCAGGAAATCTGCGCCATCACGCAAGACCGCCTCTCCCTCACCCGTGACCAGATGATCGAGCTGATGCCCCGCCTGGACAAGGTGCATCTCTTCGACGTCGAAGGCGGAAAGGCTCTGGTGTGAGCACCATCACCATCTTGGGCGCTGGCGTCATGGGCTCCGCCATGTGCTTGCCCGCGGCGGACCGCGGCCACGCCGTGCGCCTCGTCGGCACCCATCTGGATGTGGAGATCATTGACAGCGTCAAGGCCACCGGCCGCCATCCGAAGCTCAACGTCAAGCTCCCCGATGGCGTTAGGGCCTATCAGCATGATCAATTTGGCGAGGCCCTCGGCACGGACACCGATCTCCTGATCCTCGGCATCAGCTCCGCAGGCGTCAGCTGGGCCATCGACCGGCTGTGCGAAACCCTGAAGGGCCCCGTGCCCGCCGTCATGATCACCAAGGGCATGCATCCGGAGGAAGACCGCCTCACCGCCCTGCCGGACCGCGTGGCAGCGGAAGTGAAGCGCCGCACCGGCATCGCGCTACAGATCGCGGCCATCGGCGGCCCCTGCATCGCGGGCGAGCTTGCGGTCAGGCGCCACACCGGCACCGTCATCACCGCGCATGATGTGAGCTTCGCCACCAGGCTCTGCGCCATGCTGGAGCATGACTACTATCACCCGCGCGTCTCCCCCGATCTGATCGGCGTTGAAATCTGCGCCGCCTTCAAGAATTTCTTCGCGATCGGCGTAGGCTGGGCCGCGGGCCATCTCGAGAAGATGGCGCCCACGGAAAACCGCGCCTTCAATCACAACGCCGCCGCCATCATCTTCGATCAGGCCATCCGTGAACTGATGATCCTCGTCACCGCCCATGGCGGCACGGCCGAGAGCGTCTGGGGCATGCCGGGTGCGGGTGATCTCTATGTAACCTGCCAGGCTGGCCGCAATTCCCGCCTCGGCAACAATCTCGGCCGTGGCCTCACTTATGCTGAGACCAAAGCCGGCCCAATGAAGGGCGACACCATCGAAGGTGCGGAGCTGGGCGTCACCGTCGCTGCAACACTCCGCGCCATGATGGCCACTGGCAAGCTTGATGCCGCAGCACTTCCCCTCACCTCAGCGCTCCTCGATGCGCTCACGGCAGACAAGGCGCTGAACATTCCCTGGTCCGCCTTCCACCGGCACACCTGACATGCAGCTGATGGCGATCGACCCGGAAGAGCAGCTCGCCACCCGCGCTGCCTGGCTCTATTTCGTGGCCGGCCTCACCCAGGCCCAGATCGGCAAGAAGCTCGGCCTCAACCGCACCCGTGTGAACCGCCTCCTCGCTCAGGCCCGCGACCATGGCCTGGTCCAGATCAACATCACCGGCCGCCTCGCATCATGTGTTGAGCTGGAGGAAAGGCTCCGCCAGCACTATGGCCTCGATGATGCCGTCGTCGTCCCCACCCCGCCGGACCAGGACCTGATCCCGCAAGTCATCGCCACCGCCGCCGCCGCTGCCCTGTCCTCCCGCCTCAAGGATGGCATGTCCGTGGGCGTCGGCTGGGGCCGCACGCTCAGACTCTCGATCCAGTCCGTGCCGCGCCGCCAGCTCAGCCATCTCTCGGTCGTCTCGCTGCTGGGCGGTCTCACGCGCGGCTCCGCCATGAACCCCCATGAAACCGCCTCGCATCTGGCTGATCTCGTCGGCGCCCAATGCTACTACGTCGCCGCCCCCGCCCTCACCGACACGGAGTCGACGCGGGACGTGCTCGCCGCCCAGCCCATGCTGCGCGAGATCTTCGAGAAGGGCGCCAAGGTCGATCTGGCCTTTCTCTCGGTCGGCGAGCTCACCGCCTCCTGCACCATGACGCGCGTGGGCCTCGTCTCGCGCGCCGAGGTCGATGACCTCATCAGGGCCGGTGCTGTGGGCGATATCTGCGCCCACTGGATTGACCGCGAAGGCCGCATCGTCGATCACCCGCTCAACAAGCGCGTCGTCGCCCTCTCGCCCGAGCGCCTTCCGGACATCCCTTGCGTCATGATCGCATCCGGCGGCCGCACCAAGGTGGAGGCCCTGCGCGGGGTCTTGAAGGGCGGCATGTGTGACGTCATCATCACCGATGAGCAGACCGCGAAATCAATTCTGGCCATGGACAAGACATGACGGTTGACGTCGTACTCGGCATTGATATCGGCACCTCGGGCCTCCGCATCGCCGCCACCGATCAGGCGAATGCATTGAAGGCCATGTCGGTTGCCCCCATCGCCGCCCCGCTGGGAAACGGCGGCCGCCTCTGGCAGGACCCCACCCTGTGGTGGGACGCTCTGCAAGCCGCCTTCAAGAGCCTTGATCTCACCGGCCTCACTGTGCGCGCGATCGCGGTCGACGGCACCTCGGGCACCATCCTCCCCATCGATGCCGATGGCACGCCGCGTGCGCTTGCGTCCATGTACAATGACGTCTGCGAGGCGCCGCAGCTCGCCCTCATCGCGGCCGTCGCCCCGCGCGAGACGGCAGCCCTCGGCAGCACCTCGCCCCTGGCCCGCGCCATGGAGCTGAGCGGCAAGGGCACCCGCATCCTCCACCAGGCGGACTGGATCATGGGCAGGCTCGCGGGCCGCTTCGACGTGACGGACGAGAACAACGCGCTCAAATCCGGCTATGATCCCGTGGCCCGCCAATGGCCCGCCTGGATCCGCGAAACCGGCTTCGACACCTCCCTCTTTCCCGAGGTCGTTCCCGCTGGCACCCGCATCGGAACCATCACGCCCGGCATGGCGGCGGAGCTCAACCTGCCAGCGGATACAGCGATCGTCACCGGCACCACGGATGGCTGCGCCGCCTTCCTCGCAAGCGGCGCATCGGAGGCAGGCGACGGCGTCACTTCGCTCGGCACCACGCTGACCTTGAAGCTGCTCTCGGCCAAGCCCGTCTTCGCGCCGGACTTCGGCATCTACAGCCACAGGATTGGCGATCAATGGCTGGCAGGCGGCGCCTCCAACACGGGCGGTGCGGCAATCGCACAATTCTTCTCGAAAGACGATCTCTCGCGGTTGACGCCGCAGCTCGATCCTGATCACCCCACCGGCCTTGATTTCTACCCGCTCCCAAAACCCGGCGAGCGCTTCCCCGTGAATGACCCCAATTTCCAGCCCCGTCTCACACCCCGCCCCGCGGATGACCGCGTCTTCTTCCAGGCCCTTCTGGAAGGCATCGCGCGCATCGAGGCCGAAGCCTATGCCAAGCTGGGCGAACTCGGCGCCACACCGCTCGCCTCGATCCGCACCGCAGGCGGCGGTGCTGCGAACGCGGCCTGGACCCGCATCCGGCTCCGTACGCTGGGCGTTCCGGAAAGGCCTTCTTTGAGCGAGCACGCCGCTGTCGGCACCGCGCGTCTCGCCTGGCGTGGGCTCGGCCATGTCAACTAGAACCAAGCAGATTGCAGGCCTGCACGAGATCGCCTCCGGCTTTGGCGGCATGCTGATCGATCAGTTCGGCGTCATCCACGATGGCCAGCAGCTCTACCCGGGAACGCTCCGTGTGCTGAGCGAATTGCACAAGGCGCAGATTCCCGTGGCGGTCATGACCAATTCGGGAAAGCGGGCGGAGGCCAACCGCCAGCGCCTGGTGAAGATGGGCGTGCCCCGCGATCATTTCGTGGATGCGGTGAGCTCCGGCGAAGTGGCCTTCGCACAGCTCACCGCAAAGACCGCCTTTCTGATCGGGAAAGACGGCGAAGACTATGGCTTTGAGGGCATCCGTTTCGTGAAGAACCCGGCAGAGGCGGAGGTGATCCTCATCCTCGGCTCCAACGCGCCCCGAACCTCGCTTGATGATTACCGTAACTTGCTCTCAGGCCTGACGCTTCCCGCCATCTGCTGCAATCCGGACAGGCTGATGCTTACGCCCCAGGGCCTGATGCCCGCACCCGGCGCCATCGCAGCCCTTTATGAGGAGATGGGAGGCCACGTCACCTGGATCGGCAAGCCCTATCCCGGCATTTACCAGAAGGCGGCGCGTCTCATCGGCAACCCCGCCCGCATCCTGTGCATCGGAGACAGTGCGGAGCATGATGTGGCCGGCGGCCGCAACGCCGGGCTTGAAACCCTCCTCGTGCTGCAGGGCGTCTCCGCCGATCAAGACCCTGCAACGCTTGACCCCCAACCCGATTACGTGATGGACCGTTTCCAATGGTAGAACTCGATCAGCTCCAGGCACTTTCGGCCCGGGTGGGGGCAGACCCGCTTCTCGTCCAGGCCGCTGGCGGCAATACATCGCTGAAAGATGATGGCGTGATGTGGATCAAGGCCTCGGGCACCTGGCTGAAGGACGCCGCCACGCGTGACATTTTCGTGCCGCTGGACCATGCCGCCATTCTCGCAGCGCTTGCGAAGAATGATCCGGCTTGTGAATCCTGCACCAGCTTCATCCGCACGGACCTGAACAGCACCGGCCTCCGCCCCTCGATCGAGACCACCGTGCACGCGCTGATGCCGCAGCGCGTGGTCGTGCATGTCCATTGCGTCAACACCATCGCCTGGGCGATCAGGGCTGATGCCGAGCAGCGCCTCTCTGAAAAGCTTAAAGGCTTCAACTGGGCTTTCATTCCCTATGCCCGCCCCGGCCTGCCGCTGGCGGGCGCCATCTCCTCGCGCATGCGCCCGGGCGTCAATGTGCTGGTGCTCGGCAATCACGGCCTCGCCGTCGCCGCCGATAGCGTGGCGGAGGCCGATGCGCTGCTGCAACAGGTCGTCACCGCCGTCCAGCGCCCCGTGCGACCAGCCGCCCCGGTTGATCGCGAGGGCCTCGCCAAGATCAGCGCCGGCACCAGCTATGCGCCCGCCCTCATGGATGAAACCCACGCACTCGCGACGGACCCGCTCTCCCTGAAGCGGGGCCAGTCGCAGGTGTTCTACCCCGATCACGTCGTCTTCCTCGGCGTGGGTGTTGCCACCTCCTTCGCCAATGACCCACCCCTCATCGCCATCCCCGGCCTGGGCGTGTTGATCCGCCGCGATGCCAAGCCCGCCATAGAACCCATGGGCCGCTGCCTCGCCGACGTCATGCGCCGCGTGGAGGAAGAAGACCCGCTGGTGGCCCTGACGGCAGAAGACGTGGACCGGCTGGTGAACTGGGACGCGGAGAAATACCGCCAGACGCTGAAGGTGAACTGAGCGGCGCCAGCCCTCATCCGGCCTGTCGGCCACCTTCTCCCATCCTTCGGACGGGAGAAGGGAACTTATTGCCCCCAGTCCCTTCTCCCGTTGCGGCACGCAATGGGAGAAGGTGCCCGAAGGGCGGATGAGGGCCTCTCTCCGCGCAACGGCCCTTACCCCTTCATCACCCACGCTTGCTCATTAAATCCGTCATGCCAGCGAAGGCTGGCATCCCGCTTCTATAGCCGCCGCCGAGCCTTCGCCGAAATGACAGAGCCCCAACCCTCACGCCTTCAGCAGCCATTCATGCTCTGGCGCATTGTGGAACTTCCAGGTCCGCTTAGGCCCCGCCATCACGTTCAAATAATAAAGGTCATAGCCATGGGTGGTGGCGCAAGGGTGATAGCCCTTGGGCACCAGCGTCACATCGCCGTCTTCCACCGCCATCGCCTCATCGAGCGAACGGTCATCGGTGTAGACGCGTTGAAAGGCGAAGCCCTGCGGCGGGTTGAGGCGGTGGTAATAGGTCTCTTCCAGCAACGATTCATGCGGAAGATTATCCTGGTCATGCTTGTGCGGCGGATAGGAAGATGTGCAGCCGCCCGGCGTGATCACTTCCACAACAAGAAGCCCATCTGCCGGCTCCCATTCCGGAATAATATTGGTCACATGCCGCGTGTTGGACCCCTTGCCCCGCGTCTCCTGATGCAGCGCATCAGGCCCGATCACGCGGGCGGGAAGCTTGCCCTCACCCGGTGCGGAGCACACGGCGAGTGTCACCTCATTCTCCGCCGCAACGTGCCAAGCCTCGCCTGCCGGAATATAGACGGACCATGGCTTTCCCTCGAAGGGCGAATTGCGCTCCCCCAGCACGCCGAAATCCTGTTGGCCCGCCGAGACGCGGGCCTTGCCGGCAATGAACACAAGACACACTTCGCGCCCCGCTTCGCCGCCCGATGCCACCTCACCCGGCTTCAGCTTCCACAGGTCAAAGCCCACATAGCGCCAGCCCGCAGTCTCCGGCGTCACATGAACGATGCGGCCATTCTCCGCCGCCGGATGGATTTTCAAATTCGGCATGGCTCGTCTCCTATGTCCTCAGCCGCGATCACGCGCGGTATTCCACATCTTCACCAGCTTGCCAAATCGCGCCGCCATGTCCGCCACGGCCTCTTCATCCGTCATCTTGTCCGAAAGCCAGCCTTGCGCCGCCCGGCTGAAGATGGTGCGCCCCACGGCAAAGCCCTTGACGATGGGCTGGGCCGCAACCGCGGCAAAGCCCTTGGCGAGCTCCTCCTCTGGCGCATCGAGCCCCAGCAGCACCACGCCGCGGCACCAGGGGTCATGCTTGGCGATGACGGCGGAGATGTTCTCCCAGGCCGCGGCGGAGGCCTGCGGCTCCAGCTTCCACCAATCGGGCTTGATCCCCAACGCATAAAGCTCCTCCAGCGCCCGCGCGATGGTCCTGTCATCGAGCGGGCCGTTCTTGCCGGCGATGATCTCCACCAGCAATTCGCGCCCCACCTTGCGCGCAGCCTCATAGAGTGTCCGCAACGTTCCCGCCTGCTCGTCCTTCAAGGCCTGAGGGTCATCGGGGTGATAGAAAGCCAGGCATTTGATCGTGTGCGTCACGGGCCATTCGACCAGGCGCGATCCCACATCCTGGCCGAACTCAAAGCGCAAGGGCCTGGAGCCCGGCTGTTCCAGCGGGCGGCCCACCCACAAGTCCAGCTTTGCCGCGTCAAACATCGCCTCGCGGCCGTAGGTGTCGTCAAGCAGCGTGCCAAAGCCTGGCGCACCTTGTGACACCTGCCCGATCGCCGCCATGGCCAGGCGTTTGAAATCATTGATGCGGCTGCGCGGTGCGCCCGCCTCATCGGCCATCTTCTCCAGCTGGCTGCGGTGGTCGATGGCAAAGGCCAGCAGCTGGTGCGGCTGCTTGCGGCGCGTCGTGGCCCAATGCACGTGATTGATGGCTTCATCCTTGCGCAGCGCCCGGTGCGGGCTGCCATGGCTGAGGAAATATTGCAGCTCCTCCCATGTGGGGATTTCAGGCGAACAGAGCAGGCGCGATACGGCAAATGCGCCACAGGCATTGGCCCAGGTGGCGCTCGTCTGATGGTCCTCGCCCTTAAGCCAGCCGCGCAGGAAGCCGGACATGAAGCTGTCGCCTGCGCCCAGCACATTATAAACCTCAATGGGAAAGCCGGTGCCGACAATCCCCATGTCCAGCGCATCAGGAATGGCATCAGGGTAAACCACGCAGCCCATTGGCCCCCGCTTCAGCACGATCACCGCACTGCTCAGCCTACGGATGATCTTCAGCGCGTCCAGCGTGTTCTCCGTCCCCGCCGCAATATGCACCTCCTCCTCGGTGCCGACGATCAGGTCGCAATCGGGCAGAATGGTCTTCATGTGCTCCGACACCTTGTCGGATTTGATGTAGCGCTCTTCGCCCGCGCCGTGGCCCGCAAGCCCCCAGAGGTTGGGCCGGTAATCAATGTCAAGGATCACCTTGCCGCCATGGGCCTTGGCAATGCGCATCGCCTTCCGCTGGGCGGCATCGGTATTGGGCCGGGCAAAATGCGTGCCGGTCACCAGCACGGCAGCGGCGGAGCGGATGAAGCCATCGTCGACGTCATCCTCGTTCAAGGCGGAGTCCGCGCAATTGTCGCGGTAGAAGATCAGCGGAAAACTCTTGTCATTCTCGACCGACAGCAGCACCAGGGAGGTGAGCCGCGTGGGGTCCGTCGCAATCCCCTCCAGCGCCACGCCTTCCCGCGCCATCTGCTCCTTCACGTAGCGCCCCATCTGCTCATCTCCCACCCGGGTGATGAGGCCGGACTTGAGCCCCAGCCTGGCCGTGCCGATGGCGATGTTGGACGGGCAGCCCCCAACGGATTTCGCGAAAGAAGTGACATCCTCCAGCCGGGAGCCGATCTGCTGGCCATAGAGGTCAACAGAGCAGCGCCCGATGGTGATGACGTCCAAACGCGCCCGATCTGCCGATGCCGCTGACATGATCTTCTCCCGATGGTCCCACAGCGTGTATGAAACAATAATTCTACGAATCCGTCAATTCAGAATATTCATTCCATATCTCTCTGGAGCGGCGCACCTGCGTGACGACTGACATGTCAGTGGAGGCTGGCTCCCGGCTATCCTGTCTGGTGCTAACATGTCAGCACCAGACAGTACCGGAATTGCTACAAAACGCATCCGCAAGCACCGGACTTGGTCCAAATCGCAACAGGTAGCCGGAGGCTTGGAAGGGCTCTGCTAGCAATAATATTTCGCCACGCGGCCCAAAATCCATTTTCCGGCGGGTGGGCTGTGCCGGAGCGGCGGAAAATGGTAGCCACGGGCGGGCTACCGAAATGCAACAAACAACAATCGCAATGGCAACGGTTTTGGGTCAAACAACACGCGATTGAACACCGTCTGAGGGAGGATTTGAATGTTACGGTTTGGAATTCTGGGTGCGGGGCGCATCGGCAAGGTGCATGCGCGGACGATTGCGGCGTCGGGCAAGGCGAAGGTCGCCTACCTGGCGGACGCGCTGCCGAAGGCGGCCTCCGATCTGGCTGCGGAGGTGGGCGCCACCGTGGCCTCGGTCGAGGATATCATCAAGGCCAAGGATGTGGACGCGATCCTGATCGCAACCCCCACCCCCTTCCATGCCGAGCAGATCGAGGCGGGCTCCAATGCCGGAAAGGCCGTGCTGTGCGAGAAGCCTGTGAGCCTTTCGGTGGCGCGCATCGAGGACTGCCTGAAGACGGTGGAGAAGAACAAGACCACCCTGATGATCGGCTTCAACCGCCGCTTCGACCCCAACTTCGCCTCGCTGGAAAAGCGCCTGCGCCAGGGCGTCATCGGAACGATCGAGCTTGCCACCATCATCAGCCGCGACCCGGCCCCGCCGCCTGCCGAATATGTGAAGAGCTCCGGCGGCATCTTCCGGGACATGATGATCCATGACCTCGACCTCGCCCGCTTCCTGGTGGGCGAAGAGTTCGTTACCGTGAATGCATTGGGCGCCGCCCTCGTCGACAAGAAGATCGGTGACGAAGGCGACTGTGACACGGCGGCCGTCCAGATGCAGACGGCGTCGGGCAAGATTGCCGTCATCACCAATTCACGCCGCGCGGCTTACGGCTATGACCAGCGGATCGAAGTCCACGGTTCCAAGGGCATGCTGCGCGCCGGCAACATCCACAACACCACGGTGGAAGTGGCAACGGCCGAGGGCTTCCACGAAGACCCGATCCTGCACTTCTTCACCGAGCGCTATGGCCAGGCCTATTCCAATGAAGTCCTGGCCTTCATCGATGCGGTCACCAACGGCAAATCCGTCTCGCCCTCGGGCCATGACGGGCTGCAGGCCCAGAAACTGGCCGACGCCGCCACGCAATCGTGGCAAACCGGCAAGCCCGTAAAGGTGGCCTGAATCATGGATATATCTTCCCTCAGCAATCTCTCGATGGACGGAAAAACCGCCGTGGTCACGGGCTCAACCCAGGGCCTGGGCGAAACCATCGCGCATCTCTTCGCGGAGCGCGGCGTGGCCAATCTCGTCATCACCGGCCGCAATGCGGAGCGCGGCGCCAAGGTCAAGGCGGCCCTTGAAGCGAAGAAGGTGAAGACAGTCTTCGTTCAGGCCGAGCTCGGAAAACTGGCCGATGTGCGCAAGGTGATCGCGGCGTGTGACGAACACTTCGGCAAGATCGATGCGCTGGTGAATGCCGCCGCCTTGACCGACCGTGGCTCGATCTGGGACACCAGCGAAGAGCGCTATGACGATATCTTCGACGTCAATGTGAAGGCGCCCTTCTTCCTCATGCAGGATGCGCTGCATCTGATGAAGAAGTCGAAGACCTCCGGCACCATCGTCAACATCCTCTCCATGTCGGGCCATGGAGGCCAGGATTTCATCACCGCCTATTGCGGCTCCAAGGGCGCGCTCGCAACGCTCACGAAGAATGTGGCCTTCAGCGTGATGCGCTACCAGATCCGCGTCAACGGCCTCAACATCGGCTGGATGGACACGCCCGGCGAAGACCGCATCATGAAGACCTATCATGACGCCGATCCGCAATGGCTCGAGAAGGCGGAGGCCCAGCGCCCCTTCGGCCGGCTGCTGAAGCCTGCGGAAGTGGCCCGCGCCGTGGCCTTTCTCTCCAGCGCCGAGTCCGGCATGATGACGGGCTCCATCATCGATTTCGATCAGCAGGTTCTGGGCGCCGCCAACGCCATCCCCGAACCCCCCGCGGCGCAGTGGTAGGAGCGAATATGGACGACGTGAAGGACTCGAACGGCAACATCCTGAAGGACGGCGACTCGGTGCATGTCATCAAGGACCTGAAGGTGAAGGGCGCTGGTGAAACCCTGAAGCGCGGCACCCTGGTCAAGAACATCCGCCTGACCCCCAACCCCACCGAAATCGAAGGCCGAACCGCCACCATCAAGGGTCTGGTGCTGAAAACCGAGTTCGTGAAAAAGGCCTGACCGGGAACTCAAAAAATGGAGCGTTCCGGGTACAAAACGGAGCGTGTTTGAAGCGAGTGGCTGCGGCGGCGCGCGCACCCCGGCGCTGAACCTTACCCTCCGCCGCGATCAAGCGGTGCCGCGGAGGGTGGGTGAACGACTCCCCCGCCTCATCCGTCCCCCCAGCTTAGGCTGGGCTCCCGCTTTGTATCCGCCTGAGGGGCAGGGAAAGCGGGATGCAAGCCTTCGCTGGCATGACGCGCGTTGCGGTGGGGTGCGGAGGCAGACGGGGGGTCAGCGGTTAGGGCATGCCGGCGGGCTGGCATTCGTACCAGACTTTTGGTTCGGGCTCATAAGGATCCCGGACGGAGAGGCGGCGGAGGACGGATCTGATGCCGAATTCGGCGCAGCTGCCTTCGCTGTCGAAGATGACGCCGGCGCGCCAGGCGCTGGCATCCTCGCCGGGGAGGCGTTCGAAGATCACCAGGCGGTAGGGACCTTCCGCGGCAAGGCGCTGCGGCTGGCGGGGTGGCTGCGTGGGCGGACGGGCGTTGGCTGGGGCGCGAACCGCTGCGGCGGGGCGCGGAGGCGCTGAGGCCTGGACAGGCCGGAGCTTGGGAACGGGGGGCGGATCGGCGCTGGCCTCTTCCTCCACAGGCGGTGCGGCTGCGGCGGCGGCTGCTGCATCCATGACGGAGGATCCAAAGAGCGGCTGCGTGGCGGGGCTGGGAGAGGGAGCCGGAGCCGGAACCGCTGCAGGCGCAGGTGCAGGTGAGGGCGAAGGCTGCGGCACGGGCGCAGGCTGAGCCTCGGTGACCGAGGACCCGAAGAGTGGGGGCTGGGCGGGTACAGCCTCCGGTGCTGCGGCGGGCAGCGTGGCGGGAGCATCTGTCTTCGCTGGCGTGGTGGTGGCCTCAGGCGCCGTGGCTGTGGCCGTGGGCGCTGGCGGGGCCTCCACCGTTTTGGGCAGGAACAGCACGGCGCCGCCGCCGCCCAGGGCCAGCAGCAGCAGCACCGGCACGAGATAGGGCAGGATGGACCGGGGCTTCCGCGCGGTGCCTTGCACATAGGCACCGCCATTGCGGCCGGGGGCCGGGCGGATGGTGCCGAGATCGGGCGGCGGCGGGGCACCGCGCGGCGCTTCCGGCTTGGGCACGATGCGGCTGCGCGTGGCGAGGTGTTCCGCCAGCTCACGCTCGGTCTGGGCGAGAAGCTCCAGATCATATTGGTGGCGGGTTTCCGGCGTGCGCAGCACATCATAGGCGTTCTGCACCTGCTCGAAGCGCTCGGGCGAGGCCGTGCCCGCCGTGCCGCCGGTATCGGGGTGGAATTTCTTGGCAAGGGCGCGATAGGCAGCGGTGATCACCTCCGGATCGGCGGTGGGATCGATTCCAAGGGCCGCGTAATGGTCCGGAAGGGGGGTCATCGCCGCTCAGTGCCTCTGCTGCCCGAAAGTTGAACTGGGGGCTCAATCCGCTAACTTCGCGGCAGAATTCAGGCCCCTTGCGTCCGCCGCTCCGCAATCGCCACGGTCAGCGTCATGGCGAGGGTGAGGGTGGCGGCCATGGAGCGGAACCCTTCGAAATTCGCTTCCGAAATCTCGATCCAGGCCCCCGCGATCTGGGCCAGCGGCGAAAACGCACTGTCCGTTATGGAGACGATCGGAACGCCCTTTTCCGCCGCGGCGCGGGCGAGGCTGACCGTTTCTGACGCGTAAGGGGTGAATGAGATGGCCAGGACGGTGTCCCGCGGGCTGGCGAAGCTGATCTGCTCCGCCGCAAGGCCGCCCAGCGCATCAACCAGGATCGCCCGCACGCCGAGCTTTGCCAGGGCATAGGCCATGTAGGAGGCGATGGGGAAGGAGCGGCGGAGGCCCACCAGATAAATCGTATCCGCCGCGGCGAGTGCCTCCACCGCGCGGTCAAGCGCCTGCGGGTCGAGCTTGTCCTGGAGGGCGGCAATCGACTTGGCGGAGGCTTCGCAGAAGCCCTGGAAAATGACATTGGGCTTCGACATTTGCTGGGCATGCGCGCGGAGCTGCTGCAAGCGCTCGTCATAGTTCAGGATGCGGTCGCGCAGGCGCGAACGGAAAATCTCCTGCATGTCGGAAAAGCCCTGATAGCCCAGCGCCTGGCTGAAGCGCACCAGAGCGGAGGGCTGCACCTGCGCCTGCTCCGCAATGGAGGAGACGGTGCCGAAGGCAATCTCGTCCGGCTGCTCCAGCGCAAAACCGGCAATCTGGGTGAGGCGCTTGGGAAAGGCCGGCGCGCGCTCCGCAATCAAGGACTTGAGCGACGCGAAATCGCGCGGCGGGGAGTGGGTATCCGTCATTGGAACGAATATTTCACGAAAGACGAAATGTTCCAATGGGGTTGGGGGGCGTGACGTGCGGCAAGCACCCCCCTCTTCCCCCTATTCCTCCCAGCCGCGGCTGCGGCGGGAGGGGCCAGAGACGGGCAGGCGGCGGCGGGCGGGGTCATTGCCGGTGTCACCGGCGGCGAGTGCCCGGCGCAGGCGACGGAGGATGACGGCGCGGGATTTCTCGTCTCCCGCCTTGTCCACCACGTCCCGGATGTCGAGGATCAGGTCCGCCATGTCATTGTGGCTGTCGAAGCGGGCGACCATGGTGGGGTCGATGCGCGGGTGGGTTTCCTCCGCCAGGAAGGCGCAGGCCGTGCCCGAAAGATCGTAAACGGAATCGAGCGTGGGAATGAAGATGCAGTCATTGGGAACGCCGATGCCCCCCAGATCTTCCGCCAGCGCGCGCTGGCCCTGCTCTTCGCCATGGGTAAGGAAGATCGAGCGGCCGATGGGCAGGCGGTCCTTCACCCACTGCACGAGTTCCGGGCCATCGGCGTGGCCCGAGTAATCCTCGATCTGGCGGATCGATGCCTTGACGCTGATTTCCTCGCCCATGATGGTGACGGTGCGTGCGCCATCCTGCAGGATGCGCCCGAGCGAGCCTTCCGCCTGGAAGCCCGCCAGCAGCACGGTGGTGGAGGCCTGCCAGAGATGGTTCTTGAGGTGATGGCGGATGCGCCCTGCCTCGCACATGCCGCTGGCGGACACGATGATGCGGAAGCCGGTGAAGCGGGCGAGCGCCTTCGAATCCTCCACACTCTCCGTCGAACGCACATAGGAAGAGTTGAAGGCGCGGGTGAGATCAGCACCGTGTTCAAGCTCGCTCGCATGGCGGGTGAAAATGGCGGTGGCCTTGGAGGCCAAGGGGCTGTCGATGAAGATGTTGGCCTTGGGCACCTTGCCGTCTTCCATCAGCTTGACGAGGTCCGTCACCAGCTCCTGGGTGCGCTCGACCGCGAAGGACGGGATCAGGAGGGCGCCCTGCTTGGAGGCCGCCTCATTCACTTCACGCGCCAGGATCTCGCGGCGGCCCTCTTCGCTGCGCTCGAACCGGTCCCGCCCGCCATAGGTTGACTCGCACAGCACGAAATCAAAGCTGGTGGGGGCTTCGGGATCAGGCTGCAGCATCTTGTTGCCGGGGCCGAGATCGCCGGAAAACAGGATGCGGAGCGGCTTCTGGCCCTCCTGCTCCACTTCCACCTCGATCGAGGCGGAGCCCAGAAGATGACCGGCATTCCAGTAGCGCGCGCGGATGCCGGGTGCGGGCGTGATCCAGGTTTCATAAGGGTGCCCCTCGAAATGCTCGAGCGAGTTGAGCGCATCCTGCTGGGTATAGACCGGCACCACCTCCACTTGCCCGCGCTTGGCACGGCGCTGGTTGAGCTGCCTCACTTCCGTTTCCTGGATGTTGCCGGAATCGGGCAGCATAATGCCACAGAGATCGGCCGTGGCGGCGATGCAGTGAATGCGGTTCTTGTAGCCGTGCTTCACCAGCTTGGGGAGAAGCCCCGAATGATCGATATGCGCATGGGTCAGCAGCACGGCGGTGACGGCCGCGGGATCAAAGGGAAACGGCCGGTAGTTCAGCTCGCGTTCGGTTTTGGATCCCTGGAACATGCCGCAATCGACGAGCACCTTGGCGCGCTCGGTTTCGATCATGTAGCAGGAGCCGGTGACG
This sequence comes from Aestuariivirga sp., assembly GCF_965227715.1. Lineage (GTDB taxonomy): Bacteria > Pseudomonadota > Alphaproteobacteria > Rhizobiales > Aestuariivirgaceae > Aestuariivirga. The sequence goes on along the minus strand of NZ_OZ245771.1, from coordinate 2,890,229 downwards.
GTGCGGGCTGCACCATGGAACTTGAGACGGATCATGCTTTGACTCCCGGCGTCTTGAGGCCGCGTTTCACGAGTTGCTCCCACGCCGCGCGCGGGCTGTCGGCGAAGGTGAAGAGATCGAGATCGGCCGTGTTGACCATGCCGGCCTCGAGGAACTTTGGAAAGTTGATGAGACCTTTCCAGAATTTGGAATCGTAGAGCACCACGGGCAGTTCGTCATCCATCTTGCCGGTCTGGCGCAGCGTGAGGATTTCAAACAGCTCATCCATGGTGCCGAAGCCGCCGGGAAACACCACGAGTGCCGACGCCCGGATGGCGAAATGCATCTTGCGCATGGCAAAGTAATGGAAGCGGAAGGTGAGATCGGGTGTCGAATAGGCGTTAGGCTCCTGTTCCATGGGGAGCGTGATGTTGAAGCCGATCGAAGGCGCGCCCGCATCATGGGCACCGCGGTTCGCCGCCTCCATGATGCCGGGGCCGCCCCCCGTGGCGATGACGTTCTGGCGCGGACCGTTGCCCTCGAGCTTGGCGCCGCCTTCCTCCGAGCAGATGCGGGCGAATTCGCGCGCCGCCTCATACCAGCCATTGCTGTCTCCCGGCCGCACCCGGGCCGAGCCGAAAACGATGACGGTGGTGGCCACGCCCCATTTCCGCAAGTGTTCCTCAGCCTTCTGGTATTCGAGCTGAAAGCGGAGACCACGGTTCGTGTCCCCCAGCAAGAAGTCCAGATCCATGGCGGGCAGGCGGTAGGCGGCGGCGGCCTTCTGGGCCTCGTTCGAATCGGTCACGTTCAGAGAAGTCCTGCTGCGAAACGGGTGGACAGGGATAGGCCACGCCGGGGCCTGCTTCAAGTGGTGGGCCCGGAGGGTGGCTTTTTCGGGGTCCGCATGACAGATTGGCAGCAGCTGACGGGAGGATGACATGGCGGAAAAGCAGAAGAGTTTCGGCGAACGCTACAGGGTGAAACCGGGAAAGCCCTTTGACCTTTCGAAAGAAGACCCGCGTGCCGCCAATGGCTTTGCCGACAAGGAAGCGGCCAAGGCCGGAACCGCGGCGGATGCCGAAGCCATCGATGCGCTGCAGGACCGGCTCTATGCGGAAGGTAAACGCTCCCTCCTCGTGGTGCTGCAGGGGATCGACTGTTCGGGCAAGGACGGAACCGTGCGCGCCGTGTTCAACCATTGCGGCCCGCTGGGCGTGAAGGTGCAGCCCTTTAAAGCGCCGACCGTCGACGAGCTTGCGCAAGACTATCTCTGGCGGGTGCACAAGGTGTGCCCGGCCAAGGGCTTCATCGGCATCTTCAACCGCTCGCATTATGAGGATGTGCTGGTGGTCAAGGTGAAGAAATATGCGAGCGAGGAGGTGATCGCGCGGCGCTATGGCGAGATCAACGCTTTCGAGAAGCTGCTCTCCGACAATGGCACGAAGATCCTCAAATTCATGCTCAACATCTCGAAGGAGGAGCAGGCCGAGCGGCTGCGGGAGCGGATCGAACTGCCCGAGAAGCGCTGGAAGTTCAACCCCGCGGACCTCGAAGACCGCGCGCTGTGGACCGACTACATGAAGGCCTATCAGGAGGCGCTCACCCGCTGCTCCACCGAAGATGCGCCCTGGTATGTGATCCCGGCGGACCGCAACTGGGTGAGAAACGCCGCCATCTCGCGGATCGTGCGCGAGACGCTGGAGGAGATGAACCCGAAATACCCCGTCCCCAAGGACTGGGACCCCGCCAAGATCAAGGTGGTGTGAATGGAGCTCGGTCTCAAAGGAAAGCGCGCGCTGGTGACTGGTGCGACCAAGGGAATTGGCCGTGCCATCGCTTTCGGCCTTGCGGCGGAAGGCTGCAACGTGGCGGTCTGCGCGCGCGATGCGGCTGCCGTCCGTGCCGCCGTGGCCGCGTTGAAGGAGGCAGGTGTTGAAGGCTTCGGCATGACCGCCAATGTTGGCAACCGTCCGGAGCTTGAGGCCTTCATCACCGGTGCCGCCGCAGCATTGGGTGGCATCGACATCCTGGTCTGCAACGCCTCGGCACTGGTTGATGGCGCGGGCGAGCAGGCCTTCCGCGATGCCTTCGAGGTCGACCTTCTCCACACCCGCAATGCCTGCGAGGCAGCACTCCCCTGGCTTGAACGCTCAGGCGCGGGCGCGATTGTGTCCATTTCCTCGATTTCCGGTTCGGAGGACTATGGCTTTGGCTACGCTGCCTACGGCACCATGAAGGCAGCGCTGTTGTTCTACATAAAATCGCTCGCCCGCCATGTGGCAGCGAAGGGCATCCGCGCCAATGTCGTCTCGCCCGGCACCACCTTCTTCGAAGGCGGCGTCTGGGACCAGGTCAAGCAGGAGAATCCTGACAGCTTCGCGCGAGCACTTGCCGACAATCCCATGGGCCGCATGGCGAGGCCAGAGGAGATTGCCGATGCCGCCGTCTTCCTGGCCAGCGCCCGGGCGAGCTTCATCTCAGGCGTCAATCTGGTGGTGGATGGCACCTTGACGATCCGGGTGCAGAACTAAGCCGGCAATGCTGCTGGATCAACCGCATGCGCGTAATAGAGGATGCCATTGCCGGCGAAGGCGTTGCGGTGATCGGCGAAGCCCGCCCTGACGGTGGTGTGGAAGAAATTCTTGAGACCCGCCTGGGTGATATCCGGACCATCGGAGGTGATCTGGTCTTGCGATTTTTGAGAGGGGCGAACGATGGCGATGTGGCCCGGCCTGTCATCATCGGGGTTCTTGTAGCTCGCCACCACCAACTGGCCCGCATTCGCCGCGGCCTGGGCGGCATACATGTCCGGAAGGGCCGTCCAGCCCTGGGCGGCACCTTCGCCTGCAAGCCAATCGGCCTGCGCATTGGCGAGCAGCACCTGACCATGCTCCGGCGGGCGCAGGATGTAGACGCCAAGGTGCTCTGCCGCAGCCGCCACGAAGGCGCTGCAATGGGTGTCCTTGTGCCCCGGCGCCACATAGCGGCCATCGGGAACGCCCGTTTGCCAATCCACGTGCACGCCGGCCGGCCAATTGTCCTCGACGTCCAGCGCATCGATCACCTGGAAGATGCGCTGGGCCAGCGCGCTGCCGTCATCGGCCTGCGCCTCAGAGCTGAGACAGCAAGCGGCGAGCATTATCAAGGCACGGCGGCTGATCATTTCAGAAAGGCCTCGACCTCCGCCTTGGTGGGAGCCGCGGCTGAGGCGCCCTTCTTCGTGGTGGAGAGGGCGCCGCAGGCGGCGGCGTAGCGCAGCGCCTGTTCGAGTGGCTGGCCCTGTTCGAGTGCATGGGCGAGACCGCCATTGAAACTGTCGCCTGCCGCCACCGTATCAATGGGTGTCACCTTGAAGGCGGGAAGGATCTTCTCAAGGCCCTCACTGGCGACCGCCAGGCCCTTGCCACCCAGTTTGACGACCGCCGTCTTGACCCCGCGGGCGCGGAGCTCCTGCGCGGCCTTGAGCCCCTCCTCCGGTGATTGCGGCTGCCAGCCGAGCATGAGGCCTGCCTCGGTTTCATTGGGCGTGATGATGTCCACAGCACTCAGCACGTCCCGGGGCAAATCCCGGGCCGGGGCGGGATCGAGGATTACCGTGCCGCCATGAGCACGCACGATGGCCGCTGCCGCAAGCGAGGCTTCGAGCGGCACTTCGAGCTGGAGGAGCAGGACCTGGGCCTTCTCAAGGGCAGGCCGGGCGCGCGCGATGTCGCTCGCATCGACCGCCATGTTGCTTCCCGCCACGACGGAAATGTAGTTCTCGCCGCCCTCGCCCACATTGATGATGGCAATGCCGGTGGCGCCTTCGGCATCCTTGGTGATGAAGGAAAGATCGAGCCCATAGCCCGCCAGCGCGCGCTCCGCACCCTTGCCGAAATCATCCGCACCGATGCGGCCGATGAAGGCGACCTTGCTGCCGAGCTTGGCGGCAGCCACCGCCTGGTTGGCGCCCTTGCCGCCGAGCCCCACGATATATTCCTTGCCATGCAAGGTCTCGCCGGGCTTCGGCAGGCGGTACATATAGGCCGTCACGTCCATATTGATGCTGCCGACAACGGCGATGCTCATGACGGGGTCCTCCGGAAGGATGATATCAGAAGATCGGATAACGCATTACTATTCCGTCATAGGGGATGGCTCCCGTAAAGGGAATCTTGGTCTCACATCTCTCAATTCCGTCATTCCAGCGTAGGCTGGAATCCCGCTGCTTTCGAAGCAGGTCCGGAGGCAAAGCGGGATCCCAGCCTGCGCTGGGATGACGGCCGGGAGGGCGGTGGCCCGCTAGGTATTTCGCTTCCGCGCGGCAAGCGTGCGGAGCCTCAGCGCGTTGAGGCGGATGAAGCCTGCGGCATCTTTCTGGTCATAGGCGCCGCGGTCATCTTCGAACGTCACGAGCGCGTCCTTGTAGAGGGACTTAACACTCTTGCGGCCCACGACGATGACATTGCCCTTGTAGAGCTTGAGACGCACGGTTCCTTCCACATGCTCTTGGGATTTGTCGATGGCAGCCTGCAGCATCTCACGCTCGGGGCTGAACCAGAAGCCATAATAGACGAGCTCGGCATATTTCGGGATGAAGCTGTCTTTGAGATGCGCGGCCTCGCGATCGAGCGTCAGGCTTTCGATGGCACGGTGGGCCACCGAAAGAATGGTGCCGCCGGGCGTTTCATAAACGCCGCGCGACTTCATGCCGACGAAGCGGTTCTCCACCAGGTCCAGCCTTCCGATGCCATTGTCATGGCCCAGCCGGTTCAACTCCGTGAACAGCGTGGCGGGAGACATGGGCTTTCCATCAATTGCGATGGGGTCGCCCTTGAGGAACTCGATCTCGACATACGTCGCCTGATCCGGCGCATCTTCGGGCGCAATGGTGCGCTGATAGACGTAAGGCGGCGGTTCCACCCACGGGTCTTCCAGAACCTTGCCTTCGGAGGAGGAGTGCAGAAGATTGGCATCGACCGAGAAGGGCGCCTCGCCGCGCTTGTCCTTCGCGACGGGGATCTGATGCTCCTCGGCGAAACTGATAAGGTCCGTGCGGCTCTTGAAACTCCACTCGCGCCAGGGGGCGATGATCTTGATGTCCGGGTTCAGCGCATAGGCCGTGAGTTCGAAGCGTACCTGGTCATTGCCCTTGCCGGTGGCGCCATGGGCAATGGCATCCGCCCCGGTTTCAGCCGCAATCTCGATCAGCCGCTTGGCGATCAGCGGCCGCGCAATCGAGGTGCCGAGCAGATAGACGCCCTCATAGACGGCGTTCGCACGGAACATGGGGAACACGAAATCGCGGATGAATTCCTCGCGCAGGTCCTCCACGTAGATTTCCTGGATGCCCAGCATTTCCGCCTTCTTGCGGGCGGGCGACAGCTCTTCCCCCTGACCCAGATCGGCGGTGAAGGTCACGACCTCCGCACCATATTCCGTCTGCAGCCATTTGAGGATGATCGAGGTATCGAGGCCGCCCGAATAGGCGAGAACGACCTTTTTGACTTTCTGCTTCGGCATGACGCTGTCCCGGATGAGAAGATGGGGCCACCTATCACGCCGCGGCTTGCTGCCGCAACTGCCGAAGCGGACTATCTGGCCAGCGGGATTTCGGAAAGCCTCACGGCAACATTGAGCCCATGGGTGCGGAGGAACTGCACAACGCCCGCCGCACAACGCCGCTGCAGGGGGCTTGGCCCCACGATCACCTCGGTGATTGGCAGAAGGCGCCGCCCGGAGAAGACTTCGACATAGGGGATCAGCATTTCCGACGCGTCCCGGAAGCGGATGGCGCGGGAATCATCGGGCGGCACGGCCAGCACGATGCGGGTTTCATTCTCCTCCCGGAAGGCTTCGCTTTTGACGAAGGCGGCGAGATCGAGGAAATCCATGTTCTGCCCTGGCACCTCCTCTTCGCCCTCCCCGGCATAGAGGACGTCCTTCTTGAGGATGGTGAGGCCGGGCGAGATGCGGCGCTCGGCCTCCACGAGGCCATCCAGCACCGCCTCGTCGAAGACCACGCAATAGCCACCACCTTCGCCTGCATAGCCCCGCCATTGCGAGAGAAGCCCGTTCTTCAGCTGATGCGGTTCCTGGTGGCGGCAGAAGGAGGCGATGAACAGGGGCGCGCGCTTTTCTGCCGCCTCCAGCTGCGCCCGCCACGCCTCATCTTTGCGCGCTGCACCGCCCTCCGACAGGTCATTGAGGAAGCCCAGATGGGTGGCGCGGATATTGCCGGAATCGACAATGCCGCGGAGCCCGCTGACGGAGGTGTAATGGTAGAGCCTCGACATGCGGGGGGGGGAATTCGAGGGCGGTGGGAGTGGTTCCCGGCACGCGGCTGCCCCGCGCCCTGGCAATTGAAAGATATGGCCGTGTACACCGCCTGTCATCCGTCATTCCGGCGAAGGCCGGAATCCAGCTTTCTATGCGGCATGTGCTGACGCAAAGCGGGATTCCGGCCTTCGCCGGAATGACGGCAGGAATGAAGCTTGAATTGCGGCTGATCTCTTTGATTGCGGGCCGCTCTCACCGCGTGCTGGGCCGGGTTTTATGCGCCCTGGTCCAGCGCCAGGCGCTCCTTGGCGCGAAGCTTCTGGCTTTCGCTTTTAAGCTGCCCGCAGGCGGCCATGATGTCCCGGCCGCGGGGGGTTCTCACCGGCGAGGCATAGCCGGCGCGGTTGAGGATTTCGGCGAAGGCTTCAATCGTGTCCCACTCGGAACATTCATAGGCGGTGCCGGGCCAGGGGTTGAAGGGGATCAAATTCACCTTGGCCGGAATGCCCTTCAACAGCTGGACGAGGCGCTTGGCATCGGCGGGCGTATCGTTGACACCCTTCAGCATGACATATTCGAAGGTGATGCGCCGCGCGTTGGAAACGCCGGGATAGTTGCGGCAGGCGGCGAGCAGCTCCTTGATCGGGTATTTCTTGTTCAAGGGCACGAGCTTGTCCCGGATCTCATCCGTGGTGCCGTGGAGGGAAATCGCCAGCATGGTGCCGATCTCTTCGCCCGCGCGCGGGATTTCAGGAACGACGCCTGAGGTGGAGAGCGTGATCCGCCGCTTCGACAGCGAGATGCCCTCGCCATCGGAGACGATCTCCATCGCGTCTTTCACATTGTCGAAATTATAGAGGGGCTCGCCCATGCCCATGAGCACGACATTGGTGATGTAGCGGCCCCCCAAGGGCGGCTTGGGGTTTGCCTCGATGTCCTGCGGCCAGTCTTTCACCCGGTCTCGCGCCGTCATAACTTGCGCGACGATTTCGCCCGCTGTCAGATTGCGCACCAGCTTCTGCGTGCCGGTGTGGCAGAAGCTGCAGGTTAGCGTGCAGCCAACTTGCGAGGAGATGCAGAGCGTGCCGCGATCTTCCTCCGGAATATAGACCATCTCAACCTCATGGCGCGCGCCGCGCTCATCAGGTGAAAGACGGAGGAGCCATTTTTTGGTGCCGTCGCTCGAGGTCTGCTCGGTGACGATCTCCGGCCGGCCGATGATGAATTCATCCTCCAGGCGCTTGCGGAGGTCCTTGGCGATGTTGCTCATCTCCGCAAAGGAGGCGACGCCGCGATGATAGAGCCAGTGCCAGACCTGGCCTGCCCGCATGCGGCGCTGCTTTTCCGGAACCCCGGCGCGGCCCATCGCATCCGCCAGCGCCTCGCGCGTGAGACCCAGAAGTGTGGGGCGCGGGTCGTTCGGGATGTAACGCGGGGCGATATCCAGGGTTGAGAGAAGCGTGGTCATGGACCGGCCCCATAGCATGAAATTGAGCGGAAATGCGAGTGAAGGCCTTCAGATAGGCCGCTCAGGGGGTTTTGACCAGTGCCACGATGGGCCCCAGGGGCGCGAAACCATCAGCCCGGAACAGCTCCGGCGCATAGAGGCTCGAGATCGAGCCATCAAGGAACAGCGCATTGGGGCAGTTGAGATGATCCCGGAACAGCCGGGCAAAGCTGTGGAAATTGACCACGCCGTCGCTGATCGCGAAAATCAGCGTGTGGCCGTCCGGGGCACCCACGCCGTTCCGCCGCTGCAGCGAGGTGCCGTCTTCCGAGAATTTGGGGTGGATCTTGCCATCGACCACCAGCATGGGGCCGGACTGGCTGGCAAATTGCGGCTTGATCCCCGAGGCCGCGAAGGCGCTGGTTTCCATGACGCCGCCCTTGCCGCCGTCGATGTAGAAGACGCCATTGGGCTTCAGGTGAAAGTTGCCGGGCCCGTCCCGCCGGTTCAGCTTCCGCTCCACCTGGCCATTCTCGATATAAAGGCCCACGGGCTTCAGGTCCTCGCCATACATGCCGGCATTCATGGCGAAGGCGAGCGCCTGGCCTTTCTCGAGAAGGGCAGCCGAGAGCGCCCGGAAGGAACCATAGGGCGCGCCATCGGAATCAAGGCTGAAGAGCTGGAGATGGTCTTGGCTGAGATCGAAGCGGCAGACCGTATAGTCATTGCCTTCGAAAATTTCGGGCGCGCAGGCGGCCGCAGCCGGCCCCGCTCCCAGCAGCATCACGCAGAGGAGGAGGCAGAGCCCCACGGCACGGCGCATGTTACTTGCAGGCCTTGTCAATGGCGGCAAGCGCTGCGGATATGCCTTTGAGTGAATAGGTGTCTTCCGTGGAGGTGCCGCGCCAGGAGGTGCCCTGAACCTTGAGCGACTTCCCCTGCTTCATGGCGGCGACGATCTTCTTGTCGCTGCCGGTGTCGACCCAGGCGGTATCGCCCTTGGAGAACATCTCGAAGCTCGCGTCATCGATCGTCAGCTTCACCGGCTGGCCTTCCTTGAAGGGGTAGCCGATGATGGTGGAGACCTCTGACTTCACCGGCGGCTTGCGGCCCGGCATGTTAGTGACGAGGAAGAAGGCCGGATCGCGCTTGACGCTTTTTGGCGCGCTCTCCTTCGGGGTGGAGGAGACGTAGCAGACCTTGGAGTCCGCCGCGTCATAGCTGTAGGCCAGCCAATCGTCGAAGGCGCCGATCTGCTGGGGTTCGCCTTCCGCGCGGGCCGTGGCCGCGGTGAGGATGATGAGCGTGAGCGCCAGTGCGCTTGTTTGCCGTATCTGAATCATGGGGGAACCTTAGACTCACCTTGAGGGGAAATCCATCCGCCGGAGATGGCACAAGGATTCCGGCCCAATTTTGACGAAGCCTGCCTTTAAGGCAAGGCTGGCCCTATGGCTTATTGCAGCGCAAAATCTCCTGCGCTAGCGTTTTGGCACAATTGTGAAGGACAGTGGATCATGGCGGCTGCGGAAAGCGAAACGGCATCGGCAACTTCAGTGGCACATCTGGACAGCCATCTGGACCAGGCCGCAAGCGCCGTGGAGGCGCTGATGGGCAAGGCCAGGGCCCGGCTTGCCGCCAGGCTGATGCCGGGCGGCAAGCTGAACCCGCGCTTGCTGGATGAAGAGCAGCATGCGGCCCACGGCCTGGCCTGGCTCGCGACCTATGCCGCAACGCTGCGCGAGCTGTTCCGCTTCGCGGAGAGGCTGAGGGCGGAGGGAGGCCTGGGCGAGACTGAGCAGCTGACCATTCAAATTGCCAGTGGCGAATATCTGAACCAGGTGGCGGGCGGCATTCCGATGAACCAGGGGGAATTCCTCAGGCTCTCCGAACTGGGCCTCACACGGGGCGAAACGGCGGGGCTTCAAGACCTTGTGCTGCTGGAACGCGGCAATACGGCGGACGCCCGCAAGCGCCTGGTGCAGCTGTTCGCCGAGGGGAATTTCGGCTCTTCCGGGCTTGACGGCACCTTGTCCGAAATGCGCGAGACCATGCGGCGCTTCGTGGAGGCGCGCGTGGCCCCCCATGCGCACCAGTGGCACCTCGACAATGACTATGTTCCGATCGAGATCGTCAAGGAGCTGGCGGAGCTTGGCGTCTTCGCGTTGACCCTGCCGGAGGAGCATGGCGGCCTTGGCCTTTCGAAAGAATCGATGTGCGTGGTCTCCGAGGAGCTCTCGCGCGGCTGGATCGCCGTGGGATCGCTCGGCACGCGCGCTGAAATCGCCTGCGAATTGATCCTGTGCGGCGGCACGCGCGAGCAGAAGGAAAAATGGCTGCCGAAGATCGCCTCGGGCGAGATCTTGCCGACGGCGGTTTTCACCGAGCCCAACACCGGCTCTGACTTGGGCTCGCTCCGTACGCGTGCGGTGCGCGACGGTGACGTTTACAAAGTGACGGGCAACAAGACCTGGATCACCCACCCGGTGCGCGCCGATGTGATGACGCTTCTGGCCCGCACCGACCCCAATGAGGCGGGCTACCGCGGGCTTTCCATGTTCCTGGCCGAGAAGCCGCGCGGCACCGATGACAATCCGTTTCCGGCCAAGGGCATGTCCGGCGGCGAAATCGAGGTGCTGGGCTATCGCGGCATGAAGGAATATGAAATCCGCTTCGAGGATTTCGAGGTGAAAGCCGAGAACCTTCTGGGCGGCATCGAGGGCCAGGGCTTCAAGCAATTGATGCAGACCTTCGAGGCAGCCCGCATCCAGACCGCGGCGCGCGCCGTGGGCGTGGCCCAGAGCGCGCTGGACTTAGGCCTCAAATATGCGCGGGACCGCGCACAGTTCGGACAATCGATCCTCAACTTCCCGCGCATTGCGGACAAGCTGGCGCTGATGGCGGCGGAGGTGATGGCGGCCCGCCAGCTCACCCTCTTTGCCGCGCGCGAGAAGGATGCCGGGCGCCGCTGCGACCTGGAAGCCGGCATGGCGAAGCTCCTGGGAGCCCGCGTGGCCTGGGCTGCGGCCGACAATGCGCTGCAGATTCACGGTGGCAATGGTTTCGCACTCGAATATCAGATCAGCCGCGTGCTGTGCGATGCGCGCATCCTCAACATCTTCGAAGGGGCCGCCGAAATTCAGGCCCAGGTGATTGCAAGGCGGCTGCTGGAGGGTGGGAATTAATGCCGCTGCCTGTGCAGCCATGACCCGCGCGATCCTCATCACCGGCTGTTCCTCCGGCATCGGCTGGCATTGTGCGCTGGGGATGAAGAAGCGCGGCTGGCGGGTGTTTGCGACGGCGCGGAAGCCTGAAGACCTGGCGCGGCTCGAGGCAGAGGGAATCGAGGCGATCGCCCTCGACTATTCTGACCCTCGCTCGGTTGCGGCTTGCGCGGCGGAGGTTTCAGCCCGGACCGGCGGCAAGCTCGATGCGCTGTTCAACAATGGCGCCTTCGGGCAGCCGGGTGCGGTTGAGGATCTGAGCCGCGAGGTGCTGGAGGCGCAGTTCGCCTGCAATGTGTTCGGCTGGCACCAGCTGACGCGCGACTGCCTGGCCCTGCTGCGGGCGAATGGCGGAGGGCGGATCGTGCAATGCTCATCCGTGCTGGGCCTCGTGGCGCTGAAATGGCGTGGCGCCTACAACGCCTCCAAATTCGCAATCGAAGCCCTGTCCGACACGCTCAGGCTGGAACTGCGGGGCTCAGGGATTTTCGTGTCGCTGATCGAGCCCGGGCCCATCACCAGCAAATTCGTGGAGACCTCTCTCAAGAATTTCGAGACCAACATCGACGCGGCCACATCGCATTATGGCGAGGCTTATGCCCGCCAGCGTGCCAGGCTGGGGCGGGGCGGTTCGGCCCGCTACAAGCTGGGGCCCGAGGCGGTGCTGGAAAAGCTGGTGCACGCGCTGGACTCCCCCCGCCCCCATGCGCGCTATTATGTGACCAGGCCCACGCATTACATGGCGATTGCCCGGCGCATCCTGCCGCAGCGGCTGCTGGATTACGTGCTGGACCGCGCCTCCGACCAGTAGGCGCGTTTGCCGCGTTGACGGGAACCTGCCACCTGGCCCATGGCTTGCCCCTCGTTCAAGGTCTTGGAGATTGCATTGTATATCGAATATCTGAGCTATGTCGCGGCGGGGGCGGTTCTTGTGGTGCTGATCCTCGGCCTCATCAACATGTTCCGCGGCGGCTCTTCCAACACGTCGCAGAAGCTGATGCGCTGGCGCGTGGGACTGCAGTTCATCGCCGTGATCGTGCTGATGCTCGCCTTCTACCTCACCCACCGGTAGGACTTGCAGAAGGGCTTTCGCGTTCCCATTTATCTGGCCGCAGATCGGAGGGATTGCGAGATGGTTCTGGCCGGTGACGAGAGAGTGGTGCGGGAGCGGTTTTTCCCCAAGCTTGCCCGCGTTCTGGCGCGCGTTCCTTTCGCCGAGGAGCTGGTGGCGGCCTATTACTGCGCATTTGACGGCGCAACGCCCCTGAAAGCCAAGGGCGTGCTGCTGGCCGCACTCGCCTATTTCGTGCTGCCGCTCGACACCATTCCGGATTTTGTGCTGGGCCTGGGCTTCACGGATGACTTGGCGGTGCTGCTCGCCGCCTTCAACATCGTGCGCACCCATGTGACGGAGGCGCACAGAACCCGCGCCCGCGAGACGTTGAGCCGCCTTAAGCCGGGCGCGGCCGCCTCCGCGTGACGATGAGGACGGCCCCGGCGCAGACGGCCATGCCGGCGATCTGCACGAGGTTCAGCCTTTCCCCGAACAACCAATAGGCCATCAGCGCGGAAACGCCGGGCACCAGGAAGATGAGGCTCGAGACGCGGCCGACATCGCCCAGGCGAATGAGCAGCATCAGCAGCGTGATGGCGCCGAGCGACAGCACGATGACCGACCAGGCCATGGCGAACCAGGCGTTGAAGCTGCCATCGAAGCGGAACTCCTCCATCAGGAGGGCGGGGATGAGCACGGCGAGTGTGGCACCCACATATTGCCAGGCGCCGCCGCTGGCGAGGTTCAGGGCCGTCACAAAGCGCTTCTGATAGACCGTGCCGAAGGAGATCGACAGTGCGCCCAGCACATTGACGGCGGTGGTGACCGGCGTGATGCCGCCCGCAAAGCCCACCTGCAGCTTGGGCGCCACGACCAGCGCCACGCCCGCGATGCCGACGGCGAGCCCCAGCCAGTGGCGCAGCGAAATCGCTTCCTTGACGATCCATGCGGCAAGGACCGCCGTCATCAGCGGCTGGAGGCCAACGATCAGGGCCGAGACCCCTGCCGGCATGCCATGCGCCACCGCCCAATAGACCGGACCCAGATAGCCGCCATGGAGAAAGGCGCCGGCGACGCTGGCATGCAAGGCAGGCCTTGTCCCGGGCCAGGGCGCATGCAGGGCGAAGGCAATGGCCGCAAAACACAGGCCTGCAATGGGAAAGCGGATCGCCAGGAAGGTGAGCGGATCCGCATGCGGCGCAGAAAGCCTTGCAACCACGAAACCCGTTGCCCACATGAGGACGAAGAGGACGGGCGCGGCGGCAATGAAGGCGCGGGTTGACGGGGTTTCCTGCATCACCCGCCGCATTTGCCCCGTTTTGCCCGTCGAGGCGAGGCACAATTAACGGGGAGCTGGCATGTTCGATCCGCAAAAGCTTTTGGAACAGTTTCTGGGTGGCAGCACGCCCGCCAACCCGCAGACGAACAGAACCACCGGCGGCGTTTCTCCCGACTTCGTGAAGGGTTTCGCAACCGGCGGTGTGGCGGGCGGACTGGCCGGCATTCTGCTGGGCGGCAAGACCTCCAAGAAATTGGCCAAGGGTGCGGTGAAGCTTGGTGGCACTGCGGCCTTGGCGAGCCTCGCCTACAAGGCCTACAATGACTGGCAGGCCACACGGAACCAGCCCGTGGCGACGGCAGAGCCGCCGCCCATGAAGGACATCACGCCCACGCCCCAGGGCACGCCGTTCCTGCCATCACACCCGCAGCAGCGCGACGAGATGAGCCTTGCCATTCTCCGCGCCATGATCGCTGCGGCGAAGGCCGATGGCCACATCGACGCCGAAGAGCAGCGGCGCATTTTCGGCAAGCTCGATGAGCTGAGCCTCGATACCGAGGAGAAGGCCTTCGTCATCGACGAATTGCGGAAACCCCTCGACATCGATGCCGTTGTGGCCGCCGCGCCGACGCCGGAACTGGCCGTCGAGATCTATGCGGCGTCCTTCCTCGCGATCGACCCTGATGACCCGGCGGAACAGGCCTATCTCGCGATGCTGGCCGCACGCCTGAAGCTGGACCCCGCGCTTCGGACGGCTGTCGAGACGGAAGCATTGAAGACTGTGGCCTGACGGCGGCGGCTGGGTTATTGAGCCTGCATGACGGCACGCCCCGACAATGACGGCCCCAGCATTGCCATGCTCCTGCGTGAGAGCTTCTACCGGCTGTTTGCCGATGAAGCGATTCCGCTTGCCGGCAACATCGCCTTCCGCACCGTGTTTTCGGTGTTTCCCTTCCTGATCTTCCTCGTGGCGCTGGCGGGTTTCTTCGGCAATGACGACCTGGCGGCGGGCGTCGTCACCTTTTTGCTGAGTGTGGCGCCGGCGCGGCTGGTGGAGCCGCTGGTGCCGGAGATCCATGCCATCCTGACTGTTCCGCGCAGCGGACTACTTTCCATCTCCGCCATGATCACCATCTGGAGCGCCATGGGTGGCGTTGACAGCGTGCGCGTGGGGCTGAACCGTGCCTATGACATCCGCGAGACGCGCAGCATGTGGTGGCTCTATTTCCAGAATGTGCTGGTGGTGATCGGTTCGGCCGTGTTCCTGCTGGTGTTCGCCCTGCTGATCGTCTTCGCACCCATCATGATCCAGGTGGCGGAGCTTTATGCACCGGCCCTCAAGGGCCATCTGGTGACCATCGAGCAGCTGCGCTACCCGATCGGCATCACCCTGCTGACGGCGGGCGTTCTGCTGTGCCACGTGGTGCTGCCGGCAAAATCGCTCAACGTGCTGGAGATCCTGCCCGGCGTGGTGATGACGGTGGTGGTGTGGGTCATCATGTCCTCCGCCTTCTCGATCTATCTGGTGAACTTCAACACCTTCGCATCCACCTATGCGTCGCTCTCCGGCGTGTTCGCCGCGATGTTCTTCGTCTATCTGGCAGCCCTCGTGCTGATTCTCGGCGGTGAAATGAACCGCGTCCTCGAAGTGCGCCGCCTGATGCGCAGCGAGCGCTACCGCCGGCGCGACGAGGATGGCGAGGTCTAGAGGGCGGCTCTGCCCGGCGTCACCTTGCCGCCGCCTCCATGGCATCATCGAGCGTCTTGAGGCCGGTCGTTGGGGCTGACACGAGAACCGCCATGTTGCCGGGGCGGTGTTCGTTCTTCCACATCTTCATATGGGCCTTCGGGATATCGGCCCAGGAATAAACATCCGACATGCAGGGGTCGATGCGCCGGGCCATCACCAGCTTGTTGGCGGCGGCGGCCTGCAGGAGATTGGCGAAATGCGAGCCCTGCACGCGCTTCTGGTGCATCCACAGATAGCGCGCATCGAGCGTCAGGTTGAAGCCCGTGGTGCCTGCGCAGATCACCACCATTCCGCCGCGCTTCACCATCAGCACCGAGACGGGAAAGGTCTGCTCGCCCGGATGTTCGAACACCATGTCCACGTTGTTGCCCTTGCCGGTGAAGTGCCAGATGGCCTTGCCGAAGTCGCGCGCGTGCTTCATCCAGTCATTGTAGTCAGATGTTCCCACCGCGGGCATCTGGCCCCAGCACTGGAATTTCTTGCGGTTGATGACGCCCCTGGCGCCGAGCTGCATAACGAAATCCGCCTTGTCATCCTCCGAGATGACACCAATGGCGTTGGCGCCCGTGGTGGCGATGAGCTGGATGGCCATGGAGCCAAGGCCGCCTGACGCGCCCCACACGAGCACGTTCTGGCCCGCACCCAGCACATGCGGGCGGTGGCCGAACAGCATGCGGTAGGCAGTGGCAAGGGTGAGCGTATAGCAGGAGGCTTCCTCCCAGCTGAGGTGCTGGGGCTTGGGCAGAAGCTGGCGGGCCTGCACGCGGGTGAATTGGGCAAAGGAGCCATCGGGCGTCTCATAGCCCCAGATCCTCTGCGAGTTGGAGAACATCGGGTCGCCGCCATTGCACTCCTCATCGTCGCCGTCATCCTGGTTGCAGTGGATGACGACCTCATCGCCCACCTTCCAGCGCTTGACCTTGGCGCCCACGGCATAAACGATGCCCGACGCATCAGAGCCTGCGATGTGATAGGGGTTCTTGTGCCCGTCGATGGGCGAAATGGGCTTGCCCAAGGCCGCCCATACGCCATTGTAGTTGACGCCCGCCGCCATGACGAGCACCAGGCATTCATCCTCGCCGATGGCCCAGGTGGGCACGACCTCCACCTGCATGGCCGTATCAGGTGCGCCGTGCCGCTCCTGCCGGATGCACCAGGCATGCATTTTAGCCGGAACATGGCCCAGCGGGGGAATTTCTCCGATCTGATAGACGTCCTTGACCGGCTGGTTGACATTGGCGGGGGCCGGGGCGGCCGGTCTGGCGGCGGAACTCATCGCGTGGTCTCCATGGAAGGCATGCCGAGAATAGCGAAGGCTATCGCATTGCGCACCGCAACAAAAGGAGGGGCCCAGGCCGCTGCCAATTACGTCAACCTGTGCTTGACTAAACTTCCTGTTTTTGCGTCAATGAAGACTTCGACAATCAACCGGCTCAGCCGGCCATAATTGCAAGAACAGCAAGGGATCTGCAGCTCATATGGATCATCTTCTCTTCGGCGTCGGACCCTGGGCAGTGCCGACGGCGGCCGTCTGCGCCTTTGTGGGATCTTTCATCCTGACGCCGCTGACAAAATTCCCCGGCGTCCTGACATTCGCGCTCAACGCCATCCTGCTGTTCGCAGGGGCCATGGCCGGAAACATATTGGGAAAAGGCCTTGATTTCCCCATCACCAAGGTCTTCGAGAAGCCGGTGATCTTGTCCCTTGCGGGGATGACCGTGACGGGCATTCTTTTGGTCGCCGTTTTTCTCCGCAATTCGCGCAGCTAGCTCCGCCCGCCTGCCAAAAGTCGACATTGCGATGCAACATGCGCCATGCCAGCATGGCGGACACCATGACATCACGTGACAAACCCTGGCTCTTTCGTACCTATGCTGGCCATTCGACGGCGGCGGATTCCAACGCCCTGTTCCGCACCAATCTCGCCAAGGGGCAGACGGGACTGTCGGTGGCCTTCGACCTGCCCACCCAAACCGGCTATGACGCCGACCATGTGCTGGCCCGCGGCGAAGTGGGCAAGGTGGGCGTTCCCGTCTCGCATCTGGGTGACATGCGGACCCTGTTCCAGGGCATTCCGCTTGCCACCATGAACACCTCGATGACAATCAACGCCACGGCGGCGTGGCTCCTGTCGCTTTATGTGGCTGTGGCGGACGAACAGGGTGCACCGCGCACCAGCCTGTCGGGGACCACGCAGAACGACATCATCAAGGAATATCTCTCGCGCGGGACTTATGTGTTCCCGCCGGGGCCGTCGCTGCGCCTTATCACCGACACCATCGCCTTTTCGACGCGCGAGCTGCCGAAATGGAACCCGATGAATGTCTGCTCCTACCACCTGCAGGAGGCAGGGGCGACGCCGGTGCAGGAATTGTCCTATGCGCTGGCGACCGCCATTGCCGTGCTGGACGGCGTGAAGGCTTCGGGCGCTGTGTCCGAGGCAGAATTCCCCGAGGTGTTCGCGCGCATTTCTTTCTTCGTCAATGCCGGGATCCGCTTCGTCACCGAACTCTGCAAGATGCGCGCCTTCACCGAATTGTGGGATGAGATCGGGCGTGAACGCTATGGCATCTCCGAAGAGAAGCACCGCCGCTTCCGCTATGGGGTGCAGGTGAATTCCCTGGGGCTGACGGAGCAGCAGCCGGAAAACAACGTCTATCGCATCCTGATCGAAATGCTCGCGGTGGTGCTGTCCAAAAACGCCCGCGCCCGTGCCGTGCAGCTGCCGGCCTGGAACGAGGCGCTGGGCCTGCCCCGGCCCTGGGACCAGCAATGGTCGCTGCGCATGCAGCAGATCGTGGCCTATGAGACGGACCTTCTGGAATATGGCGACATATTCGATGGATCGGCCGAGATCGCGGCCAAGGTGGAGGCGTTGAAGCAAGAAGCGCGCGCCGAGCTGGCGCATGTGCAGAGCCTGGGCGGCGGCACCTCGCAAGAGGTGATCGCCTATATGAAGCGCCGGCTGGTGGACTCGAACACGGCCCGCCTGCATGCGATTGAAACCGGCGAGACGAAGATCGTGGGCGTCAATGTCTTCACCACCAGCGAAGCCGCGCCGCTGTCAGCTGGGTCCGGCGCCATCATGACGGTGAAGGACGATGTCGAATATGAGCAGATCGAGCAGCTGAAAGCCTGGCGCGCGGCGCGGGATGCAAAAGCCGTGGCCAGAGCGCTGGGCGAGCTGGCGCGCGCGGCGAAGGAGGGGCTGAATGTGATGGAGCCCTCGATTGCCTGCGCCAAGGCCGGTGTCACGACCGGCGAATGGGGCGCTGCCTTGCGCGAGATTTTCGGCGAGTACCGCGCCCCCACCGGCGTGGCCCTCACCATGCGCGCAGAGGGCGGGGAGGCGATTGCCGATCTTCGTGCGCGCGTCAAACGCCTGGCGGAGCGGATGGGCGAAACGCCGCGCTTTCTCATGGGCAAACCCGGCCTTGACGGGCATTCCAATGGCGCTGAACAGATCGCGGTGCGCGCCGCCGACACCGGCCTCGAGGTGATCTACGACGGCATCCGCGTGACGCCGGAGCAGTTGGTGAAGACGGTCGAGGACCGCCAAGTTCACATTCTTGGCCTCTCCATTCTCTCAGGCTCCCACGTGCCGCTGATCCGCGAGGTGATGCAGCGGCTGCGGGCGGCGGGGCTTTCCAACATTCCCGTGGTGGCCGGCGGCATCATCCCCCAGGAGGATGTGAATGTGCTGAAGCAGCTGGGTGTGGCCGCCGTCTATACGCCGAAGGACTTCGACATGAACCGCATCATGAATGATCTCGTCTCGCTGATCGAGAAGAAGGCGGATGAGAAGGCGGCGTGAGCTGAACTTAGGTTGAGAGGGCTGCGGCGCACCCAATTCCTTGACTTCTCGCGCCAATTCCCATATTTCCCGCCCACTGCGCGGGTTGGGGCACCCCCATCCGCGCGCGTTGCGCTGCCTCCGGCAACCCAAATTGGCTTGAGAAATCAAGCACTTGAAGTGCACTGGATCCAAGGGTTCTCCAGTGCCGCCAAAGGGCGCGGGAAAACAAGGACGAACAACATGTACGCAGTCATCAAGACCGGCGGCAAGCAATATCGCGTTGCAGCCGGAGACAAGATCCAGATCGAGAAGCTCGAGGGCAACCCGGGCGACCAGGTGAAGTTTGCCGAAGTGCTGATGATCGCCAATGGCGATGCCATCAACATCGGCGCTCCGCATGTGGTCGGCGCCACCGTGGTGGGCGAGATCGCCTCCCAGGACCGCGGCCCCCGCGTCATCATCTTCAAGAAGCGCCGCCGCAAGCATTACCGCCGGCGCAACGGCCACCGTCAGGACCTGACCTCGGTGACCATCCGCGAAATTCTCGGTTAAGGAGAACACACCATGGCTCATAAAAAGGCAGGCGGTTCATCCCGCAACGGGCGCGATACGGCGGGCCGCCGTCTTGGCGTCAAGGCATTCGGCGGCGAAGCCGTGATTGCCGGCAACATCATCATCCGCCAGCGCGGCACCAAGGTTCACCCCGGCACCGGTGTTGGCATTGGCCGCGACCACACGATTTTCGCCGTCGTCAATGGCGTGGTGGCTTTCCGCCGCACCAAGGGCGACAGGCAGACCGTGTCCGTGATCCCGGCCGTCGCCGCGGAGTAACCGGCGGGCTCCCGATCATCTGCCGCCGGATCCACCGGTCCGGCGCGTGAAAGAACAAAGCGGAGAGGTGGAAAACCACCTCTCCGCTTTTTGTTTGGAAGACTGCCATGACGACGCTGACCACGGCCCGCCTCACCCTCCGCCCGCCGCAAGACGCCGATACGGACGAGCTGGTGCGCGGGCTTGGGAACTTCAACGTCTCGCGCTGGACGGGGCGCGTGCCCTATCCCTATGGGCCGGCGGACGCACAGGCGTTTCTGAGCCATTGCCAAACGCTCCCTGCGGATGCGCTGGTGCTGGTGATCCTGCGGCAGGGTGAAGCCATTGGCGTGATGGGCATCGAGCAGGGTGAACTCGGCTATTGGCTGGCGGAGCCGCACTGGGGCCAGGGCTACGGGACCGAGGCTGCCCGCGCCGTGACGGACCACGCCTTTATGGCATTGGGCCACACGCAGCTGGTTGCGAGCTATCACCAGGAAAATGAAGGCTCACGCCGCATTCTGCTGGGGCTGGGCTTCAGGAAGACGGGGGAGAGTTCGGCCTTTTCGAAGGCGCGGGGAGCGGAGGTTCCGATCATGTGCCTGGAACTGACGCAGGCGGACTGGGAAGCGGCGAAGGAGCGGAGGCGATGAGCCCCCGCACCTTCCGCAGATCAGAACACCTTGTTGACGTAGCTGGCCACCACGGTGCGGCGGCCGAGGCCGCCATTGTGCTTCGAGGCGGCAAGCCGGAGATTGCCGTCCGACGCGCCGATCGCGAGCGCCAAGTGGCGGAGGCCCCAATGGATGTTGGTGCGCGGGTCCAGCAGCGCGGCGCAATTGCCGCTGAAGCCGATGCCCTTGGCGGTGGCGCACTTCATCTGGAACACGCCATACTCACCGGCAGCGCCACGCATGTGCGAATTATAGTTGGATTCAACACGCGCGATGCGCAGCGCAAACCAGGTGGGAACGCCCTGCGCCGGCGCCATGGCCTTGATGAGCGAGATGACATTTCCCTGCGAGGCGTTGCTGGCCGGAACGGCAAGCGCGGCCGAGGTGCTGTAGGAGCGCTTGAGGCTGCGCGGCTTGGCTGCGCCATAGGCCACATGCACGCGCTTGCGGGCGGGAACGGACGCAACCCGCGAAGACCTGGCGAGACGCTTGGTGGAGGCCGTGTGCACGGGAGCACGGTGAACCGCAGAACGGCGGACCGATGCCCGCTTGACCGTTGCCCGATGGGGCGAGGACACACGCGTTGTATAGGACGTCTTGGTAACGGTGCCGTAGCAGTGAGTGGCGGCCCTGCAAGCCGCTTGCGCAGGTATTGCGGAAATGCCACCGAGTACAGCGGCAGCCAGAAGACCTGCAATCAATTGTTTCTTCATTTCTTGCCTTTCGTTATACACAAACAACACGGCGATGATCTGCGCTTTGAAGCCGATCATCTTGTCCCGAATGCTGCCCCTCGCAGCGAGGGCACCCGTAAATCTGCTAAATGTGGTCACAAGGCGGCAGAAATATTGCACTGCACCATCCGCAGGGAACCGTGGCGGATTCGCCACAGGGGACTAGGCGGCCTCCTCAACGCGCGTTACAAGGTTCCGTCATGAAATTCCTCGACCAGGCAAAGGTTTATGTGCGCTCCGGCGATGGGGGCGCAGGCTCCGTTTCGTTCCGGCGCGAAAAATTCATCGAAATGGGCGGCCCCGATGGGGGCGACGGTGGCAAGGGCGGCGATATCTGGATCGAGGCCGTCGATGGCCTCAACACGCTGATCGATTACCGCTACCAGCAGCATTTCAAGGCCGCGACCGGCGGCCATGGCATGGGCCGGCTGCGCGCCGGCGCCAATTCCGACGACATCGTGCTGAAGGTGCCCGTGGGGACCCAGGTGTTCGAGGAAGACAATGAAACCATGGTGGCGGACCTGGCCAAGCTCGGAGACCGCTTCCGCATTGCCAAGGGCGGCAATGGCGGTTTCGGCAATGCCTATTTCAAATCCTCCACCAACCGGGCGCCGCGCCACGCCAACCCCGGCCTGGAAGGCGAAGAGCGCTGGATCTGGCTCAGGCTGAAGCTGATTGCCGATGCGGGGCTCTTAGGACTTCCCAACGCCGGAAAATCGACCTTGCTTGCCGCCGTCTCCGCGGCGAAGCCCAAGATCGCGGACTATCCCTTCACCACGCTTCACCCGCAGCTGGGCGTCGTTCGGGTGGGAACCCAGAGCTTCGTGCTGGCCGATATTCCGGGCCTGATCGAAGGGGCGCATGAGGGCCACGGGCTCGGCACGCGCTTCCTCGGCCATGTGGAGCGCTGCGCGGTGCTGCTGCACCTGATCGATGTCACCAGCGAGGATCCGGTTGCGGATTACCGCGTGATCCGCAAGGAGCTTAAAGCCTATTCGCCGGAGCTGGCGGAGAAGCCCGAAGTGATTGCCTTCAACAAGACCGATCTTCTGCAGGATGACGAGATCGAGGTGAAGCTCAAGGACTTCAAGCGCCGTGCACGCAAGACGCCGATGCTGATGTCGGGCGCCACCACCAGGGGCGTTCCGGAGGCGATGAAGAAGCTACTGGAGGTGATCGACACGTCGCGCCGTGGTGGCCGCTCTGCCGATGAGCCGGGGGTTGAGACGGAGGAGTGGCGTCCGTGAAATCGCGGCTGGCGCAAGCCAAACGCATCGTCGTCAAGATCGGCTCCGCCCTGCTGGTGGATGCCAAGACCGGCACGATCAAAGCGTCCTGGCTCGCATCCCTGATTGACGATCTGGCAGATGCACGGGTGAGAGGGGCTGAGATCATCATCGTCTCCTCGGGCGCCATCGCGCTCGGCCGCCGCACCTTGGGCTTGCCCAAGGGAGCGCTCAAGCTCGAGCAGAAGCAGGCGGCCGCGGCCGTGGGCCAGATCACGCTGGCGCAAGCCTGGACGGAGGCGCTGCGCACCCGGAACATGGTGGCAGCCCAGGTGCTGGTGACCTTGACCGACACCGAGGAACGCCGCCGCTATCTGAACGCCCGCGCCACGCTTTCCACCCTGCTGGAACAGGGCGCGGTGCCGGTGATCAACGAGAATGACACGGTGGCCACCAGCGAAATCCGCTACGGCGACAATGACCGGCTGGCGGCAAGGGTCGCCTCCATGATGTCAGCCGATTGCCTGGTGCTCTTGTCCGACATTGACGGACTTTACACAGCACCCCCGAGCCAGAAGGGTGCGGTGTTCCTTCCCCTCGTCGAGGAGATTTCGCCCGAGGTTGAGGCGATGGCAGGGAAAGCCACCTCCGGCCTCGGCTCTGGCGGCATGATCACCAAGATCGAGGCTGGAAAGATCGCACTGGGTGCGGGCTGCAACATGGTGATCGCTTCGGGGCATGAAACGCACCCGCTGAAGCGCGTGCTTGAAGGTGCGCGCTGCACCTGGTTCGTGGCCAGCGCATCAGCCCTTCAATCCAGAAAGCGCTGGATTGCGGGAACGCTGCAGCCCATCGGCCACCTTGTGGTGGATGAGGGTGCTGCTGCTGCACTCGCCAAGGGCAAGAGCCTGCTGCCTGCCGGTGTGAAAAAGGTTGAGGGAAGCTTCACGCGTGGTGACACGGTTTCGATCGTTGCCCCCAACGGACGGGAAATTGCACGCGGGCTTGTGGCCTATGACGCCAATGACACGGCGAAGATTCTTGGCCTCAAATCCTCCGAGATTGAAAAGGTGCTTGGCTTCCGCGGGCGGGACGAGCTTATTCACCGTGACGACATGGTGCTGATGGGGTCAGAGCGCGCATGAACATGAATGTATCGAACCGCGAGCTGATGATGACGCTGGGCATTGCGGCGCGCCAGGCGGCGGGGCTGCTGGCGCTCGCACCCGCGCAGCAGAAAAATGAAGCCCTGCTGGCAATGGCTGCGAAGATCCGCCGCTCAGCCGCGGACATTCTGTCCGAGAACCAGCGCGACCTGGCCAATGCCGCAGCCAAGGATCTGAAAGCGAGTTTCATCGACCGCTTGACGCTGACCGAGCCCCGTCTTGAGGCGATGGCGCAGGGCCTGGAAGAAATTGCGGCACTTCCTGATCCGGTGGGCCAGGTGATGGCCAAATGGACGAGGCCCAACGGGCTTGAAATTTCCCGCGTGCGGGTTCCCATCGGGGTGATTGGCGTCATCTATGAATCGCGGCCCAATGTGACGGCGGACGCAGGGGGCCTGTGCCTCAAATCCGGCAATGCCGCGATCCTGCGCGGCGGTTCTGACGGCTTCCATTCCTCTGCCGCCATCATCGCCTGCCTGCAGCGCGGGCTTGACATCGCAGGCCTTCCGCGCACCGCGATCCAGATGGTACCCAATGCGGATCGGGATTGCGTGGGGCTGATGCTGGAAGGCCTCAACGGCACGCTGGATCTGATCGTGCCGCGCGGCGGCAAGAGCCTGGTGGCGCGCGTGCAGCAAGATGCCCGCGTGCCGGTGTTCAGCCATCTCGAGGGCATCTGTCATGTGTATGTGGACAAGGCGGCCGATCCCGACATGGCGAAGGCCATTGTGCTGAATGCCAAGATGCGGCGCACCGGCGTGTGCGGTTCGGCCGAGACAATCCTGATCGACCGCGAAGCCGCGGAACGAAACCTCAAGCCGATCATCCGTACGCTGATCGATGCCGGCTGCGAAGTGCGGGGCGATGCCCAGTCCATGGCGGCGGACCCGCGGGTGAAGCAGGCCAGCGAAGAGGACTGGGGCACGGAGTATGTCGATGCCATCGTCTCGATGAAGGTCGTTGACGGCATCGGCGATGCCATGGCCCATATTGCGCGCTATGGCTCCCAGCATACGGATTCGATCGTGACCGAGGACGAGGCTGCGGCCACGCGCTTCCTGACGCAAGTGGACAGCGCCATCGTGCTGCACAATGCCTCCACGCAATTTGCCGATGGCGGTGAGTTCGGCTTCGGTGCGGAAATCGGCATTGCCACGGGTAAGCTCCACGCGCGGGGGCCGGTGGGCGTGGAACAGCTCACCACCTTCAAATATCAGGTGCGGGGTTCAGGGCAGACACGCCCATGATGCTGAAAGCGCCCGCCTTCGGCCAGGGCCAACGCATTGGCCTGTTCGGCGGCTCCTTCAACCCCGCGCATTACGGCCACTACATGGTGGCACTTTATGCCATGAAGCGGCTGGAGCTCGATTGGGTGTGGTGGCTGGTCTCGCCCCAGAACCCGCTGAAGGACCCCACTGAGACCGGCGAATACAAGGCGCGCCTGGCCTATACGCGCAAGATTGCCAGGCACCCGCGCTTCATCGTCACCGACATCGAGAAGCAGATCGGCTCCCGCACCACGGCAGAAACGCTGCGGGCCTTGAATCCCATGCTGCGAAGGGCGCATTTCATGTGGATCATGGGGGCGGACAGCTTTGCCAATCTGCACCGCTGGCATGACTGGCTGGAAATTGTCGACACCCTGCCGCTCGCGGTGCTGGCCAGGCCCGGCTATTCGCTGCGGGCATTGGGTGGCCCCGCGGCATCACGCTTTGCCGAGTCCCAGGTGCCGGCGGACCGCGCGAGATCGCTCGTCACCATGAAGCCCCCCGCCTGGTGCTTCATCCCCATGCCGCTCAGGCCCGAAAGCTCAACGGCGATCCGCCTGAAGCGGCCGGCGATCCTTAACGTCTAGAGCCTGATCACGCGGCCCGTGCGGTTGATGGAGCGCTGGCGGAAGTGCTGGGGTGAGCGGAAGAAATTCTGGACGAGATCCAGCGGCACGGCATTGAGCTTCTCAGGCACGGGACGCTGCGCCAGCCGGTAATGATAGGCATAGTTGGACTTGTAATTCATGGTTCTGTTGCCAGTCCGCGCGAGGCGCTGGCCCGCGAGTTCGGCCAGGAGCACGCGGTCTCCCACAGCACCCCATTCGGGCGGCATCTGGCCCCACAGATGCCAAGCATATTCGCAAGCCCTGGTGAGGAGATAGCAGCTCGTGTCCACATGGTTGCCGCTTTCGTCTTCTTCATCGGGAACCTGCAGCTTGAAGCCGTCCGGCAGATAGATGTTGCGCCCCGAGACGACGGCCGTGGCACCCGTCTCGTGCTGGCGCTGCACCATGCGCTGAATGTGCTTGGGCTCATACCAATTGTCGGCATCGAGGAAGGCCACAGCGTCATACCCCTTGGCCAGCGCCACCATGGCGCCCACATAGCGCCCGGCATTGCCGCCATCGCCATGGCCAACGCCCAGCTCGATGTGAATTGCACCTGCTTGCCGCGCGATGTCATTTGAAAAGCCATCCGAGACGAGGATCAGATCACATGGGCTCGTCTGTGCGCGCACGCTGCCGATGGCGCGCTGAAGCTCGTGACCGGGCTCCTTGTAATAGGGGGTGACCACCGCCACGCGCCGGATGGGTTGCGCCCGGGGCAGAGGAAGCGTCCCGATGGTGAGGCCCAGCTGGCTGCGGAGCAGTGCTGCTTTGGCGGCGAAAGAGGCGAGATCGACTGTGGGCAGCGCCGCGTGGGCGCCGTTGAACGAGACCCCTCTGCGGCCCGCGAGGCCCAGCAGTCCCGCTGCGAGCTTCACCCGGTCTTCCAGCAGTTCTCCGCTGAGGGCGGACCACAGCGAGGCGAGGAAGGAGGCGCGCTCCGACAGGAAGAGCGTGTCATCCGCGGGGGCAGCACCGGTGACGAGGACGGCATCCGCACCCCCGCCGGCAAGCAGGGCGAGATGCTGTTCTGCCGCCTTCAGATCGGCAGCGCCAAGGGCCCGCAGCACACCCACGAGCCCACCCCCCTCCCCAAAGCAAAGCTGCAGCACAATCGATTCCGCATAGGCCAGCTGCGGGCGCGCGAGCGGCAGGCGGATGATGCGGTCAAAAGAGACCCCGCCCGGAAGCTCCGCCCCGTCGAGAAGGATCGCGTAGAGCCGCAGCTTGGGGTGAAGGGCCCGGAAGGAGGCGAGGGCCTCCTTATCCACCATCAGGTCCTCCCCCCATAGCGGCACGACGATGGCCGGCGCCGGAGCGCCCGCCTGCGGCAGGGGGTTGAGGCCGTCACTGCTTGTCATGAGACTGTGGCCACGCCTTTCAAGCCTTCAGCCTAGCCACTCTGCCACCCACTGAGCAACGCCCCTTGAATGGTGCAGCCGAACCCTTTACGTTGAAGACTGTTGTTCCACCACCGACGGCCACGTGACGTGCACGCGATCCAGAGACATTTCCGGAACCAAGGACCAGTCCACTGAAAGCTCCAGCGAGAAAGACCGCCGCCAAGAAACCTGCGGCCGGCGCCAAGTCCGCCAAGACCAAGCCCGCTCCGAAGAGCGCCAAGCCCGCCGCGAAGAAGACCTCCGCCACCAGCAAGGCGGCCTCTTCTGCGAAGGCAAAGCCTGCTTCGAAGGTGAAGGCCACCTCGACGGCGAAGCCTGCGTCCAAGCCTGCTTCCAAGTCCACATCCAAGGCTGCGCCGTCATCCAAGGCGAAGCCGGCCAGCCGGGCGAAGCCCACGGCAAGGACGAAGGCTGGCACAAGACCCACGCCCAAGACGGTGCATTACAGACGGCCCGCCCCCGTGGCGGACGACAAGCTCCCGCGCGCCGAGCCGCTGCCGGAGATTCCGGCCGAGCTGCTGGCAGATGGCCCCAAGGCGCAGAAGCCCCGGAAGCCGCGCGGCAAGAAGGCGCCGCCCCCCAAACCCGTGGGCGCGCTCGACATCATTCTGGCGCAGCTTGACGATGCCAAGGCCGAGCAGATCGTCACGCTGACCCTTGATGACAAGACCGCCGTGGCGGATGCGATGGTGGTGGCCTCAGGCCGCTCCAACCGGCATGTTGGCGCCATTGCCGACCAGCTGGTGCAGAAGCTGAAGGAGAAGGGCTACCGCGACTTGCGGATCGAAGGCATGCCACAGTGTGACTGGGTGCTGGTGGACGCAGGCGACGTCGTCGTCCACATCTTCCGGCCCGAGGTGCGGAGCTTCTACAATCTCGAGAAGCTGTGGTCCGCCCACACGCCGGACGACCGCCTGGCCATGTGAGGCCTTGAAACTTTCCGTCATCGCGGCCGGGCGGCTGAAGCCCGGCCCGGAAAAATCACTGGCTGACGACTATCTGACCCGCGCCCAGGGACTTGGCCGCAAATGCGGCATCTCGCGCATTGGCGTGACCGAATTCAATGAATCGCAGGCCTCTTCCGCCGCAGCGCGCATGACCGAGGAAGGACGCCTGATCGCCGGCACATTGCCGCCCAAGGCCTTCACCATCGTGCTGGATGAGCGCGGCAAGGCATTGCCGAGCGAAGCCTTCGCTGAGCTGCTGCGCCGCCACCTGGACGGCGGCACGGGCGACATGGCCTTCCTGATCGGCGGTCCCGACGGCCATGCGCCAGAGACCCGCGAGACGGCAGGACTTATCCTGAGCTTCGGCCCGATGACCTGGCCGCACCGGCTGATCCGCGTGATGCTGTTCGAGCAGCTTTACCGCGCCGTCACCATCATCGCGGGGCACCCTTATCACCGGGCGTAGAGCCTCGCGCCATCGGTTTAGGGCAGAACCCTCGAGTGGAAAGTCCGTCACCCCGGCGAAAGCGGGGATGACGGACAGATCTTAAGTTCAGCCCGTCGCCTACTTCAAAATCAGCGACATGAAGTTCACCCAGCCCCTGGTGCCGAGCATGGCTTGCGTCTGGGCGTCGAGGGTGACGGTGTCCATGCCTGCGGGCGGGATCGTCAGAATGGCCTCGTCAGAGGGGAGGTCGCCGCCGGCATCGACGTCGGTCAAGTAGAAATTGGCCGGCTTGTCGGTGTCGTTGATGATGTCCACCGTAAAGGTGAAGGTGACATTGCCGTCATAGCCGCCGCGCTTGTAGACAGGCATGGCCATCAGCTTCTGCTGGGCGGCCTGAAGCTGCGGCTCGTTCAGGAACAGGCCGACGGACAGCAGTTCGCGCGCGTGCTTGTTGTGCTTGAACACGGCAAAGCGGGCATTGTCATTGCCCAGAACATTGGCGAGAATCACCGCATCGGTCTGGCCGCCGTCGGTCTTCACCAGAGTGGTGGCCATCTGGAAGGTTCCGATGGCGCCGGTGGCGCCGCCGGGCGCGCAGGCCTGAAGCTGCAGCGGCACATCCGGCGTGGAGATGGTCTCAACCGCCATGCCGGCCTCATCCTGGCACCAGGCGGGGGTGATGAACTGGCCAGTCACCGCGGCTGCCACCGGAGAGGGCACGCCGGATTTAGCGACTTCGAGAATCTGCGACACGCGGATTGGCGTGCGGGTATCGATCTGGCAGCCGGTGAGGGCGATGGCGGCCACGCCAGCCGCGATGCCGGCAAGTAACGTCCTGCGAGTGATCATTCTTTGGTCTCCGTCAATGAGGGCGCGGCAAGAAGGCGCCGGCTGTTGCAGCGTTGTCCTTACAGTTACAGTAAGCTCGCGTCGAGGGTCTCGAGGGGGACGGACCCTCGAACGCGGCAAAGACGACGGACGATCAATCCTTCTTCAACATGGCATCCTGGAGCTTCTGCTTATCCGCCGCGCTCAGCACCGGGCGGTCAAGCGTCACCGTCAGCTTGTCGAGCTTGGCGGTGAGCGGGAACGGTGACTGATAATCGGTATCGTCCACGCCGGTGAGCGTATCGGACCCGATGTCGAAGCTCTCGTCCCACTGCAGGATCATGGGGAGCGTGCGCTCCATCGTCTGGGTATCAACCACCTTGCCGTCAACCGACAGGGTGCCGGTGCCGGGCCGGCCGACGCCGTCAAAATTGTTGAAGGCGAGAGTGCCCGCGCCCAGGCCGTCATATTTGAAGTCGAAGACCAGCGTGTGCTTGCCGGGAGACAGTGCATCCGGGCCCTGCCACTTGATGCGCTTCAGATCGACCATGTTCCACGTCCACACAGGCTTGCCCTGGAGGAGGTAGAAGCCATAGCCGCCGAAACGCCCGCCCGAGGTGAGGATCATGCCCTCGGCACCGCCCTGCGGCACCTCGATCTCCGCTGTCACCGTATAGGAGGTGTTGAGGAGAAGAGGCGAGTCGCCCTGTGGCAGGCCCACCATGGGCGTCGTGTAGACGAACTCGCTGCGGCCGGCCGTGAGGTTGGGGCGCGGCGCCACGATGCGGGCAGCCACCGAGGCATCGAGCGGCAGCACATTGTATTTCTTGGCTTCCTCGTAGAAGACCTGTTTCAGCGCCGCCACCTTTTCGGGATACTGGGCGGCGACATCCGTCACCTGCGAGTAATCGGTATTGAGGTTGTAGAGCTCCCACGTGACATTGTTGAGCGGATCGGGATTGGCGGGGCCGAAGGCCTCCCAAGGTGCGCGCGTCACCTTGGTGCTGAGGATCCAGCCATCCTGGTAGATGGCATGGTCTCCCATCATCTCGAAATACTGCGTGGTGTGGCGCGACGGGGCAGCGGCATTCGCCTTGTCGAAGGTATAGGCGAAGCTGGTGCCTTCGATGGGCGCTTGGCTGATGCCGTCCACCACCTCTGGCGCCGGAATGCCGGTGGCCTCAAGGATGGTCGGCACCACGTCGATCACATGCGAAAACTGCGGGCGGATGCCCCCCACATCCGTGATGTGGCCGGGCCAGGAAATGGCCATGCCCTGGCGCACACCACCCAGATGCGAGGCGATCTGCTTGAACCAGCTGAATGGCGTATCGAAGGCCCAGGACCAGGCCGCCGACATGTGATTGTAGGTCTTGTCAGTGCCCCACACGTCATAGAACTTCATCTGCACATCGACGGGCAGCATGTTGAGGCCGTTGAAGAAGGCCACCTCGTTGGGCGTGCCCAAAGGCCCGCCTTCCGCACTCGTGCCATTGTCGCCGTTGATATAGATGATCAGCGTGTTGTCGAGCTTGCCCATGTCCTCCACCGACTGGATGACGCGGCCGATCTCATGATCGGTGTAGGCGGCATAGGCGGCAAACACCTCGACCTGGCGGATGAACAGCTTCTTTTCGTCATCCGTGGTCTGAGCCCAGGGCTTCAGTATGTCTGAAGGCCAGGGCGAGAGCTGCGCATCCTGCGGAATGACGCCGAGCTTCTTCTGGTTGGCAAAGATCCGTTCACGGAGCTTTTCATAGCCATCGTCGAACAGGTGCATGGCGTGGATCTTGTCCACCCACTCCTGCGTCGGATGGTGCGGCGCGTGGGTGCCCCCCGGCACATAATAAAGAAAGAACGGCTTGGATGGCTGGATCTGGTTCATCCGGTTGAGGTAGTCGATGGCGTCATCCGCCATGCCGGTGGTGAGATTCCAGCCCGGCTTGCCCTCGAAGGGATAGATCTGCGTTGTGTTGCGGAACAGGTTGGGCTGCCACTGGTTGGTGTCGCCGCCCACGAAGCCATAGAAATATTCAAAGCCCATGCCGGAGGGCCACTGGTCGAAAGGCCCGGCCTGGCTGGCCTGGAAGGCCGGCACATTGTGGTCTTTTCCGAACCACGAGGTGGCATAGCCATTATCCTTCAGGATGCGCCCGATGGTGGCCATGTTGCGGCCAATGATGGAGTTGTAACCCGGGAAACCCGTCGACTGCTCCGAGATCACGCCGAAGCCCGCCGAATGATGGTTACGGCCGGTGATGAGGGCCGCGCGGGTGGGCGAGCACAATGCCGTCGAATGCATCTGGGTGTAGCGCAGGCCGCTGGCCGCCACACGGTCGAGCGCAGGGGTGGGAATGACGCCACCGAAGGTCGATGGCACGCCATAGCCTGAATCATCGGTCATGATCAGCAGCACGTTGGGCGCCTGCTTCGGTGGCACGATGCGCGGCTGCCACCAGGGTGTGGACTGCAATGCGCCATCCTTGATGACGCCGCCGAACGGCAGGGCCGGCGCCGGAAGCTGATTGCCCTTGATGGTCATCGTGGCATCGGGCGCACCCGACGTACCATTGATCTGCTGGGCCGCGGCGGGCCCGCACAGGGCCGCAAGCAGGCCAGCCGCCAGGAGGGCGATGCGGATTTTCATGACGATGCTCCTTCAGTGCCGTGTTCAATCGAGGATACGCTGGCCTCAGCGGCAAGTGTTTGCCATTTGGAGACAGCGGGGAGATGCACGTGCAGATTTTGCCGCCAGGCCGATGGTGACTTTCCCGTCCAGCGCCGAAACGCCCGCACGAAGGCGCTGGGCGTGCCGTAGCCCAGCGCGGCGCCCACATCAGCGATGGCAAGGCCCGTGCGGGCCAGAAGCTCCTGCGAGACGGCTTTGCGCACGTCGTCCTTGAGGGTCTCGAACGTCACGTTCTCGGCCTCGAGCCTTCGGCCAAAGGTGCGGGGGTGCATGTTGAGATGTGCGGCGACCTGCAGGTGGGAGGCCGCACCTGCAATGAGCAGCGGGCGCAGCGCATGGCGCACCCTGCTGGCGAAATCCGGATGGGTTTCGGCAAGCTTCTGCCGCATGGCCTGAACCAGATGTTCGTGCTGGAGCGGATCGGCGCTCGCGAGCCTGGTGCTCAGGCCACGCCTGGGCAGGATCAGGCAGGTCTGACCTTCATCGAAACGCACCGGACAGCGGAAAAATTGCCGGTAGGCCGCGGGATCGGCCGGTGCCGGGCGGCTCAGCAGAACTTCGACCGGCGTGACCGCGCCTTGCGTCAGGTCCCGGACCAGATTGAAGCCCACCGCAGCCGACACATCATAGACGTGGCTCGAGGCGAGATCCGGAATATAGACGCCGAAGCCGAAAGCATACTCCTCCCCCACGGGATGGAGCCAGGCGGCCGCGGCCGTGGAATTGGCCATCTGGAACCCCGCGAAGGTGCCAAGGGCACTTCCCAGCGTTTCACAGCTGGCCATGAGCTGCCCCAGGGGGCCCAGCGACAGATGGTTCTGGCCTTCGCCGATCCTGAGGCCGATCTCGGTATCCCCGGTCAGCCGGGAGGCGCGCTCCAGAATGGCCGAAATGACCGGAATTGGCAGCAGCGTTTCAGGCCGGAAGTCCTCCTCAGACACGGGAAGTCCGGCAATCACGCTGCTGAGCGGCACATGATGCGGCGCCAGCACATGGGGAAGGCAGGCCAGCGGACCGATGCGTTGAACTGGCACTTTCATGGGAGAGGACATGATAAAAAGGCTCTTCTCAAACCTCAACCAAGTCAACACCGGAAATTGTAACCGGTGGGCGGCCGGACATGATTAACGGATTGTAAATCGCCTCACGCGCAAAGCTGTGGGATCAGGCCCCCTCACACGAGTTTCACCGTCCCGACCCATGCGGCGTTTCGCAGTCTCATCCGCACTTCTGGCGCTGGCCCTGGCCGCTGCCTGCCCCGCGCAGGGCCAGGAGGAGCAGCAGCTTCAGACGCTGCAGCAGCAGCTGGAAGGCGGGAAAGCCAATGAAGCGCGGATCGCCGCCGAAATCGCCGCTGCCGTGAAGGCCCAGGACGAGGTGGCGGCAAAGCTCGCCGCCATTGCACAGCAGGTGCAGGCACAGGAAGCCGTGGTGGCCCAGAGCGAGGCCGAACTCGGAAAGCTGAAAGAAAGCCGCGTCACCATTCTGGCCGCACTGGGCGAGAAGCAGGACGTGCTCTCGGAACTCCTCGCCGGGCTGCAGCGGCTGGAGCAGAACCCGCCCCCTGCCCTGGTGGTGCAGCCGGGCGATATTCTCGCCGCCCTGAGAGGCGCCATGCTGCTGGGCACCATCGTCCCGGAACTGCAGGGCGAGGCAGAGGCCTTGACGGCCAAGCTCGACCAGCTGAAAGACATCGAGGCCACCATTACCCTGCGCAAGAACGAAGTGGCCCAGGAACTGGCCCGCCTTGCCGGGGAACGCGCCGACCTCGGCACGCTGGTGGCGCAGAAGCGCTCCCTCGTCAGCCAGGGCAATGCCGATCTTGAAAGCGAGCGCAAGCGCATGGCGGAGCTGGCGTCCAAGGCAAAGTCCCTGCAGCAGCTCCTTACCAAACTGTCGGACGCGCGCCAGAAGCAGCAGGCCCAGGCGGCCGAGGACCAGCGCCGGCGCGAACAGCAGGAAGCGCTGCTGCGCCAGCCGAAGCTGGCCTTCGCCGATGCCAGGGGAAAGCTTACCTTTCCGGCCCAGGGCCAGATCGTGCGCCGCTTCGGCGAGCCCGATGGCGTGGGCGGCACGACTCAAGGTGTGATGATCGCCACGAGGGGAGGCGCCCAGGTGACGGCTCCGGCCGATGGCAAGGTGGAATTCGCCGGATCCTTCCGCTCTTATGGACAAATGGTAATTTTAAACCCTGGCGGCGGCTATCGTGTACTGCTCTCGGGCATGGACAAGCTGACCGCAAGCGTGGGAGAGTTCCTCCGGGCCGGAGAACCGGTCGGAGAAATGGGTTCCGGCCCTGCTTCGGTCACACTTTTCGGTGAAGTGGTTCAGGACGGTCGGCCGGTGCTATATATCGAATTTCGAGATGGCACCGAGGCCATTGATTCAGGTCCCTGGTGGATTGGCGGTTTGAAAGAGGCGCGTGGATGAAGAAGAATACCCGATTGCAGAATTTCGGCCTGGTGCTGGCGGGCGCAGTGTCCGCCTCGCTCCTGTGGCATGCCTTTGGTGCCGCAGGTGCGGCCTCCAACGCCGACACCTACAAGCAGCTGAACCTGTTCGGCGATGTGTTCGACAGGGTGCGGGCCGATTATGTTGAAGAGCCCAACGAGCAGGAAATGATCGAGGCTGCCATCAACGGCATGCTCGCCTCGCTCGATCCGCACTCGAGCTACATGAACAAGAAGCAGTTCCAGGACATGAGCGTCCAGACCCGCGGCGAGTTCGGCGGCCTGGGCATTGAAGTGACCATGGAGAACGGCGTCATCAAGGTGGTCTCCCCCATCGACGAGACACCTGCTTCGCGCGCCGGCCTCATGGCCAATGACCTGATCATCAAGATCGACGGCCAGGACGTGACGGGCATGAGCCTGAACGACGCCGTCGACAAGATGCGCGGCAAGATCGGCACCGACATCGTGCTGACGATCCAGCGTCCCAACAAGGACCCCTTCGACCAGAAGCTGACGCGCGACAAGATCCGCGTGCAGTCTGTGAAGTACAATATCGAAGACAACGACATCGGCTATATCCGCATCTCCTCCTTCACGGAGCAGACGCAGGAGGGCCTTGAGAAGGCGATGGAGCACTTCCGCACCACCATGGGTGACAAGGTGAAGGGCTACATCATCGACCTTCGCAACGATCCGGGCGGTTTGCTGGACATGGCGATCTCGGTCTCCGACACCTTCATCGACAAGGGCGAGATCGTCTCGACCCGCGGCCGCCATGCGGATGAAACGCAGCGCTTCAACGCCACCAAGGGCGACCTGGCCAATGGCAAACCGGTCGTGGTGCTGATCAATGGCGGCTCGGCGTCTGCCTCTGAAATCGTGGCGGGTGCGCTGCAGGACCAGAAGCGCGCCACATTGATCGGTACACGGAGCTTCGGCAAGGGCTCGGTGCAGACCATCATCCCGCTGGGCGGCGAAGGTGCGTTGCGCTTGACCACGGCGCGCTATTATACGCCCGCCGGCCGGTCGATCCAGGCCAAGGGCATCGATGCAGATATCGTGATCGAGGAAGAACTGCCGCCCGAGCTCAAGGGCAAGAACGTGTCGACCGAGGGCGAAGCCGGCCTTCGCGGCCACCTCTCCAACGAAGGCGGCGGCGAAGAAGGCGGCGGCTCTTCGGCTTACGTTCCCGAGGACAAGACCAAGGACATGCAGCTTAAGGCGGCGATCGACTTCCTGAACGGGGTTAAGGTCGTGTCCAACGTCAAGCCCAAGGACGAGAAGCCCAAGGACGGCGCCGCCAAGGATACGACGGCGAACTGAGTCTTCGAAACCTATCACGAACGAAATACCCGGCCTTTGTGCCGGGTATTTTTTTGGGTGCTGGGTGCAGGAAGGCCCGTTGGGCAGGCCTCCCCAAACGGCTGATTCAGCAACTTATCCGCTAGGGTTAACAGCCCGTTAACGGTTGGCATTCGACACTTGGGGTCAATCGAATCATGCTGACCGTGAAGCAGAAAAACCCATGTCTCGTGATCTAATGCGCCGGCCGCTCAAGCGGCTCAGCCTTCGCCAGCGCCTATGGGCCAGACGGCCGGGGGCCTTCGCCGCGAGTGCCATCGCGCTGTTGTGCCTCTTTGGTGCCGGCGGCGTTGCACTGTCGCTGATCCCCCGGCCCTTTGCGGGAGAGCCCGTTCTGGTGGCGGCCATCCCCGAGGAAGCGGAGCTCGTCACTTCCTCGACCACCGTGGCGGAGGACCCGCCCGCCCCCGCAGAGGCCGCGCCCGAAGACGTGATCGACCAGAGCGCAGTCGAGATCCAGGGCGGGGAACCGCTGGACCAGGCGCCCGTGGCGGAGCCTGCCTACCAGCAGGAGGCGGCAATTTATGTGGCCATGCACCGGCCGCTGAAGAAGGCGCCGATTGACGCTGTGAGCGAAAAGACCAAGGACGGCGTGCTTCCGCGGATCGGGAAGAACGGCAAGAAACCCTTCAATGTCTATTCCCAGGTGACGCCCCTGGCGGTGACCAGCTCCGGCCGGCCCAAGATCACCCTGATCCTCGGCGGCATGGGACTGAACCCCAAGCTCACGCAGAAGGCCATCGACCTGCTTCCGGGCGACGTGACGCTGGGCTTTGCCCCTTATGGCGAGAACCTTCAGGCGCAGGTGAACAAGGCGCGCGCCCAGGGCCATGAAGTTCTGCTGCAGGTGCCGATGGAACCCGTGGGCTACCCCGGCACCAACCCCGGGCCCAACACGCTTCTGAGCGACGCGGCGCCGGAGAAGAACCTGGAGGCGCTGAAATGGCACATGAGCCGCTTCGCAGGCTATTCCGGCATCACCAATTACATGGGCTCGCGCCTGCTCTCGACCGAGGATGCGTTGCAGCCGGTCTTGAAGGAACTGAAATCCAGAGGATTGGTCTATCTCGAGGATTCCAGCGTCAGCCTCTCGATTTCACCCAAGGTCGGCAATGATTTGCGCCTGCCGATGCAGCGCGCCGAAATGGTGATCGACGCGGAGCCCACAGCGGCGGCGATCACCGCCGCGCTCGACAAGCTCGAACAGCAGGCCGCCGCGGACGGCTCCGCCATTGCCACGGGCTCAGGTCTCGACGTCACCATCGAAACAGTTGCCGAATGGGCCAAAACCTTGCAGGAGAAGGGCATATTGCTGGTGCCAGTCAGCACCGCCTACAAGGGAAGAGCCACCTGATGAAGACGCACCCCGAAATCACCGCCATGCGCGCCTGCGTGGGGGTGATGCTGCTGAACCCCCAAGGCCTGGTCTGGATCGGCCGCCGCTTCGACAAGTCCAACGAAGAGGGCGAAGGTTATTGGTGGCAGATGCCCCAGGGCGGCATCGACAAGGGCGAGGACGTGCGCGCCGCCGCCCTGCGCGAGCTCGCCGAGGAAACCGGCATCACCTCTGCCGAGGTCATCGCCGAATCAGCCCGCTGGTATGATTATGAGCTGCCCGCCCATCTGATCGGCGTGTCCTGGAAGGGCAAATACCGCGGCCAGACCCAGAAGTGGCTGGCGCTGCGCTTTACCGGCGATGAGAGTGAAATCGATTTGTCGCCTCCCGGCCAGGAGCAGGAATTCGACGCCTGGCGCTGGGCCCCGATGGATGAGCTCCTGAAGGTGATCGTGCCGTTCAAGCGCCAAGTGTACGAACAGGTGATCGCCGAATTCCGCCATCTGGGCAAGGTGTGACCCAGCCGTGCCCCATTTCATTTTCGATTGTGACGGCGTGCTGGTTGATTCCGAACCGCTCTCGATGCGGGTTGATGTGCAGATCCTCGCCGAGAATGGCGTGACGATGAGCGAAGCAGAGGCGCACCGGCGCTTCGTCGGCAAGACCTTCGCCGCCATGCTGGATGAGATCGCCACCGAATTCGGCGTGAGTTTTCCGGCGGATGCCTCGGACCACAAGGATCTGCGGCTCCTGAACCTCTACGAGACGGACCTGCGCGCGGTCGACGGGGTTCACGCGGCACTGGACGCCCTTGGCCCGCAGCATTTCAGCGTCGCCTCCAACTCGCCCTATGAGCGGGTGGAGGCTGCACTTCGGATCGCCGGTCTCACGCGCTTCTTCGGCAACCGCATCACCACCTTCGAGCATGTGGCGCGGGGAAAGCCGGAGCCGGACGTGTTCATCGAGGCGGCGAGGCGCGCGGGCTATCAACCCCAGGACTGTATCGTGATCGAGGATTCGGTGACCGGTGTGACCGCCGCCCACCGCGCGGGCTGCCGCGTGCTGGGCTTCACCGGCACCCACCCGCACCCTGCCGAACAGGCGCCGAAGCTTCTGGCGGCGGGCGCCAGGCGGGCCTTCTCGCACATGCGGGAACTGCCTGAACTTGCGGCAGAAAGAATGCTTTGACATTGGGTTCCGAAACGCCCATATGACGTCTGTCGCTTGGGGCCGATCCAAGGAATACGTGAGGCGCACCGCTGGTGCAGCCGTTCTGGCCCGAAGAAAAGCGACTCCCCCGAACATACCTTTCACGTGGGTAGGTTTCAGCGCCTGCCTTAGGCTGCATGGATCGTCCATGCCTGGCCTTTCGGACATGGTTTGCGCTGCCTACTGTTGTTCCGAATGATGAAAGACGATTCTGTGACCAGTTTTACTGACCTCCAGCTCTCCGAGCCCCTTCTCCGCGCATTGACCGCGGAAGGCTATGAGATGCCAACACCCATCCAGGCCCAGTCCATTCCCAGCCTTCTGGCGGGGAAGGACCTGCTCGGCATTGCCCAAACCGGCACCGGCAAGACGGCGGCCTTCGCACTCCCGATTCTGCAGAAGCTTGCCGCGCACCCCGAGCGCGCTGCCAAGGGCACCTGCCGGGCGCTGATCCTGTCCCCCACGCGTGAGCTTGCCGCTCAGATCGGCGAGAGCTTCCGTGTTTATGGCAAGTTCCTGAAGGTGACGCGCGCCGTTGTCTTCGGCGGCGTGTCGCTCTCGAAGCAGATCGACATTCTGCGCGGTGGCGTCGATGTCGTCGTCGCAACGCCAGGCCGTCTCGTGGATCTGATCGAGCGCCGGGCGCTCACCCTTTCAAAGGTCGAGATCTTCGTGCTCGACGAAGTTGACCAGATGCTGGACCTGGGCTTCATCCACGCGATCCGCAAGATCACCGGCATGCTGCCGTCCCAGCGCCAGAACCTGTTCTTCTCGGCCACCATGCCGAAGGAGATCGCAGGCCTTGCCAACAATTTGCTGACCGACCCCGTGCGTGTTGAAGTGGCGCCCGTCGCCACGACCGCCGAGCGCGTGAACCAGAGCGTGATCCATGTGGACCCCGCCAACAAGGCGAAGCTTCTTGTTGAACTGCTGCGCGACAACAACATGACGCGCACGCTGGTCTTTACCCGCACCAAGCATGGCGCGGACAAGGTGATGAAGAACCTCTCGGCTGCGGGCTATACCGCAGCGGCGATCCACGGCAACAAGAGCCAGAACAACCGCGAGCGCGCGCTTGCGGGCTTCAAGGCGGGCAAGATCCTCGTCCTCGTCGCCACCGACATTGCCGCCCGCGGCATCGACGTCGAGGCGGTGAGCCATGTGGTGAACTACGATCTCCCGCATGTGCCGGAATCCTACGTCCACCGCATCGGCCGCACCGCGCGCGCCGGCGCCGGCGGCTCAGCCATTGCCTTCTGCACGCCGGAAGACCGTGGCCTGCTGCGCGACATCGAGAAGACCATCCGCACCCAAGTGCCGGTGGCGGAACATGCGCTGGGCCTCAAGGGCGTGCAGGCGCTTGCCCCCACCTTCGGCTGGAACCCGGCCGGCAAGGACAAGCCGTCAGGCGCCAAGCCGCATCACCGCGGCCAGAAGCCCAACCGCAATCACTCTGCCGGCAACGGCCAGGGCAAGCCGCAGGGTGCGAAACCGCAGGGCCAGCGCCCCCAGGCGGGTTCGGCTCCCAAGCGTGACGGCGGCGGCCAGCAAACCCCGCGCCGCACCGGCGGCGGCACCAGCTGGATGACCCAGCTCGGCGACCGCCAGAGCTAAACCGAACATCAGAGATGATAGAGCCCGCCGGAAACGGCGGGCTCTTTTTTGTTAGGCGTCCATGTGGAGTACGCCTTGGTCCAGCGCGTCCCCTCAAAACAAAATCGCCGGGGAATGCCCCGGCGATTTGAGAAAGATGCGTGACGCGCGGCTCAGATCGATGTCTGCAGCGCCCGCAACTGGTCGATGGCTTCGGTTGCCTTGCGGGTGGCCTCGCCGGGCTTGGCGCTGGCGAGATCCGCCTCGGCCGCCTGGATCTGGCGGGCCAGCGCATCTGCGGTGAATTCTGCCATGGGAATGGCGACTTCCGCCAGAAGTGTGAGGCCTTGCGGGTTCACTTCCGCCATGCCGCCGCGCACGAAGATGCGCTCGGTGGCGCCGCCGTCACGCGTGACGGTAACGATGCCGGGCCGCAGGGTGGAGAGGAGCGGCGAGTGGCCCGGATAGATGCCCATCTCGCCCTCGGTTCCCGGCAGCGTGACCGAAGCCACATCGCCGGAGAACAGAAGCCGCGCCGGGCTTACGAGTTCGAAATGAAGAGCCATCAATCGTCTACCTTCTTCTTGATCTCGGCAATTGTTTGCAATTCTATTCCGCAGAACGGACAGAACAGCAACGCCTGATCAAACCATCCTATTCCGCCGTCATCAATCTGTACGTAGCCTACCGAAAGGTAAGCAACACCATTTTCTTGCACAGCGAAGGTTGAGTTCGGTACTTCAGCCAAAGAGCGACGCAGATTGTCGCAGCAAAATGCATCGTTCTTGGGCCACATATGTTTACGCTGCCTCGGCGGCGAGGCGCTTGGCCTTCTCGACCGCCTGCTCGATGGTGCCCACCATGTAGAAGGCGGGCTCCGGCAGATGGTCGTAGTCGCCATCGCAGAGGCCCTTGAAGCCCTTGATGGTGTCTTCGAGCTTGACCTGCACGCCGGGCGAACCGGTGAACACGGCCGCGACGTCGAAGGGCTGCGACATGAAGCGCTCGATCTTGCGGGCGCGGGCCACCGTCAGCTTGTCCTCTTCCGAGAGCTCGTCCATGCCGAGAATGGCGATGATGTCCTGGAGCGCCTTGTAGCGCTGCAGGATGGCCTGCACGCGCCGCGCCGTCTGGTAATGCTCTTCACCGACGATGCGCGGGTCCATCATGCGCGAGGTGGAGTCGAGCGGGTCGACGGCGGGGTAAATGCCCTTTTCGGCGATGGAGCGCGACAGCGTGGTGGTTGCGTCCAAGTGGGCGAAGGAGGTGGCAGGTGCGGGGTCGGTCAAGTCGTCGGCCGGCACGTAAATCGCCTGCACCGAGGTAATCGAACCCTTGGTTGTCGTCGTGATGCGCTCCTGCAGATTGCCCATGTCGGTGGCGAGCGTCGGCTGATAGCCCACGGCGGACGGGATGCGGCCCAGAAGGGCGGACACTTCAGAACCGGCCTGGGTGAAGCGGAAGATGTTGTCCACGAAGAACAGCACGTCCTGGCCCTGGTCACGGAAGTGCTCGGCAACGGTCAAGCCCGAAAGCGCCACGCGCATACGCGCACCCGGTGGCTCGTTCATCTGGCCGAACACGAGCGCGCACTTCGACTTCACATTCGGGTCCGGATTGTGCGGATCGGCGTTCACCTTGGATTCGATGAACTCGTGATAGAGGTCGTTTCCTTCACGCGTGCGCTCACCCACGCCGGCGAACACGGAGTAACCACCGTGCGTCTTGGCGACGTTGTTGATGAGCTCCTGAATGAGCACGGTCTTGCCCACGCCAGCGCCGCCGAACAGGCCGATCTTGCCGCCCTTGGCGTAAGGCGCCAGCAGGTCGACGACCTTGATGCCGGTGACGAGGATCTGCGCTTCCGTCGACTGGTCGACGAAATCAGGCGCCGGCGCATGGATGGGGCGGCGGAGCGTGGTCTTGATGGGACCGGCTTCATCAATCGCCTCGCCGATCACGTTCATGATGCGGCCCAGCGTTTCCTCGCCCACCGGAACCGAGATCGAGCTTCCGGTGTTGGTGACGGCCTGGCCGCGCACCAGGCCTTCAGTCGAGTCCATGGCGATCGTACGGACGGTGTTCTCGCCCAGATGCTGCGCCACTTCGAGAACGAGGCGGTTGTCGCCGTTCATCGTCTCGAGCGCGTTGAGAATTTCCGGAAGTTCACCGTCAAAGGCGACGTCGACGACGGCGCCGGTGACCTGGGTGATGCGGCCGGTTGCGGCCTCGCTATGTGCCATATGTCTGATCCTTCCCGTGTTCGCTTAGAGCGCCTCGGCGCCCGAAATAATTTCGATGAGTTCCTTGGTGATCTGCGCCTGGCGCTGGCGGTTGTACTTGATCGACAGCTTGTTGATCATGTCACCGGCGTTGCGCGTGGCATTGTCCATGGCGCTCATGCGCGCACCCTGTTCGGACGCCGCATTCTCGAGCAGGCCACGGAAAACTTGAACCGCGATGTTGCGCGGCAGAAGATCGGCCAGGATTTCGCCCTCTTCGGGCTCTGCTTCGTAAACGGCACCACCCAGATCGGCGGGTGCCGCACCCGAAACATCGGCCGGGATCAGGCGCAGCGCTGTTGGCTTCTGCGAAATCACCGATTTGAACTCGGAGAAGAACAGGGTGGCCACATCAAATTCGCCATTGTGGAACATGGCCAGCACCTTCTGGGCGACCAGCTGCGCCTCGGCGAAGGACATCGCCTTCACACCGCGGAAATCCACGTGCTCGACAATGTACTTGCCATAGAGCCGCTTCAGCGCGTCATTGCCCTTCTTGCCGACGGTGAAGATCTTCACCGTCTTGCCCTGGGCGATCAGGCGGTCTGCATGTTCGCGGGCGAGCTTGGCGATTGAAGAGTTGAAGCCGCCACAAAGGCCGCGCTCGGCCGTGGCTACGATCAGCAGATGCGTGTCGCTGAAGCCCGTGCCGGTGAGGAGCGTGGGCGCACCCGCCTGGCCCTGCATAGCATTTGCGAGATTGCCGATGACGGCCGACATGCGCGCCGAATAGGGGCGCGCGGCGACGGCCGCTTCCTGTGCGCGGCGCAATTTCGCCGCGGCCACCATCTGCATAGCCTTGGTGATCTTGCGTGTCGCCTTCACCGAGGCGATGCGGTTTCGTAAGTCCTTGAGACTTGCCATCGGGGTCTATGCCTTAAGCAAAGGACTTGGCGAAGGTTTCAACCGCGGACTTGAGCTTCGGCATGTTGGCATCCGAAATCGCCTTCTCGGTGCGGATCGCATCGAGCAATTCCGGGTGCTTGTCGCGCACGAAACGCAGCAGGCCTTCTTCGAAGGGCTTCACCTTGTTGACCGGCAGCGGATCAAGATAGCCGTTGACGCCGGCATAGATCGAGACCACCTGCTCTTCGGTCTTCATGGGCGAGAACTGGCCCTGCTTCAGAAGCTCCGTCAGCCGGGCGCCGCGGTTGAGCAGGCGCTGGGTGGAGGCATCGAGATCCGAGCCGAACTGCGCGAAGGCCGCCATTTCACGATACTGCGCGAGCTCGCCCTTGATCTTGCCGGCAACCTGCTTCATCGCCTTGGTCTGGGCGGCGGAGCCGACGCGCGACACCGAGAGGCCGACGTTCACGGCGGGGCGGATGCCCTGGTAGAACAATTCGGTTTCAAGGAAGATCTGACCGTCGGTGATCGAGATGACGTTCGTCGGGATATAGGCCGACACGTCATTGGCCTGGGTTTCGATGACGGGGAGTGCGGTGAGCGAACCGCCGCCCAGCGTATCGTTCATCTTGGCCGCACGCTCCAGCAGGCGGGAATGGAGATAGAACACGTCACCCGGATAGGCTTCGCGGCCCGGCGGGCGGCGGAGCAGCAGCGACATCTGACGGTAGGCCACGGCCTGCTTCGAGAGATCGTCATAAGCGATCAGCGCATGCATGCCATTGTCACGGAAATATTCACC
Source organism: Aestuariivirga sp. (assembly GCF_965227715.1). Taxonomy (GTDB): domain Bacteria; phylum Pseudomonadota; class Alphaproteobacteria; order Rhizobiales; family Aestuariivirgaceae; genus Aestuariivirga. The sequence goes on along the minus strand of NZ_OZ245771.1, from coordinate 2,846,758 downwards.
CATGGTGCAGCCGGCAAACGGTGCCAGATACTGCAGCGGGGCAGGGTCGGACGCGGTGGCGGCGACGATGATCGAATACTCGAGAGCGCCATTGTCTTCCAGCACCTTGACGAACTGGGCCACCGTGGACCGCTTCTGGCCGCAGGCGACATAGACGCAATAGAGCTTGTCCTTCTCAGGACCCGTGATGTGGATGGGCTTCTGGTTCAGGATCGTGTCGAGGATGATGGCGGTCTTGCCGGTCTGGCGGTCACCAATCACCAGCTCGCGCTGGCCGCGGCCGATGGGGATCAGCGCGTCGATGGCCTTGAGGCCTGTCGACATCGGCTCGTTCACCGACTTTCGCGGGATGATGCCCGGCGCCTTCACGTCCACGCGCTTGAACTGCTTGGCGTTGATCGGGCCCTTGCCGTCAATCGGGTTGCCGAGCGGGTCGACCACGCGGCCGAGGAGTTCCTTGCCGACCGGCACCTCCACGATGGCGCCGGTGCGCTTGACGGTGTCGCCTTCCTTGATCTCACGGTCGGACCCGAAGATCACGATGCCGACGTTGTCGGTTTCGAGGTTGAGGGCCATGCCCTTCATGCCATTGCCGAACTCGACCATTTCGCCGGCCTGCACATTGTCGAGGCCGTAGGCGCGAGCAATACCGTCACCCACGGACAGCACCTGGCCGATTTCAGATACCTGGGCTTCCTGGCCGAAGTCCTTGATTTGCTTTTTGAGGATTGCGGAAATTTCGGCGGCGCGAATGTCCATCAGGCGGTTCCCTTCATGGCGATCTTGAGAGATTGGAGCTTGGTCTTCAGCGAATTATCCATCATGCGGGAGCCCACCTTGACGATGAGGCCGCCGAGGATCGAGCTGTCGACCCGTGTCGTGAGCAGGACGTCACGGCCAAGCGAGCTCTTGAGCGCGGCCTTGAGGTCCGAAAGTTGCGTGGCCGAGAGCGGCTCGGCCGAAGTGACTTCGCCTGCCACTTCGCCCTTGGAATTGGCGAGAAGCGTGGCATAGGCCTTGATCATCTCCGGAAGGGCGCTGAGGCGGCGGTTCCGGGCGACGAGCTTGAGGAAGTTGAGCGTGGCGCCGGTCGTGCCGATCTGGGCTGCAACGGCAGTCAGCGCCGCCACCTGGTCCTCCGAAGAGAACACCGGCGAGCGGACGAGGCGTGTGAGATCCGCCGACTGGTCCAGCGCCGCGGCGAATTGATTGAGTTGGCGGCTCACCTCTTCGGTGGCCTTTTCCTCGCTCGCGAGTTCAAACAGGGCGCTCGCATAGCGGCCCGGAACTCCGGATACTGTCTGGTCTGTGCTCGCCACGATCCGTCTTTCAGTTTGCAGGCTCCGCCTTTCGAAAAGGCGTTCTGCCGCATGAATGTCTGGGAGGCGGGCCATGCACAAGGGCATGCCCACGGGCCGGGGCCCCCGCCCCGCCGCGCGCGTTGGCTATCACATGGAAAACGGACTCGCAACCACGTTCGCGAGGGCGGATTGCCGCGATGGCCCGGTGCTGCGGTTTGATGACCCAACATCGGCTGTGGAGGCCTGGCGGTGGCCGTGCAATATGAGCCTCACAGCAGTCATATCTGGCAGGGGATGAAGATGGAAATCGGTATCGTTGGGTTGGGGCGCATGGGTGCCAATATTGCGCGGCGGCTGATGGCGGCGGGGCACGGCACCGTGGTGAACGACCTGAATGCAGCGGCAATTGCTGCACTTGCAGCGGATGGAGCAAGGCCCGCCGTGTCATTGGCCGAGTTGGCCAAATTGCTCGCACCACCGCGTGCCATATGGCTGATGCTGCCCGCGGGTGCCGTGACGGAGAATGCCGTGCTCGAGGCCGCAACGGTGCTCAAACCCGGTGACGTTCTGATCGATGGTGGCAACAGCTTCTTCAAGGACAGCGTCCGGCGCGGGCAGATGCTGGCGGAGAAGGGCATCCACTTTCTCGATGTCGGCACATCAGGCGGCGTCTGGGGGCTGGAGCGGGGTTTTTGCCTGATGATCGGCGGCGATGGCGAAGCCGTGCGCCGCCTCGACCCGATTTTTGCAGCCCTTGCACCAGGCAAAGGCCATATCGAGAAGACAGAGGGCCGGGATGGACGGGACCCACGGCCCGAGCAGGGATATATGCACACCGGCCCCACGGGCTCCGGCCACTTCGCCAAGATGGTCCATAACGGCATCGAATATGGCATGATGCAATCCTATGCCGAGGGCTTCCACATTCTGGAAACCCGGGGCGACGCCAATCTGCCGGCGGCCGAGCGCTTCGACTATGACGTGGCTGATCTGGCAGAGCTGTGGCGGCGCGGGAGCGTGATATCGTCCTGGCTGCTGGACCTCACTTCTAACGCGCTGACCAAGGACCCTGCCCTATCGGCCTTCACCGGCTCTGTTCCGGATTCTGGCGAAGGCCGCTGGACAGTGGAGGCCGCAATCGAGCAGGCCGTTCCGGCCGAGGTGCTGGCGGCGGCCATCTTCGCGCGGTTCCGTTCACGCCGGGACCATACATTCGCGGAAAAGCTGCTCTCCGCCCTGCGCCAGCAATTCGGCGGCCACCGCGAAAGCCCCTGAGTGGGAAAACGAAAAACCCGCCGGGGGAGGATTCCGGCGGGTTCTTCTTTTGCGTTCAGGCCCTGAAGGCCCGGACGCGGGCCACGTGGCCCAGCTGGTATCTCTTCAGGCCCATGTCGGCCAGGTCGGCATCCGACAGCGCTTCGGCTTCGGCGCGGGCACGGCGGTAGGCCCTCAGTTTCCGGCTGCGGCCCAATCTCTCGAGCAAGGCACCCGGAATGAAACTCACGAGCGCACGGCCTCCCGGGCCAGGCGCGGAATATCGACCCGCGAGATGCCGAGATCGGCGAGTTCGCGGGTGGACAGGCTCTCAAGCTCCTGGACGGTGCGCGAATAACGCTTCCAGGTGGAGTAGCGGGACTTCAGGACTTCGAACATTGGTCATTCCCCTTGGATTGACAGGTCTTTGGTTGCTTTTTGCATCCCCAATTTAGGTGCGCTGCAACATAAACAGAAATGCATTTTTTGCATGGCTATATTTGTTTATGTAAGAACAATAGCTTAACTGTCCATTTACCATGCTGCAATGCCGCAAAAACCGGCACGGGAGGCCATCACAGAACCCTCAGAGGCTGGAATGAACCGCCACGCGATACCCGTTTGCGAAGGTGCTGCAGACGGAGCGCGGGGTGAGGACAGTGGCAATGAGGCGAGCACTGGCCGCCAAAGGATCGGAATAGCCTTCGATCGACCAGCGCCAGAGCCTTCCGCCCCAGAGGAGACGCGCGGCGGCCGGCTCATCCGGCAAAGTGAGCATCACGCCCTCGGGCAACGCCCCAAGCCGTGCGCTGAAGCTTTGCTTCTGTCCGGCGGGTCCGATCCTCTCTGTGTGGAGCTGCGCGTCGATCTCCGGCGCTTTCACAGCCTGCTCGTCCGGCCAAGCCGCCTTGAAGGCTAAATATGCATCGCGGCGGCAGTAACTGCACGGACGGTGCCCTGCAGCGAATGCCGTTGCCTCGTCCAGGAAGAACAATTCGCTGTAACGCCCCGGCCTGAAGACGCTTCGCGTCACGCCTTTCCAGGAAAGCGTGCAGGTGATCCACGCCTTGCTGGAGAACCGCCGCCGGATCAGTCCCGCCGCGTCGTGCAGACAACCCCGGTTTCCCATCATCGTGCCACGTGACGGCACGGCGCGGAGATCGCCGAAAGGATCGACCCGGTTCATGCGTGGCACGGTCGGTTCTCCGGGTCAAACCGGCGCGGCGGCCCGCCTCGCGGCGGGCGGGAATCCGCCCTTCGTCACTTCAATTTGATGCAGAAATGCTTCTTCACCGGCTTCTCGATCTTCCAGGTGCCGGCGAAGCCAGGCTCAACCGTGAAGGCATCTCCCGGCTTCATGGTGACGGCCGCGCCGCCGTCGGGCGTGATGGTGATCTGCCCATCGATCAGGTGGACGAATTCATAGGCGCCATAGGTGGCATGGTAGGTGCCGGGCGTTGCCTCCCACGTACCGCTGATGACGCTGCCATCCGCCGAGGTGTGCTGCACCCAGGTCTTCATGGTGGGATTGCCCTCGACTTTCCTCCAGCCGTCGAGATCTGCGGTGATGGGCTCGAGCCCTGGCGCCGGAAAGCGGTAGACGATATCGGCCATGTGAGTTGCCTCCTTCACTCTGTTCGCGTGAAAACGATCTGCTCCCGCCACAGGACGCAAACTTATATCGAGTTCCGTGTCAACATAGCAAAAAGCCCGGAGCTTGGCTCCGGGCCTGTTGGCCAATTGCAGATGAGGCAGCCGTCAGAACAATCCGGCGATCTGGCCCTTCTCGTCGAGGCCGATCACTTCGGCGGACGGAACCTTCGGCAGGCCCGGCATGGTCATGATGTCTCCGCAGATGACGACGATGAATTCAGCACCTGCCGAAAGCCTGACTTCGCGGATCGGCACCACGTGGTTGATGGGCGCGCCCTTCATGTTGGGGTCCGTGGTGAAGGAATACTGCGTCTTGGCCATGCAGATCGGGAATTTGCCGTAGCCCGCCGCTTCCCAGGCCTTGAGCTGGTCGCGCACCGACTTGTCGGCGACGACGTCATCGGCACGGTAGATTTCGCGGGCGATGGTCTTGACCTTGTCGAACAGCGAGACGTTCTCATCATAGATCGGCTTGAACTGCGCCGAGCCCTTGTCAGCGAGTTCGGCCACGTGCCTCGCGAGCGGCTCGATGCCCTTGCCGCCGTCCGCCCAATGGGTGCAGCGGAAGGCTTCCACACCGTGGGTCTTGCAGTAGTCGATCACGGCCTGCACTTCCGCATCGGTGTCCGAGATGAAGTGGTTGACGGCCACCGCGATCGGCACGCCGAACTTCTTCACGTTTTCGATGTGGCGGCCGAGGTTGGCGAGGCCCTTCTTGAGCACCTCGACATTCTCGGTCTTCAGGTCTTCCTTGGCAGCACCGCCATGCATCTTGAGGGCGCGGACGGTGGCGACGATGACCGTGGCGGCGGGCGAGAGCCCGGCCTTGCGGCACTTGATGTCGAAGAACTTCTCGGCGCCCAAGTCAGCGCCGAAGCCTGCTTCCGTCACCACATAGTCCGTGAGCTTGAGGGCGGCCTGGGTGGCCATGACGGAATTGCAGCCATGGGCGATGTTGGCGAAGGGGCCGCCATGAACGAAGGCCGGGTTGTTTTCGAGCGTCTGCACCAGGTTGGGCTGAAGCGCGTCCTTGAGGAGGACGACCATGGCGCCGGGCGCCTTCAGGTCCTTCGCCAGAACCGGGGTCTTGTCCTTCTTGTAGGCGACAACGATCTGGCCGATGCGGCGCTCGAGATCAGCAATCGACGTCGAGAGGCAGAGGATGGCCATGATCTCGGAGGCGACGGTAATGTCGAAGCCCGCCTCGCGCGGATAGCCGTTGGCAACGCCGCCCAGCGAACAGACGATCTCGCGCAGCGCACGGTCGTTCATGTCCATGACGCGCCGCCAGGCGACGCGGCGGGTGTCGATGCCGAGTTCATTGCCCCAGTAGATGTGATTGTCGATCAGGGCCGAAAGCAGGTTGTGCGCCGAGGTGATGGCGTGAAAATCACCGGTGAAGTGGAGGTTGATGTCCTCCATCGGAACGATTTGGGCATAACCGCCGCCGGCTGCGCCACCCTTCATGCCGAAGCAGGGGCCGAGCGAGGGCTCGCGCAGCGCAACCATGGCCTTCTTTCCGATCAGGTTGAGGCCGTCACCCAGGCCGACGGTCGTGGTGGTCTTGCCTTCGCCCGCGGGGGTGGGGTTGATGGCGGTGACCAGGATCAGCTTGCCGTTGGGCTTGGACTTGAGACTGTCGATGTAGGAGAGCGCCACCTTGGCCTTGGTGTGGCCGTAGGGGATCAAGTCCTTTTCCGGGATGCCGAGGCCCTTTCCGATCTCCATGATCGGTTTCATTTTCGCCTCACGGGCAATTTCGATATCGCTCTTCACCGTGGCCATAGTCGTTTCAGTCCCCTTGTGTGGATTGGAGAGTTTTCCCGGCAGTAAAAATACATTACTGGCGGGAAATGTCGAATATTTCTTGTGGGCTGCGCCGGCGCGGCAGTCATGATGCCGAGTGTCTTGCTACAGCGCTTCTTCACATGCGATGCCTTTTGCGACGTTTCGCGGAGAATTTTCTCCAATCACCCTCTACCGCCGGATTGCAACAGGAGTTTGAGAATGCGCAGCTTTGACCGTCCGGGCCGTTCGGCCGCTTATGGCACCCGCGGCATGGCAGCAACCTCAGCACCCCTGGCAACGCTTGCCGCGATCGACACGCTGCGCGCCGGCGGCAATGCGGCGGATGCAGCGGTTGTGGCCTCTGCCGTGCTCTGCGTGGTGGAGCCCGCAATGACCGGGATCGGCGGCGACTGTTTCGCGCTGGTGGGCACGCCCGATGGCAAGGTGACCGGCCTCAATGCCAGCGGCCGGGCGGCAATGGCTGCTGACGCCACATGGCTGAAGGCCTCCGGCCTCACCGAAATCGCCGTCCGCTCTATCCATGCCATCACCGTGCCGGGCGCGATCGACGGCTGGGACCAGCTTTTGCGCAAATTCGGAACCATGGATCTGGGCGAGGCCCTGAAACCTGCCATCCGCCTGGCGGAAGAAGGGGTGCCGGTGACGCCGCGGGTTGCGGCCGACTGGCCGGAGGATGCGCCGTTTCTGGAGGCCGACGAAGGCGGCCGCGTCCACTATCTGAAGGACGGACGCACCCCGCGTGAAGGCGAGATCATGCATTACCCCGCCTTGGCCCGCAGCATGCGGCTGATCGCGCAGGAGGGCCGCGATGCCTTCTACGAGGGCGAGATTGCCGAGGACATCATCGCGACCGTCAGGGCGAAGGGATCGCTGCTGACGCGGGACGACCTGGCCCGCCAGCAGGCCAATTGGGTGAAGCCGATTTCGACGGACTTCATGGGGCGCGAGGTTCTGGAAATTCCACCGTCGGGACAGGGGCTGACGGCGCTCATCGCACTCAACATCCTGACCCAGATCGGCCTGAAGCGGCACGCACCGGACTCGGTCGAGCGCCACCACCTCGAAATCGAGGCGATGAAACTGGCCTGGGAGCTGCGCAACCGGCACATCGCCGACCCGGATTTCCACGAGGTTCCGGTTGACGAGCTTCTGTCGGCAAAGACCGCCCAGAAACTGGCATCGATGATCGACATGAACCGCACGCTCGACATCGAAACCGCGATGCGGACGTCGGATACGATCTATCTGAGCGTCGTCGATGAGCAGCGCATGGCCGTCTCCTTCATCAACTCGGTCTATTATGGCTTCGGCTCCTGCGTGGTGACGCCGAAGACCGGGATCGCGCTGCAGAACCGGGGCGGCTGCTTCGTCACAGACCCTGCACACCCCAATTGCATCGGCCCCGGAAAGCGGCCGCTTCACACCATCATTCCGGCCATGGTGAAGAAGGACGGTCTCGTCGACATGAGCTATGGCGTAATGGGCGGTGACTATCAGCCCATGGGCCATGTGACCGTTGCGGTGAATCGGTATGTCTATGGCATGAACCCGCAGGAGGCGATTGACTGGGCGCGCTATTTTCCCGCATCAGGCAAGGTTCAGGTCGAAGGCGGCGTGCCCATCCATGTGTGCGAAGGCCTCATTGCGAAGGGCCACAGGCTGGAGCAGGCGGCATCGCCCCTGGGCGGCGGCCAGGCCATTGCCATCGACCGTGAAAACGGCGTGCTGATCGGCGGGTCAGACCCGCGCAAGGACGGTTTTGCACTCGGATGTTAGCCTCGCTGTTAAGAAATGCTTTGACGCTCTGACTTAAGCTCGGGGCTTGAGGTTTGGGTACGGAGAGACTGTGAGCCAGGGCAAGAGCGACGTGAATGCTGTGGGGCTGCTTACCCGCGCCGTGGCGGAATCGGGCCTGGCCGCCTATTGCTGGGATGTGCCGAGCGACCGGATCGACTGGTCTCCCGGAGCGGGCGGCGTGCTGGGCTGCGAGCCGGCTGCGGTCGATTCAGGGCGCCACTTCGCCTCGCTTCTGGATCCTCAGAACCTGACGAGCCGCTATGACACGGTGCTGCGCGGCGGCGGCACGGATGAGGGTGCTGGCGTTTTCTTCCGCATCGAATACCGCTTCATGCCCGGCGGCCGCACGGGCAGGGAAAGCTTCTGGCTGGAAGATCAGGGCCGCTGGCACGCCGATGCTGACGGACGCCCGGCGCGGGTTTTCGGGACACTGCGCCGCATCGATGAGCGCCACCGGCAAGAACAGCATTTGAGTTTTCTGGGCCACTGCGATGCGCTGACCGGCCTCATGAACCGCGGCCGGCTGATGGAGGCGCTGGGCGGAGCTCTGGCCGCTTCGGAACGCGAAGGCACGTCCTGCGCGCTGTTGCTGGCGACCATCATCAATCTGCCGGTGGTCAACGAGGCCTATGGGCCGGGCGTGGCCGATGAGGTGATCGCCAATGTCGCCCAGCGGATTGCCAGCGTCGCCCGCGCCGGGGACGCGGTGGCGCGTTATTCGGGCTCGACCTTCGGCATTGTCCTCAACCACTGCAGCCGGGACGAACTCGCCGTCGCCGCCGAGCGCTTTCTGGGTGCTGCACGCGAGAGCGTGGTCGAAACGCTGAGAGGGCCTGTTTGGGCGCTGGTCTCGGTCGGCGCCGTCATCCTGCCGCGCTACGGCCGCGACCCCGGCACCGCCGTGGCCCATGCCGAGGAAGCACTGGCCCAGGCGCGCAAGCAGCCGGCAGGCGACGTGGTGATCCATGAACCCTCTGAACAGCTTTCCACCGAGCGCAGCGGCAATGCGCGGGACGCCACGCAAGTCATCCGCTGCCTGAAGGAAAACCGGTTCCTGCTTGCCTTCCAGCCCGTCGTCGATGCGGTGACGGGACGGCCCCTGTTCCATGAGGCGCTGCTGCGCATGACGGGCGAGGACGGGCAGATCGTGGCAGCCGGGCATCTGATCCCCATTGCCGAAAAGCTGGGACTGGTGCGCCTGATCGACAAGGCCGTGGCGGAGATGGTGGTCGATGTGCTGATCCGGCACCCCACCATGCGGATTTCCCTCAACATCTCCGGCACCACGGCAACCGACCCTCGTTGGTATCCTGAAATTCTCGCGATTCTGTCGCGTCAGGGCGCGCTTGCGAAGCGGGTCATCGTCGAAATCACCGAGACGGTGGCGCTGGGCGACCTCAGCCATACCATCCGTTTCGTCGAGGCGCTGCGCCACCTGGGCTGCAGCGTGGCGATCGATGATTTCGGAGCTGGCTATACAAGCTTCCGCAGCCTGCGGGCGCTGCCCGTCGAGTTCCTGAAGCTCGACGGCACGTTTTGCCATCACCTCTCGGGCAATGGCGAAAACCAGTATTACGTCCGCTCGCTGATCGACCTGGCGAAGAGCTTCGGCATCAAGACCGTGGCCGAATGGGTGGAGACGGAGGAAGATGCAGCCTTGCTCCGGCAGTGGGGCGTGGACCTCATGCAGGGGAGCCTTTACGGCATGGCGGAGTTTTCGCCCGGCTGGATGGAGATGCTGCCCCCCGCGGAAGAAACAGTAGCGGCCTTCGAGCGCGATCTCGATGGCGAGCTGCAGAAGCTGCGCCACGCGATCACGCTTCTCGACAGCGCCTTCGCGGCGCGGCTTGGGGAGTTCGCGGCGGAGCCGAGCCTGGCCGATCTCGTCAGCGACACGGCAAGGCGCCGGGCGCTCTAAGGGAACTGTTGGAGGCGCCTACTTCGTAATCGTGTCAAGCTTCTGCTGCATTGCAGCAAGCTGATCCTTGAGGGCCTGGAGATCATCCTTCGACGGGTTCTGCGCCTGAGGAGGCCTGCCGGGTGCGGGCGCGCCGGGAACGGGCACGCCCATGGCCGCGAAGGGGTTGAACACCTTCATCGCATCGCCGAACATGGCCATGTTGCGCTGGGCGTGATCCTGCATGGCCTTGATCGTATCGCCGCCCCAGACATCCAGTAGCTGGCTGCGGAATTTCTCCTGCTCCTTGCCGAGATTTTCGAGCGAGAACTCAAGGAAGCCCGGCACGAAAGCCTGCATGGAATCGCCATAGAAGCGGATGAGCTGACGGAGGAAATTGATGGGCAGAAGATTGGTGCCCTTATTCTCTTCCTCGAAGATGATCTGGGTGAGGACCGAACGGGTGATGTCCTCACCCGTCTTGGCGTCATAGACCAGAAAATCCGTGCCCGACTTGACCATGGTCGAAAGGTCGTCGAGCGTCACATAGGTGGAGGTGGACGTGTTGTAGAGCCGCCGGTTGGCGTATTTCTTGATGACCACCGCGCTCTGCGGCGCTGCCTTCTCTTCACTCACCGGCGTCCTCCTTGACCAGGCTTCGAACCGCCGCCGTTTACCGGGCTTTTTGCAGGCTCTCGCTGCAAAAAAGCTTGCTCTCCGCACTGCACAATTGCAAGCGCAAAAAATATCGCGCCGCCATAACCGAGACCTATGTCGCATTGCACAAAAGCTGGTAATAAAGGCATAAGCTCAAGTCAAAATCACGCAAAGGAGTCAGTCATGGCCGGATCTGGAAATGGGATTGTGATCGTTGCGGCGGCGCGAACGCCGGTGGGGTCCTTCAATGGCTCACTGTCGAGCGTTCCGGCCAGCTACCTAGGCACCGTCGCCCTGAAAGCCGCAATGGAGCGCGCCAAGGTGGATGCAGCCGAAGTGGATGAAGTGATCCTCGGCCAGATCCTGACAGCGGCACAGGGCCAGAACCCGGCACGCCAGGCCGCAATCAATGCCGGCATTCCCAAGGAGAGCCCGGCCTGGGGCATGAACCAGCTCTGCGGCTCAGGCCTGCGCGCCGTGGCGCTTGGCATGCAGCAGATCGCATCCGGTGATGCCAAGGTGGTTGCCGCCGGCGGCCAGGAAAGCATGAGCCGCGCGCCCCACGCCGCCTATCTCCGCGAAGGCGTAAAGATGGGCGATTATGCAATGGTCGACACCATGATCAAGGACGGGTTGTGGGACGCTTTCCACGGCTATCACATGGGAACGACCGCCGAGAACGTGGCGCGCCAGTGGCAGATCACCCGCGACATGCAGGATGACTTTGCGGTGAAGAGCCAGAACAAGGCCGAAGCGGCGCAGGCTGCCGGCAAGTTCAAGGACGAGATTGCCCCCGTCACCATCACCACCCGCAAGGGCGACGTGACGGTGGACCAGGACGAATACATCAAGAAGGGCGTGACTCTGGACGCCGTCGGCAAGCTGAGGCCCGCCTTCGCCAAGGATGGCTCGGTGACCGCCGCCAATGCCTCCGGCATCAATGACGGCGCGGCCGTCGTCATCCTGATGAGCGAGGCGGAAGCCACCCGCCGCGGCCTGACCCCCTTGGCCCGCATCGCCTCCTGGGCGAGTGTTGGCGTCGATCCCGCGATCATGGGTTCGGGGCCGATCCCTGCCTCCCGCGCCGCCTTGAAGAAGGCCGGCTGGACGGTCGAGGATCTGGACCTGGTCGAGGCCAATGAAGCGTTTGCGGCGCAGGCTTGCGCCGTCAACAAGGACATGGGCTGGAACCCGGAGATCGTGAACGTCAATGGTGGGGCGATTGCACTTGGCCACCCCATCGGCGCGTCGGGCGCGCGGGTTCTCAACACGCTGCTGTTCGAGATGGGCCGCCGGGACGCCAAAAAGGGCCTCGCCACCCTCTGCATCGGCGGCGGCATGGGCATCGCCATGTGCGTGGAGCGGTAACACGAACGGGAATGCCTGAGGCGGGACTCGCTGAGAGACCCCCTCACCCTGCCCTCTCCCCCGGCGGGGGAGAGGAATAGAAACAATAAATGGAGAGATACATGGGACGGGTAGCAGTGGTCACCGGCGGTAGCCGTGGCATTGGGGCGGCGATTTCGAAGGCGTTGAAGGCGGCGGGCTATTCCGTGGCCGCGAGCTATGCCGGCAATGACGAGGCGGCGGCGGCGTTCAAGGCCGAAACCGGCATCCCCGTCTATAAATGGGATGTTGCCAGCTATGAGGCCTGCGTGGCGGGGCTGAAGCAGGTGGAGGCCGATCTCGGCCCCGTCGAGGTGCTGGTCAACAATGCCGGCATCACCCGCGATGCGATGTTCCACAAGATGACGCCGCAGCAGTGGAACGAAGTAATCAACACCAACCTCAATTCGCTGTTCAACATGACCCAGCCCATCTGGGGCGGCATGCGCGACCGGAGCTTCGGCCGCGTGATCTGCATTTCCTCCATCAATGGCCAGAAGGGCCAGATGGGCCAGGCCAATTATTCCGCCGCCAAGGCCGGTGACATCGGCTTCGTCAAGGCGCTGGCCCAGGAAGGGGCGGCCAAGGGCATCACCGTCAACGCCATCTGCCCGGGCTACATCGCCACCGAAATGGTGAAGGCCATTCCGCAGGAGGTGCTCGACAAGCGCATCCTGCCGCTCATTCCCGTAGGCCGCCTGGGCGAGCCCGAGGAGATTGCGCGCGCTGTCGTGTTCCTCGCATCGGACGAGGCCGGCTTCATCACCGGCTCCACCATTTCCGCCAATGGCGGCCAGCACATGGTGTGAGGGCCGAAGCCTCCATCTGTGATGCTCCCGATGCCCGCGCTTGACGCGGGCATCTTCTTTTCCCAACAAGGGCTATGGAACTCCACGCGAAGAACCTGACATTGGAGCGCGGCGGGCGGATTGTGTTCCGCAACGTTTCGCTATCGCTCGGGTCGGGTGAGCTCATGCAGCTGACGGGGCCAAACGGCTCCGGCAAGTCCTCCCTGCTGCGGCTCATCGCCGGTTTGAACGACGCGCAAGACGGGACGATCACACTCGACGGCGGCGGCGAGGAGCTGACCATCGGACAGCAGGCGCATTACCTTGCCCATCAGGAGCCGGTGAAATCAGCCCTCAGCGTGGCCGAGAATTTGGGCTTCTGGCGGGATTTTCTGGGCGGCGGCGATGTGGGAGAGGCCCTCGCCGCCTTCGATCTCGCCCGGCTTGCAAGCTATCCTGCCGGGCTCCTCTCCGCCGGCCAGAAGCGCCGCCTGGCGCTGGCACGGCTGGTGCTCGTGCCGCGCGCGCTGTGGCTGCTGGATGAGCCGACCGTGGGGCTCGACACGGCTTCCCTCTCCCGCCTGACCGATGTGATGGAGCGCCAGCGTGCGCAAGGCGGCATGATCATCGCCGCCACCCATGTGGCGCTCGGCCTTGAGCCCGACAAGCGCCTCGACCTCGGGGGCCAACCGTGAGCCTGATCCTGGCGCTGATCCGGCGGGACATCACCCTCACCATCCGGCAGGGGGGCGGGGTGGGCACCGCGCTCGGTTTCTTCCTGACGGTCGTCGTGCTGCTGCCCATCGGCATCGGGCCCGACCAGGCGCTGCTGGCCCGCATCGCGCCAGGCGCCTTGTGGATTTCGCTACTCCTCTCCGTGCTGCTCTCGGCCGACCGCATCTTTCAGCAGGATTTTGAGGATGGCTCCCTCGACATCATGACCATGGGGCCGGTTCCCTTCGAGATTGTGGCATTGGCCAAGGCCATTGCGCACTGGCTCTCGACCAGCCTGCCGCTGGCGGTTGCCGCACCGCTTCTGGGATTTCTCGTCAATCTGGAGCCGGGGGCCATCCTGCCGCTCGCCATTGCCATGGTGCTAGGCTCTGTTGCGCTATCGCTTCTGGCGTCGATCGGCGCAGCGGTGACGGTGGGCTTGCGGCGCGGCGGCCTCCTCGTCTCGATCCTGGTGCTGCCGCTCTATGTGCCGGTCCTGATCTTCGGGCTTTCCGCCTCCCAGCCCGGCGCCGCACCGGGCCTGACCCTCGCCTCGCTCCTGATCCTGGCGGCGATCACCCTCGTCAGCCTCGTCGTCTCCCCCCTTGCCTCGGCTGCGGCGCTGAGGTCCTATCTCAAATAGCTCCGCTCCGTTAGAGAAGCGCCATCATGCAGTATCTTGCCAATCCGACCCGGTTCCTCAAGCTCGCCAATGCGGTGCTGCCCTATGTCTGGGCGATCACCATTCTGCTCTTTGCCGTTGGGCTTTATGGCGCGCTCGCCGCCTCGCCTGCGGATTATCAGCAGGGCGAAACGGTGCGCATCATGTATGTGCATGTGCCCGCCGCCTGGATGGCGCTGTTCGTCTATTCGGTGATGGCGCTCGCCAGCGCCATTGCCCTGATCTTCCGCCACCCGCTGGCCGATGTGGCGGCCAAGACCGCGGCTCCCATCGGTGCCGTGTTCTGCTTTCTGGCCCTTGCCACGGGCTCGCTCTGGGGCAAGCCCATGTGGGGCGCGTGGTGGGTGTGGGACGCGAGGCTTACCTCCATGTTCGTGCTGATGCTTCTCTATGTGGGCTACATGGCCATCTGGGCAGCGATCGAGGAGCCGCACCGCGCCGCCATGGTGGCCCGCGTGGTGGCGCTCGTGGGCTTCATCAATATTCCCATCGTCAAATTCTCGGTCGACTGGTGGAACTCGCTGCACCAGCCTGCAAGCGTGTTCCGCATGGGAGGCCCCACCATCGACAAATCCATGCTGTGGCCGCTGCTGGTGATGGGGCTCGCCTACACCTTCCTGTTCCTGGCGCTGCACCTGGTCTCGATGCGGGCCGAGATCGCCGCACGCAAGATCCGCCAGATCCACATTGCCGAGATCGGAGAGCGCTGATGGATTTTTCCGCCAACCACATCGGGTTTGTGATTGCCGCCTACGCAGTGTCGGCGATCTTCCTCGGCGGCCTGATCGCCAGCACACTGTTGAGAGACAGGAAGCTCAGCGCTGAAGCGGAGCGGCTCGATACCGAACGCCGGAAGGCGCGCACATGAGCACGCCGGACACGGAGCCGAAACGCACCCGTATCTGGGTGGTGCTGATCCCTGTTCTCATCTTCGCAGGTCTTGCCCTGATGTTCTGGCGGGGGCTTTCGGGGAACCCGTCCGAAATTCCCTCCGCCCTCATCGGCAAGCCCGTGCCCGACTTCGACCTTCATGCCGTTGACGGGTTGGACATGCCGGGCTTCGCGGATGAAGACTTGAGGAAGGGGAAGGTGACGGTGGTGAATGTTTGGGCGTCTTGGTGTGCGCCCTGCCGCATCGAGCACCCGCTGCTGCAGGAACTGGCGAAGCGGACCGACATTCAGCTCTTCGGCATGAATTACAAGGACGAGCCCGAGAATGCCGTGCGATTCCTCAACACGCTGGGCCAGCCCTTTGCCGCCGTGGGCATGGATCGTGACGGGCGCACCGCTGTGGACTGGGGCGTTTACGGTGTGCCGGAAACCTTCATCGTCGATGGCCAGGGTATGATCCGCCACAAGCACATCGGGCCGCTGACGCCCGAGGCCATCGCAGGGGAGATGGCAGCCGAGATCGAGAAGGCGAAAACACCCTTTCCCCAGAGCGCGCCATGACGCTGACCCTCAACCGCCGCGCCGACCTGACGCTCGAAGCCCTGCAGCGCGTGGCGTGGGGCCATGAAGCCGTGGCGCTTGGCGGGGAGGCGCGTGCCAAGATCGCGGCGGCGCGGGCTGACTTTCTGGCGCTGATCGAGCGCGAGGACATCGTGATCTATGGCGTCAACACCGGCTATGGTCACCAGGCCAAGCGGCGCCTGACGCCTGACGAGCGGAAGGCCCAGGCCATGGCCCCCACGCACCACCGCGCGGCCTCCTGGGGGGAACCGCTGCCGGAGCGGGTGACACGCGCCATTGTCTTCGCCAGGCTGGCCAATGTGATCGAGGGCCATGCCGCACTCTCCCCCCATGTGGCTGAGGCCCTGGCCGCGATGCTCGATGGCGGGCCCTTGCCGGAGGTGCCCGCACGGGGACAGGGGGGTGCCGGTGAGATCCTCTCGCTGTCGCACCTGTTCCTCTCGCTGACGCAAGCGCTGGAGCTTGCCGAGAAGGACATGCTGTCCCTCATCAACGGCTCGCCCGCGGCCACGGCCCTCGTGGCCGATGCCGCATTGGCGGCGGCCCGGCGGCTGGAGCTGGTGGCTGATGTGCTGGCGCTTTCGGCGGAAGCCTTCAACGCACCGCTCGGGCACTTTGCCGAAGAACTCGAAGGCCTGTGGAACAATCCGCACGACGCCTGGGCGCTTGAAGCCTTGCGCAGGCGGATCGGCGGCGGGCATGGCGGCGCACGAAGACCCTATCAGGCGCCGGTGAGCATCCGCATCATGCCGCGGGTGATGGGGGAAGCGCACCGCGCCATGGCCTCAGCCGAAGCCATCGCGCGGCAATCGCTTGGCGCGGTCAGCGACAATCCCGTGGTGTTCCCGAAGGGTGAGCGGATCGGGCCGGACGAGGTGGTCTCGACCGGGGGCTATCACAATGCCCAAGCGCCAGCGGCCATTGATGCGCTGACGGCGGCATCAGCCAACCTCGCAATTATTGCCACCCGCGTGGCGGCAAAGCTGCAGGATGGCCCTGTGTCTCTGCTGCCGCCCTTCCTCGGCTATCTCGACGGCCGTGACTATCTGGGCTGCCTGCCCATGGCGATGGTGGGCTATGAGGAAGAGATGCGCATGCTGGCTGCGCCCACGCTGCTGCCCGGCTCGGAGTCGGGTGGCTTTGCTCAGGATGACGTGGCCTCACCCGTTTTCGCAACCTGGAGCAAGCAGGAGAAGGCAGGTGTCCTGCTGGAACTTGTGCTGGCGAGCCTCGCCCCCATTGCGGTGCGGGCGCTGGACGTGACCGGGCGCCCCGCACCGCCATTGCTTCAGGCCCTGATTGACGAAACGCGCCGGCATTTTCCCGATGATGGCCGCGGCATTACCATGGGTGCGGAATGTGCGGCCCTGGCTGCAAGCTTCCGGAAGAGGATTTACGCGGCTGACTGAGTGATCAGGCCCGCTTGCGGGTCTTGATCTTGCGGGCCGGCTTGGCGGGTTCCTTTTCCTCGATGCGGTCCATCTCGGCGGCGAGCACAGCCAGATTGTCGAGGAACAGCTTGCGGTCGCCCGAGGGGATGAGGGAGAGGAGCTGCTTGTCCACCTCCTCAGCGCCGGGCTGGGCCATCTTCAGCATTTTCTTGCCGACGGCGGTGATGCGGATCGAGTTGGTGCGGCCATCATCCTTGGTGCGCTTGCGCTGCAGATAGCCTTGGGCCAGAAGCCGCGCCACCAGATCCGCCAGTGTCGAGCGGTCGATGCCGGTGAGCTTCACGAGTTCCGTCTGGCTCTTGCCATCGTTGGTGTCGACCGCGAGCAGCACGGTGAACTGGCGGTGCGTGAGCCCGGACTTGCCGACCTCCCCCATGTAGATGAGGTTCGAGTATTGTGCCGCCCGTTTCAACAGGTGCGATGGTGAACGCGAGAACTGCTTCACGTCCTTGGTGCTTGTCATACGCCCCTTCTCCTGCCCCGCGTTCCGGCGGCATGTGCCGCCGGCTGTTGCGAAAACCCCAGTGCCATTTCTGGCCTCAACTCTGCTCCACAGCGTGAGGAGCTTCCCCCGATAGAGCCGCGAACAAGTAGCGGCTCGCATTTTCCGCTGCAAGCAAAAAGCGGCGTGAAACTCCAAGGATGCTCTTTGCCCGGAAGCGACTTAAGATGATCCGCACACAGATTTCAACACTTGACAAGCGGGAGCCAGTGAGACTCAGGACAAGGACCTCCCCTCAGTTTTCTTCCATTGTCCGCAACCTGACAGACGGCGGATGGAGGGATCAGGCCTTCTCATCCTCGATCATGTGCTTGGACATGAAGGGGGCATTGGCGATGGCGAAGAGGAGTGTCAGCGGCAGAAGGCCGAAGACCTTGAAGTTGACCCATTGATCGGTCGGCACGCTGCGCCAGACGATTTCGTTCAGCACCGCGAGGCAGAGGAAGAACACGCCCCAGCGGATCGAAAGTGTACGCCAGGCGGCCTCGGTGAGCTTCACCGCCTCGCCCATCACCAGCTTCAGATAGCTGCGGCCGAAGGCAACGCCGCCGAGCAGTACGGCACCGAACAGCGCATTGATAAGTGTCACCTTCACCTTGATGAAGAGATCGCTGTGAAGCCACAGGGTGAGGGCGCCAAAGATCGCCACAAAGACGGCGGAGACCAGCGGCACCATGGCAATCTTGCGGGTGAGCGCCCAGGACACGGACAGCGAGATCGCCGTCGCCACCATGAAGATGCCCGTGCCCCAGAAGATGCCGGCCTTCCAGTTGCCGATGAAGAAGGCCACGAGCGGGCCCATCTCGATCAGCAGCTTCATCCCCTGCCCCATCTTGGGGCTCGTGGTCAGGCTCATGCGTCCTCCAGTCCGGCAATGGCGCGCGCAAATCCCTCGGCATCGAAGGGCTGCAGATCCTCGATGGCCTCACCCACGCCGATGGCATGAACTGGGATCTTGAACTTCTCTGCAATGGCCACGAGGATGCCGCCGCGCGCCGTGCCATCAAGCTTGGTCATAATGAGGCCGGTGACGCCCGCGACCTTGGTGAAAATCTCGGCCTGGGCCATGGCATTCTGGCCCGTGGTGGCATCGAGCACCAGGAGCACGGCGTGGGGGGCTGCTTCATCCTGCTTCTTGATGACGCGCACGATCTTGTCCAGCTCGTCCATCAGATATTGTTTGTTCTGCAGGCGGCCGGCGGTGTCGATGAACAGGATTTCGGTGCCATCCTGCTTTGCCTCGGCAATGGCATCAAAGGCGAGGCCCGAGGCATCCGACCCCGTGGGCCGGGACATGACCTTGGCGCCGATGCGCGCGCCCCAGACATTGAGCTGCTCGATGGCCGCCGCGCGGAACGTGTCACAGGCGGCGAACATCACGCTGAAGCCCTCACGCCGCGCGATGGCGCCAAGCTTGCCGATGGTGGTGGTCTTGCCCGCGCCATTGACGCCGACGACGAGAATGATGAAGGGTTTCTCCGCCCCGAAGCGGAAGGGCACTTCCACCGGCTTCAGCACCTTTGCGACTTCGGCTGCAAGGATCTGCTTCACCTCTTCGGGGTCGATTTCCTTGTCATAGCGGCCGGTGGCAACCTCACGCAGGATTCGCTCCGCCATGGGAAGCCCCAAATCCGCCTGCAGCAGCACGTCTTCCAGATCCTGCAGCGTCGCCTTGTCGAGCTTCTTCTTGGTGAAGATCGAGGTGATGGACCCGGTGATGCTGCGCGAGGATTTGGACAGGCCCTCGCTGAGCTTGGAAAACCAGCCAATGCGGCTTTCAGGTGCGGGCTCAACGGCAGCGGTGATGATGGGCTCAGGCTGTGCTTCGGGCTCAGGTTGGGTGTCCGGTTCCGGCTCCGGCAGCGGTTCTGATTCCGGAGCAACCTCTTCCGCCTGCTCTTCGGCAGGGGGCGGCGTCTCGTTCTCCGGCTTGCCGGTAACGCGGTTGAACAGCTTCTTGAAAAAACTCATGCGGCGAGCCTGGCCTCGAGATGGGACGCGCCGCGGCCTGTGACCTGCGCGCTGACGATGGCGCCCGGCGCCATGCGGCTTTCGAACTTCACCTGGGCGAAATGTTCCGTGCGGCCCATGGCCTCGGTTTCCACCAGCACCTGGCGCATGGCGCCCAGCTCGGAGGTCAGAAAGGCATCAAGCCGCGCCTCACCCTTCTGGCGGAGCAGTGCGGCGCGTGCCTTGATCAGAGGCTTCTCCAGCTGCGGCATGCGCGCGGCGGGCGTGCCGGGACGGGGCGAGAACGGAAACACATGAAGATAAGTGAGGCCGCAGTCATCGACGATCCGCATCGAATTCTCGAACATCTCCTCGGTCTCGGTCGGGAAGCCTGCGATGATATCGGCCCCGAACACGATGCCGGGGCGCCTGGCCCTGAGCTCCGCGCAGAAAGCAATGGAGTCCTCACGCGCATGACGGCGCTTCATGCGCTTCAGGATCATGTTGTCGCCGGACTGGAGCGAGAGATGAATATGCGGCATCACCCGCTCTTCACCTGCGATTACATCCATCAGCTCCGGGTCGGCCTCGATCGAATCGATGGACGACAGCCGCAGCCGCTTCAGCTCAGGCACGGTCTTGAGAATGCGGTGAGCGAGCTGGCCGAGCTTCGGTGCGCCATCAAGGTCAGCTCCCCAGGAGGTGAGGTCCACGCCCGTCAGCACCACTTCGGAATAGCCCGACGCCACGAGGCGGCGCACCTGCTCCACCACATCCCCCGGCGAAATGGACCGGGAATTGCCGCGGCCAAAGGGAATGATGCAGAAGGTGCAGCGGTGGTCACAGCCATTCTGCACCTGGACGAAGGCGCGGGTGCGCTCTTTCAGGCCGTCGATCAGATGCGGCGTTGCAGTCTTGACCGACATGATGTCCGACACGGAGACGCGCGCATTGGCGCCGTGCCGCCAGCTTTCGGGCTTCAGCTTCTCTTCATTGCCGATGACGCGGGAGACTTCCGGCATGGCGGCAAACATCTCAGGCTCGGTCTGCGCGGCGCATCCGGTGACGATGATCTGCGCATCGGGGTGTAGCGCCCTGGCCTTGCGGATCGCCTGGCGTGCCTGGCGGGTGGCTTCCGCCGTGACCGCGCACGTGTTGAAGACGATGGTATTGGACGCACCCGCCGCCTCTGCGTGACTGCGCATCAC
This sequence comes from Aestuariivirga sp., assembly GCF_965227715.1. GTDB lineage: Bacteria > Pseudomonadota > Alphaproteobacteria > Rhizobiales > Aestuariivirgaceae > Aestuariivirga. Next base: position 2,826,236 of record NZ_OZ245771.1, on the reverse strand, counting down.
TTCGGTCTCATAGGTGTTGAGGCGGCAGCCGAAGGTGACGAAATCCATCTTGCTCATGGCTTCAGGCCACCAGATGGGACGGCAGCACGCCATCGAATTCATATTCGACGGGGCCTGTCATGATGATGTGGCCATCACTGGCGCGGATCTCCATCAGGAGATCACCACCGGGCAGTGTGATGGTGGCCCGGGCATCCAGCCGCTTCAGCCGGAAACCCGCAGCCATGACGGCGCAGGCGGCCGTGCCGCAAGCCTTGGTGAGCCCGGCACCGCGTTCCCACACGCTGATCACGGCATGATCCCTCGCGTCGATCCGCGCCAGCGTGATGTTCGCGCGCTTCGGAAACAGCGGGTGATGCTCCAGCATGGGCCCGATCTTCGAGAGATCGACGACGCCCAGATCCTTCACCCAGAAAATGCAATGCGGATTGCCGACATTCACCACCGATGGCCGGTCAATGAGCGGCGCCTCGACGGGACCTACATGGAGATCGATATAGCGCGTATCGTGGAATTTCTCGGAGAGCGGAATATCCTGCCAATCGAAACGCGGCGCTCCCATATCGACGGTGACCAGCCGGTCCCCGCCCTTCTCCGCCACCAGGAATCCGCCCTTGGTATCGATGGTGGCACGGTTCGCCTTCTTCTCGTCGAACAGAATATCGGCGATACAGCGCGTGGCGTTGCCGCAGGATTCGACCTCGCCACCCTCATTGTTCCAGATGCGCATGGTGACGTCCGCCCTGGACGAAGGTTCGAGCACGATCAGCTGGTCACAGCCAATGCCGGTGGCGCGGTCCGCAATGGCGCGCGCCTTCGCCTCATCCATGGCGAGGGGGCGGCGGCGCGCATCGAACACGACAAAGTCGTTTCCGAGCCCGTTCATCTTGCGGAAATGGAGAGGAGAGGCCTCAGTCATGCCCGGCCTTATATGGGAAAAGGCCGGGGGATTGCTAGACCGGCGATCAATGCTAGCCTGTTTCGGAACAAGGAGAGGCAATTCGGATGGCGGTGCGGGACTTCAGGAGTGAACTGGTTGGCTCCTTCTCAGAGGGCTCCAACGGTAATCCGACGGTGGCAATGATCGAGGCCGCCTTCCGGCACCATGGCCTCAACTGGCGCTATATCAATTGCGAGGTGCCGCCTGCGGGCCTGGCAGATGCCGTCAAGGGGGCCCGCGCCATGGGCTGGCGGGGCTTCAACCTGTCGATCCCGCACAAGGTGGCGGTGATCGCGCATCTGGACAAGCTGGGGGAAAGTGCGGCCATCATGGGGGCCGTCAATTGCGCGGTGAACCGGGAGGGAGTGCTCATCGGCGAGAATACCGACGGCAAGGGCTTCCTGAAATCGCTGCTTGAGGTGGTGGACCCCCGCGGCAAATCCATCGTGATGTTCGGCGCGGGCGGTGCGGCCCGTGCCATCGGGGTCGAACTGGCCCTTGCCGGCGCCAAGGACATCACCATCGTCAACCGTTCGGCGGAACGCGCCCAGCCTCTGGTCAAACTATTGAATGAGAAGACGAAAACGCCTGCTGAATTGGTGGTATGGCCGCGGCCCTACCGGATCCCTGACGGCACAGACATTGTAGTGAACGCCACCTCCATCGGGCTCGGCAATGGCAACCAGCCGCTGGACATCGACGTCACATCGCTCAAACCCCAGATGGTGGTGGCCGACGTGATCGTGGACCCGCCCGACACCCGCTTCCTGCGCGACGCCAAATCCCAGGGCTGCACCACGATTGACGGGCTGGGCATGCTGATCAACCAAGGGGTGATCGGCGTCAAATACTGGACCGGGATTGACGCCGACCCAGCTGCAATGCGGGCGGAACTGGAGGCAATTTTCGGCGGCTGATCCCCCGTCAGAGGTGCGCGATCTCCTCATCTTCGCAGCTTCGGCCTGCGTCAGTGAGGGCGTCCTCGAGGAACTCTGAAAGGAGCGGCAGGCCCAGAAGGTAATCCGCCGTGCGGCTGTTATGGGCAGCGGCAGCCTGGGCGCGCGCGTCCTGCCATTCCGCAAGGTCAAAATCGCCGCGCCCGACCCAGGTGAGGGCCACCAGATCAATCTGCTGGTCCTCATCCATGGCATTGACGAAAGAGCGGATTTCCTGGGCCACCGGATCATCGCCGCGCGCTTCCAACACGCTGACCATCCGGTCATCTGAGCCATTGGAGGCTGGGTCCGAGATGGTGGGCACATCCTTTACCTCGAACTGGCGGGCCTTCGTAATGATGAAGCAGACCTGTTCGGTGGAGACATTGAATTCAATGTCGGGCGTCTGATCGGAAATCATGGGGGCTCCCTCGGCTGAACGGGTAACAACGCCTGGCGGCCCCCCGGGTTCAGCCCGTCCGGAAATTTGACTTGCAAGCGCTGTTCATCTAAGGGCTCTTCCATCACACGACGGCTTGAACGTCTTCAGGCAGTTTCACACATGGGGTTCTGACATTCCCGGGAGGTGAGGCGGCCAACATCCGGCAGCGAGAATCGCCCCCGGGTGCGTTTTTCGTTTGTGCCGAAGGGAATGGAACATGTTTGACACCTTAAGCGACCGCCTGTCGGGCATTCTGGACAAGATCACCGGACGCGGTGCGCTGTCGGAATCCGACGTCGAAGAGGCCCTGCGCGAAGTGCGCCGGGCGCTGCTCGAGGCGGATGTGGCGCTCGAGGTGGTCCGGACCTTCACCGACAAGGTGCGCGAGAAGGCAGTTGGCGCCGAGATCGTCAAATCGGTTAAGCCCGGCCAGATGGTGGTCAAGATCGTCCACGACGCGATGGTCGAGACGCTTGGCGGGTCCGAAGGCTCTGCCCTCAACCTCCGCGCTTCGCCGCCGGTTGCGATTCTGATGGTGGGCCTGCAAGGCTCCGGTAAGACCACGACCACGGCGAAGATCGCCAAGCGCCTGACCGAGCGTGACAAGCGCCGGGTGCTGATGGCCTCTCTCGACACGAGGCGCCCAGCCGCTCAGGAGCAGCTCGCGATCCTTGGCCGCCAGGTGAAGGTCGACACGCTGGCGATCATCCCCGGCCAGCAGCCGGTCGAGATTGCCAGGCGCGCCATGTCGGAAGCCCGCAAGGGTGGTTATGACGTGGTGATGCTGGATACGGCGGGGCGGTTGGCCATCGATGAGGAACTCCTCGCCGAGGCCGCCAGCGTGCGCGACATCGTGAAGCCGAACGAAACGCTTCTCGTGGCCGATGCGCTGACCGGCCAGGATGCGGTGAACCTCGCCCGCGCCTTCGACGAAAAGATCGGCATTTCCGGCATCGTGCTGACGCGTATCGACGGCGATGGCCGCGGCGGTGCTGCCCTCTCCATGCGCGCCGTGACGGGCAAGCCCATCAAGCTGACGGGCACGGGCGAAAAGCTGGACGGCCTCGAGGACTTCCACCCGGAGCGTATTGCCGGCCGCATCCTCGGCATGGGCGACGTCGTCTCGCTGGTCGAGAAGGCCGCACTCAACATCGATCAGGACAAGGCCCGCAAGATTGCGGAGCGCATGAAGAAGGGCGCTTTCGACCTTGACGATCTGGCCGACCAGCTGAAGCAGCTGCAGAAGCTCGGCGGCATGGGCGGGGTCATGAATCTGCTGCCCGGCATGGGCAAGATCAAGAAGCAGATGGAGGGCATGGATCTCGACAACAAGGTGCTGAAGCGCCAGATGGCCATCATCGGCTCCATGACGCCCCATGAGCGCCGGAACCCCAAGGTGATGGACGCCCGGCGCAAGAAGCGCGTGGCCGCAGGCTCCGGCACCAAGGTTGAGGAGATCAACCGCCTGCTCAAGATGCACCTGCAGATGGCTGCGATGATGAAGCAGATGGGCCAGGGCAAGGGCATGTTCGGCAAGATGATGGGCGGCGGCAAAGGCGCGCCCGATGCGGCTGAACTCGAGCGCATGCAGGCCGAGCTTGCCAATCTCGACCCCAATGCGCTGCCGGAAGAATTGAAAGAGATGATGAAGGGCGGTTCGCTGCCGCAAATGCCAGGCCTCCCCGGCCTTGGCGGCGGCAAGCTTCCGGGCCTTGGCGGCTTGCCGGGCCTCGGTGGTGGATCACCCTTCAAGGGTTTGCCGGGTTTCGGCAAAAAGAAGTGAAGCAATCAGTGTACGGACATTAAAGGAGATACCCATGGCCGTGAAGATGAGACTGTCGCGTGCGGGCACGAAGAAGCGCCCCTACTACCATATCGTGATTGCCGACGCGGCTGCGCCCCGTGACGGCAAGTTCATCGATGTGGTCGGGTCCTTCAACCCGATGCTGAAGAAGGATGATGCCAACCGCGTCAAGCTCGACAGCGAGAAGGCCGCCGAATGGCTGAAGAAGGGTGCGCAGGCCACCGACCGCGTGCTGCGTTTCCTCGACAAGGCTGGCCTCGTCAAGCGCGAGCCCCGCAACAACCCGCAGAAAGCACTGCCCGGCAAGAAGCGCCTCGAGCGCGAGAAGGCCGCTGCCGCCGCTGCCGCCGCCAACGGCTGAGCCCCGACCGATGGCGCCGCGTGACATGGTTCTCGTCGGCGCCATTACCGGTGCACATGGCATCAGGGGCGAGGTGAAGCTCAGGAGCTTCACCGACGACCCCGCGGCCATCGCCAGCTATTCGCCGCTTGAGACGGCGAAAGCTGCGAAAATCGAGATCGTGAAGTTGCGCCCGCAGAAGGACGGCTTCCTCGCCATCCTGAAGGGTGTGACGGACCGCAATGCCGCGGAGGCGCTGAGAGGTACGGAACTGTTCGTGCCCCGTGAGCGCCTGCCCATCCCGGAAGACGACGAAGTCTATGTTCATGACCTCATCGGCTTGTCCGTTCACCTGGCCGACGGCTCGCTTTTGGGCGAGATCGTCGACGTGGCGGATTACGGCGCAGGCGACCTGATCGACGTCAAGGTCGAAGGCCGGAAGGACACGGTGCTGATTCCTTTTGCCAGCCAGTATGTTCTGGAAGCAAACGGGGAGAAAATCGTGGTGGACCTGCCCGAGGGCTTTCTCGACGTGGAGGAGAAGCGATGAGCTTCAAGGCCACGGTGCTGACCCTGTTTCCGGAGATGTTTCCGGGGCCGCTTGGCATCTCCCTTGCGGGGCGGGCTCTGGAACAGGGCATCTGGTCGCTGGAGGCACGCGACATCCGCGCCTCGGCCACCGACCGGCACCGGACGGTGGACGACCACCCGGCTGGAGGTGGTGCGGGCATGGTGCTGAAGCCAGACGTGCTGGCCGCCGCCATCGACGCCGCACCCCAAGAGGGCCCGCGGTTGCTGATGAGCCCGCGCGGTCAGCCGCTGACGCAGGCACTGGTGCGCGAACTCAGCGCGGGGCCTGGTTGCCTCATCATCTGCGGCCGGTTCGAGGGCGTGGACGAGCGGGTGATCGAGAAGCGCGGGCTCCGCGAGGTTTCGATCGGGGATTACGTGCTGTCGGGCGGTGAGCCCGCGGCCATCGTGCTGCTGGATGCCATCGTCAGGCTGCTTCCCGGCGTGATGGGAAGCAAGGCCTCGGGCGAGGAAGAAAGTTTCGAAGGGGGGCTACTGGAGCACCCGCATTATACCAAGCCCAACAGCTGGGAAGGTGTTGAGATTCCGGGGATTCTTCTCTCCGGCGACCACAAGGCGATTGCCCGGTGGAAGCAGGAGAAGCGCGAAGCCCTGACACGCGAAAGACGGCCTGATCTCTGGCGCAAGCCCGAATCGGGAAAGATTTGATTTTGGACCGGGTTGGGGCTATAGGCCCCCATCCCTTTAAGGAAGACAGTCATGGATATCATCGCTCAGATCGAGAAAGAGCAAGTCGCCGTCGTGGCCGCCCAGCGCGCCGTGCCGGAATTCGGCCCCGGCGATACGGTCATCGTCAATGTGAAGGTCAAGGAAGGCGAGCGCTCGCGCGTGCAGGCCTATGAAGGCGTGTGCATTGCCCGTTCCGGCGGCGGCATCAACGAGAACTTCACGGTTCGCAAAATGTCCTATGGTGAAGGCGTGGAGCGTGTGTTCCCGATCTATTCGCCGATGATCGACTCGATCAAGGTCGTCCGCCGCGGTGCCGTGCGCCGCGCCAAGCTCTATTACCTGCGTGGCCGCACCGGCAAGTCGGCGCGTATCGCCGAAAAGCAGAAGGCCATTGGCCTGGCTCCGGCCGCGGCCAAGACCGCCGACTGAGCACTCAGGCTTCGGCCGCATATTTTTTTTCGAGAAGGGCCGGAACATTTCCGGCCCTTCTTTTTTATGTTGTCTACTGAACAGATCATCCTGCATCGGGCTTGACGGGCGCAGGAACAGAACCGAGGCTCGCAGGACTGGCCGCATCACGCCCGCAACCGGCGATTCAGGGAGAGGACATGAAGGCGTCGACCTTGCCCCGGAAGCGGCTTCCGGCAGCCTGGGCCGTTTTGGCAGTCGCCCTTGCTTTGCTCTTCGTGCTCGTCTCCGCCGTCGTGCTGATCGCGTGGAACAGCTACGGCGATGCCGTGGACCGTTCCCGCGCGGAGGTTACATCCGCCACACAGGTCGTCTCCACGCATGTCGAATGGCTGACGACCGCCAGCTTGCTCAGCATCGACGAACTCGATCACATCGTGGGCGACGATGTGAGCATGTTGCGCCCGGGCGGGCGCGAGGAGCTGAAACTCCACCTCCGCCACATGCCGCCGGGCGTCACCCTGTCCCTCGCGGATGCCACGGGACAGATCGTCTATTCGGAAGGTGGGGCCAGCACCCCGTTGACGGCGGAAGCCGGCCTGACACTGGACCAGCTCACGCATGAGCGGCCCTGGTATGTATCCGCGCTGGTGGCTGAAAGCGGGGGCGGGGGAAAAGTGTTCCTCGTCGCGCGGCGGATCGAGCGTAACGGCAAGCTGATCGGCGCGGCCATCGTGAAGATCCCCGTCGAGGTGATGTCCGTGGTGTGGCGTTCACTGAATCTCGGGCCCGGATCCACCGTGGGGCTGCTGCGTGATGACGGATGGCAGGTAGCGCGCCACCCCCCTGTCGAGAAGCCGGTCAACCTCGCCAATTATATTCTGTTTACAGACTATCTGCCGCGCAATGAGGTGGGCGTCTACGATGCCGTCTCCCCGATTGACGGTGAACAGCGCATCGTTGGGTATCGCAAGGTGCCCAATGCTCCGCTGGTGGTGATCGCCTCCATTGCCAGGCCCTATGCCATGACGAGGCTCCGCGATCAGATGGAACAGCTGGCGCTGTTCCTTGTGCCGGTGATGATCGGTCTGGGCGTGCTGTCGATCTGGGTGGTCAGGCTTCTGAACCGCGACGAGCAGATGCGGGCCAATCTTGCCGCCGCCGCTGAACGCAACAATTTGCTGATGCGCGAAATCCACCACCGCACCAAGAATAACTTGCAAAGCGTCGCCTCGCTGATGAAGCTGCAGCCGATTGCGGAAGATGCGAAGTCCGACATGACGGCCCGCATCGCCGCGATGAGCGCGCTCCATGAGCAAGCCTACCGCTCCGACCAGTACAGCGACGTGAACCTGATGGAATATCTGCTCACCCTCGCCGGGACGATCCGCAAGACAGCACCGGATGGGGTTACCATTCACACGGATCTGACAGCGGCCATCGTGGACCGGGATCTGGCGCAGCCTTTGGGGCTGATCGCCAATGAAGTGATCAGCAATGCGATGAAACATGCCTTCCGGGATCAGGGCAAGGGAACGATCACCCTGAAGCTGCACTTCATCGCCCCGGAGCGCGCCGAGCTGGTGATCCAGGATGACGGTGGAGGCTTTACCCCGACGGGAACCGAATCCGGAATGGGAAGCAGGCTCATCCGCGCCTTTGCCCAGCAGCTCGGAAATGACTATAGCTATACACGCGATGGCGGCACGCGATTTGCCATTCGCTTTGCCGCAAAGCCCGGAACCCTCGAAGACACATGACAGACGCCCATTTTACCCAGAACCGCCTCAACTGGGATGACCGCGCCGCAATCCACATCAAGGATGAGGCAGGCGGCTACCGGCTCGACGCATTTCTTGCCGGCGCCGACAATCTTCATGACACGGAGCACGCGGAGATCGGCGATGTGGCGGGCTTGCGGATTGCGCATCTGCAATGCCATTTCGGCATCGACACGCTGTGCCTCGCACGGCGCGGGGCGAGTTGCGTGGGTCTCGATTTTTCGCCAAACGCGATTGCAGGAGCGCGCGATCTGCAGCAGCGAACCGGGCTCGACGCCAGTTTCATCGAAGGCAACGTCTATGATGCGCGGGCGCTGATCGAAGGTGATTTCGACATGGTCTATGTGACCTGGGGCGCCATCGGCTGGCTGCCGGACATCGCGCGCTGGGCCAAAACGGCCGCCTCGCTGCTGAAGCCCGGCGGCAGGCTCTATCTGCTCGAGGGCCATCCCTTCTTCATGCAGATGGATGAGACTGCGCCTGGCCTGCGGCTGGGCTTCGACTGGCGAACCCCGCCCGATGAGCCCATCACCATGAGCACGGAGACCACCTACACCGGCGACACCGCAAAAATCGCCCACCCCGTGACGTATGAGTGGCTGCACCCGGTTTCCGAAGTGGTGAACGCCGTGATCGGCGCGGGCCTGACGCTTGAACGGCTCAACGAACACGAGACGCTCGCCTGGCAGTTTGCCCCCTGGATGGTGCCGGTGGAAGGCCGCCGCCAGATGTGGGTGCTGCCGGAGGGCATGCCCCGCATGCCGCTTTCCTATTCAATTCAGGCGCGGAAGCCCTTCTAGCCGTCAAGCGAGCGGTTGCGGACAACGGTGACGGTGCAGGGCGCCTCTGCCGCCACCTTGGCTGAAACGCTGCCGAGGAACTTCCGCATGGCGGAGTTGGCGCGCGCACCCATTACAACGTGATCGACGTTGTTGACACGCGCATAGTCCAGAATGGCGTCCGCCGGATCGATCGCCTCCAGCACGTGAAAGGTCAAGCGCCCCTGGGAGAGCGCCATCGGCCGCGCCCAGTCCTTGAGGGAGACGAGGCGCTGTACGTGCTTGTTGTTGCCCTTCTCATCCAGCGACTGGTCCATGGCGATGCGGTTGAGCTTCAGCACGTTGAGCACGGCAAGGCGCGCCTGCGGTGAACGCTCCAGAATGCGGAGTGCCGTGTTGCGCAGTTTTTCGGCGAGCGCTGGTGTCATGTCATCCAGATTGATGGCAACGGCGACGATGGGCGCATCCGAAGCCTCTTCCTCGCGGTCCGGCGGCTTGTCGATCAACGTCATGGGCGGTTCGCCCTTGCGCTTCAGCACCGCAAAGAAGCCATCCTTGCTGAGCTTCTCTGCACGGGCGCTGAGCTGCACCTGGCCGGGATTGCGCAGATCATGGGCGAGCTGTGCCGCGGTGGGGTAACGCCGCCCGGCCTTCACCTCCAGGCAGCGCAGCACGATTTCCTGAAACCAGGGCGGAATGTCCGGCCGCAATATTCGTGGCGGAACCGGATCCCGCCACAGCCGCTGCTTGAGGCCCTTGAGCTTCTGCGGATCACCGAACGGTCTCGTTCCGGTGGCGAAGAAGTACATGAGGCAACCGAGCGCGAAGAGATCGCTTCTGGGGTCGCTGCGGATGCCCATCACCTGCTCCGGCGCCATGTAGGGTGCAGTCCCATAGGGCAGCCGGAATTCCTCCTGCAGCAGGTCCGGCAGCTCACGGTGATGTGCCAGGCCATAATCCACCATCACCGCTTCACCCGTCGGACGGAACATGATGTTGGAGGGCTTGAGATCGAGGTGGATCACCCCCTGGCCGTGGAGCGCATCCAGCGCGTCAGCAATGTGCGCACCCAGGGCCGCAACTTGATCGACCGGCAGCGGCAGCGATTTCAGCTGCGGCAGTAGTGTTTCTCCAGCGAGTTTCTCCATCACGATATAGGGCTGGACTGCAAAATCGCCATTGGCGATATGCCGGGGCACATGCGGACCCTTGAGACGCGGCATAATCATCTGTTCCATCTCGAAGCTCACGATGGCTGCAGGGTCCTCTCCTTCCTGCAACACGGGGATCTTCATCAGATAGGCTTCGGGGTCACCTTCACGTGTCACCTCCCACAGGCTGGCCATGCCACCACGGTGAACGAGATCGCCTACGAGAAAGCCGTCCAGTCTGGTGCCGCTTTCGAGTCTGGTCTTGGCCATGGGATATCAGGTTCCACTGCTGAGGCGCTGCGCCAGTTGCTCCGGAAGGCCGGCGTCGCGAATACGCTGGGCCGTCGCTTCATAATCATAGGAGGCACGGCGGTAGGTGAGATCGCGGCTTGCCGTGTCATAGGTGAGGAAGGACGCAGCCGGATTGCCATCCCGCGGCTGGCCCACCGAGCCTGCGACTGCCAGCCAATGGCGCTGAGGGCTCAAGGGCACGGTAGAGTCTGTCACCGGCGTATGGGCAATCACCTTCGCCGTGGCGGTGAGGCAGTAGAGCCGCGGCCGGTGCACATGTCCACAGAAGGTAACGCGCTGGGGCACCGCCATGATGGACTGCATCGCCGCCAGCGCATCGAGCACATAGATCCAGCCCTCCGGCTTCGACGCATCGGCATGGACGAAGAACGCGTCTTCCAGTACTGCTTTCATCGGCAATGTGCTGAGAAACCGGCGCGAGGATTCCGAGAGGCGGGGCGCCGTCCAGGCGATGGCTGCCGCGGCAACGTCATGCATCGACGATTTTTGCCCGAGTGCTGCCGCATCATGGTTGCCCATCAGGCAGATGGCCCCCTGGGAGGCGAGATCCGCCACGCGCTGCGTTACGGCTTCAGGGTCCGGCCCATAGCCCACGATGTCGCCCAGGAAGACGAGACGGTCCACCGCATGGCTTTCGAGGGCCGCAAGACATGCGTCCAGCGCCAGCTCATTGGCATGCACGTCGCTCATGATGCCGAGCAGCATTGGCGTCCTCCCATATCTCCGCTTCGCACGCCCGTTAGATCCGGTCCTTGAACTGAATCAAACTTGCAAAAGCAAAACGGCCGCATGGGGGTGTCCCATGCGGCCGCCATTGTCTCACATCCTCCGCCGTCAGCGGTGGATATCGACGTTGCGGGTATCCTTCACGAACAGCAGGCCAATGATCAGCGTCATGCCGGCGATGATGATCGGATACCAGAGGCCCGAGTAGATGTTGCCGGTCGCCGCCACAATCGCGAAGGCGAAGGTGGGCAGCAGGCCGCCGAACCAGCCATTGCCGATGTGATAGGGCAGCGACATGGAGGAGTAGCGGATGCGGGTCGGGAACATTTCGACCAGCATTGCGGCGATCGGCCCGTAGACCATGGTGACGTAGAGCACCAGAACCCACAGCAGGAAGACGACCATCGGCGTGTTGATCCGGGCAGGATCGGCCTTGGCCGGGTAGCCTGCGGCCTTCAGCGCACCGCTGAGGGCGGTGTTGAAGCCCTCCGTCAGGCCAGCACCGAAGCCTCCGGCCTTGACGGCCGAATCAACCACCGTGCCCAGGGCTGCGGTCTTGTCAGTGGCATTCTTGAAGGCGTCCGACGCCATGCCGGCTGCGATGAGGCCCGCCAGCGTCTTGTTCTTCGTCGGATCGTCATTGGCGCGGCCGTCCTTAAGGCCCGCCGCCGTGACGAAATCGGTGATCTGCTGGTCGGCGGCTGTTGCCGCGGCAGCGATTCCGGTTTCTCCGGCGGCTTTAAGCGAGGCGCTGAGTTCCTCGTTCTTGGCCTTGGACTGTTCGCTGATCTGGCCAGACGAGAAGGACGGCACGACCACATCGCCGATCTTCACCTGTGCCGCACCTGCAGGACCCGCCACATTGATGTAGGGCACGCCAGCCTTGACCAGCGCTGTCTTGGCGATGTCGCAGGCGGAGGTGAACTTCGAGGTGCCGACCGGGTTGAACTGGAACGAACAGTCGGCCGGGTCAGCCACCACAGTCACTTGCGATTTGGCCATCGCCTCATAGAGGGCTGGATTCGCATTCTTGGTGATCTGATCGAAGATGGTGAAATAGGTCGCGATCGCCAGGAAGCAGCCCAGCATGATGATGGGCTTGCGGCCGATCTTGTCCGACAGCCAGCCGAAGAACACGAAGAAGGGCGTGCCGAGGGCAAGCGAAGCGGCGATCATCAGATTGGCTGAAACGGGATCGACCTTCAGCGTCTGGGTGAGGAAGAACAGCGCATAGAACTGCCCGGTGTACCAGACCACGGCCTGGCCGGCGGTAAGACCAAACAGCGCCAGGATGACGATCTTGAGGTTGCTCCAGTTGGCAAAGGCCTCGGTGAGCGGCGCCTTCGAGCCCTTGCCTTCTTCCTTCATCTTCTGGAAGACCGGCGACTCGTTCAGCTTGAGACGGATCCACACCGAAATCGCCAGCAGGATCGCCGAGAGCAGGAACGGAATGCGCCAGGCCCATGTATCGAACTCGGGCCCGAAATAGGTGCGGCAGCCGAGAATCACGAGGAGCGACAGGAACAGGCCGAGCGTTGCCGTGGTCTGGATCCAGGAGGTGTAGAGACCGCGCTTGTTGTCCGGCGCATGCTCAGCCACGTAAGTTGCGGCACCGCCATATTCACCGCCCAGCGCCAGGCCCTGCAGCACGCGCAGCAGCACGAGGATGATGGGCGCAAGGATGCCGATCGTGGCATAGGTGGGAAGCAGACCCACGCCGAAGGTCGAGAGACCCATGATCAGGATGGTAATGAGGAAGGTGTGCTTGCGGCCGACGAGATCGCCCAGCCGTCCGAACACCAGAGCGCCGAAGGGACGCACGATGAAGCCGGCGGCGAAGGCGGCGAGCGCGAAGATGAAACCCGCCGTCTCATTGACGCCGGAGAAAAATTGCTTGGCGATGATCGCGGCGAGCGAGCCGTAAAGATAGAAGTCATACCACTCGAACACCGTGCCAAGGGAGGAGGCGAAGACGACCATCGTCTTCCCCTGGTCAAGGTCACCCTTGACGTGACCTGCTGTCGTGTTTGCCATGTGTCTCCCCTTTGAAGCGCGATGCGGACGGCCTCGCGCAGTTGCCTGGATGGCAGGCCTCTCCCAAGGCCAGCCCATCCTTGCCCGAATTCATATCGGCAAAGGAGCCACGGTTTTATTGGACTTTCGCAGGGAGTGGGGAGGAATGTTTTCGCAGCTGCGGTATGTTGCTGATTTCAAAGGCTGGATTGTAAAACGCTGGACGAGATTACCCTTCGACGTGCAGCTGACCTATCATCGGGCAGAGTGTGAAGCGGCCATGAGACTGCTGGATGATGCCGATGTCATAGCGGCCTGGAGCAAGTGAGGCCGGGAGCAGACGGGAGAAGCCGAGGTCGCCGTCCTCCGGGACCCCGAGACGCCTGCTCTCGTCCAGCCGGGGAACAGCCAGCGTATCGACATAGGCTGGCGGCTTTCCCGCCGTGCTGAGCATGAGGAAGACAGCATCCGCGGCGGCCGGCGAAGCACCGCCCGTGGCACTCCACCCAGACAACCGGATGACCTTGGCATCTCCACGGACCTCAACCCCGGCTGCTTCAATCGCTCCGAGGCAGGGCCCCGGTTCGGCACTTGCGGAATAGTCCCTTCCAGGCACGGCCATGGCACATCCATTTGTCTCGCCCACCTTCCATGGGCCCTGGCTGTCGGCCCATGCGATCAGCTGAGCAATCTCCGGCCTGCGAGTGGCACATGAAACGACGGCACCCAGTCGTCCCCTTTCAACATAGTCTTGTGGCCGGGCGATCACCTTGTCGTAGGAAGGAAACCAGTTCGGGACCGTGAAGGATTTTCTCTCCGAGAGATAGGCAAATGTCGAGCTCCAGTCATTGCCGAAAGCCACAAACTGGCCATCAGGTGGAAGCTCCCGTTTGAGGACTTCACCAATAGCCACGGCTTTCTGGTTGCGGTCGAATGTGGTGGCAATTGCTGGCAGATAGCTCATCCCCAGCATCGCATAATTCGTGGCGACGAGAGCGAGAAGCAGCAGAAATGCTGCTCCCTCCCCCTTCCGCGGAACGATGACCGCGCCGATCGCAACGGCCATGGCGTAGATCAGGAACATCACGTTCGATGCCTGATAGTAATCATGAAAAATGTGCAGATTGGCGAAAAGAAAGAGCGGTAGAACGCCCAGTAGAATGGCGCCGGACATGATGTATTTCGTCTGGCGGGGGCAATTGGACAGGAAGCAGAATAACAGAAGTCCGGGACCGAGGATGAGCCCCATGTTCCCGGCGAGGACCCGTATGAGCACAAGTTTGAGCCAGAACTCCAGGGAGACTCGTTGCTCAAGCGTACCCCAATTCCAATGCGCGAGGCTCGCGGATGTGAGGTCAGGTCCCAATGGGTTCAATACCTTCACGGTATCGGTATAATGGGTCCATGCAATCCCAGCAGCCAGGGGGATGAGGACGCAGAGCATAAGCGCCGCGCGTGTTACGGGCTTGGGGGCGGCGGCGCCGTTTCGGAAATTCGCCCACTCCCAGCCGGCAAGAACAGCGCCGAGGACCATCAGGACAGGAAGCCCCGTCGTTGCCTTTTGCAGCATGCAGAGCGACATGAATGCCGAGAACAGCAGCAGATCCCCCAGCCTCCGACCGCCGAGCAGGAAATCGAGGAAGAACTTGATGGCGATGATGGCGAGGAGGAGAGCCGCCGTCTCGATCATCACGCTTCGGCCCCAGAAAACATAGAGGGGCGATGAGAAGGCAAGTGCCGCGAAGGCGGCGAGAACAGCAGGCGGCAGCGACAGCCGCTTGTTGATGGAACGGACAACGGGAATGCACAGTATCAGGCAGGCGAAGCTCATCAGCCTGCCGGCGGTGGCGATGGACAATCCGAGTGTCATCGATAGAGCCGCCACAGCATATTGATAGAAGGGAAACTCAAAAGGAATGGCCCAGGGGTAACCTGCCACGGGCGTTTCATATGCAAGCTTGAAGCCTTCGCGGGTGAACCAAAAGGCCGTCAACGCCGTCTGCGTCTGCCGGAAGCTATGAGCTTCAAGAGTCAGTTGACTGGCAAAGGCGATGGCAAGACACGCCGCGCCTGAAACTGCCAAGATCGCAAGTCCCGCAAAGCTCCACTTCGGCCACTGCGTCCCCGCCGCAAGCATTGGTCAGTCCCTTTCCGCTTTGGCGCTTGCGAGACGCCCAGCCCCGGAGCAGGGCTCGCGGCGCGGCAACCTGCCAGCCAAGATGCCGCTGTGCTCAAATGCGCGATGTTGAAAAGATCGGGCGAAGCGCGTCATATCTCCATAGGCCATTGATATATATGGATCTTCTCCTGCAAAGCTAACCCCTAACTTCCCCTTGCAAGCACCCTGTCGATCACCTATACAACCGCCACCGTGCGGCAGCCCAGGTAGCTCAGTTGGTAGAGCAGCGGATTGAAAATCCGCGTGTCACTGGTTCGATTCCGGTCCTGGGCACCATTTCTTTTTCGGACATGTTCATGTCTCCTAACATCTTGAATGGTGTTGATATTTTTGCGGTTCGATAGCCGTGCCCGCGCACGTATGGCAGTCGCTCGGCAAACACGAGTTTCAGCACGGCGCGGCGGTCCTCAATACGCGGCGAATGCCACAGTTTGCTGGGGTTTCCGAGGAAGTCGAAGGCGGTTCGATAAGTTTCGCCAAAGCTTCGGATCGGCTTGCCGATAGTGGCCATCTGTTCGGTCATTATGGCCTTCTGCGTCTCCAGCTCTTTGATCTTCCGCTCGTATGCCACCACCACGGAATCGCTGCTCGCTTCGACGATCCGCTCTAGGAGTTGATCGACCTTGCGGCTGGTGGCTGCAATTTCCTTTTGTAGCGCCGCCGACTGCTCACGAGCGCCATTGGCTTTCCTACCCCAAACGTCGCGCAACATCTTCAGCGCAAGATTGAACAGCCCCTCGGATGGCCGGAGGTTGGTCAGCAGCTTCTCAAAGTCCCCTTCAATCTCTTCCCGTGGGATCGACTTTCTCGATAAGGGGCAGCCGCGTGTGTCGCAGAGATAGTAGGCGTAAGATGAACTGCGGCCCTTCGACCAGCAGGACGTGAGCGCTTGGCCACAATCGGCACAGAGCACGAAGCCGCGCAGCGGGAAGTCTTCGCGAAAGTCCTTCCGCACCGGAGCCTTGGCCATGTCTTTGTGGCGGTTCTGAACGCTCTGCCAGGTCTCAAGCGAGACAAGAGGCTCATGCTTCGCGGGGATTAAATGAAGACCCCATTGCTCGTGCGTGATGTGGGCCGCGTAAACTGGCCGGGCAAACAGCTCGTTGATACGCTCTTGATGCACTTCGCCGCGCTTGTCCTTCGGCCATGCGGGCTGCGCTTCAAGAAAGCGCTTCACCTCGACGATGGTCTCGAAGCGACCGGATGCATATCCATTGAATGCGTCCGCGACTATTGTAGCGAACGGCTCGTTCCTCACTAGGAATTTGCCGTGACCTGTCCGGTTTTCCATGCGGTAGCCAATCGGGGCCTTGGCAACCCAATAGCCCCCCATCGCACGAGCGCGCATTCTGTTTCTCGTCTGCTCGGCATTCTTGCCGCGCTGGTGTTGCGCAACCTCGACCATGAGCCCTTCATGGAAGTCGGAATCGGCATCCGTGCCAAACGTAATGGATGGCGATGCCAAGCTACTACCAAGTGCGATGATGCTGTCCCGCAAAGGCCAGTAGGCGCGACGCTCCCTGCCAAGTCGCGAAATATCGTCAATGATGACGATCATCTTCTCGCGCTTGTGTTTTTTCAGGAACACCAGCAACGCGTCCATGCCGCGCCTGCTGACGACGGCCCCTGTGATGTCGTCGTAAAATACCTCGGCCACTTCCCAATTTTTGTAGCCTGCGTATTCACGGCAACGTGTCTCTTGAGACGATAGACCGTGGCCCTGGGTAACTTGTTTTGGCGAGCTAACGCGAGCGTAGATTACGCATTTCTGTTGGGGTTGAATCGTCATTCATGCTCCTTCTTCCGCCGACCTGCGGCAGGCGAAGCGAATGCGCTGGACAGGCGGATGTCATCGGTTTCGGGTTTACCCAATCCTACCACGACATCGCTGCCGATCTCACCACCCGCGTGAAATCCATTCACATGCTGGACTGGATCGTCGCCAAAGGCGCGATCAACGAAGTTGCTCATTATTAGATGAAGCGCAGAAACCATCTCGATCTTTGCCGACAACGGCATGTCGAGATGGGCGATGAACTGCAGATAATGACCCAGCTCGCTTGATGCGGTCGCTTCATCAAAATGCGTATTTGTTACGTCCATTCCTCGCCATCCTTTCTGGTGTTCAAAGCCTCCGTTCCGTCAAAAGTTGTTTGACCGGAACAGAACAATACAAGAACATGGCTCAGTTAACAAGAATAAATTCCTATCGCACCCCAGACTTTTTATAATTGTGTCCTCTAGCCGATAGTGGAGCCATCCGTTTAGCTAGGCTCTCTTATTTGCGTTCCTGAGTCGAACGCCGAGGGTTACGGAATCCGTTCAGTTGAGCACGATAAAGCTACCGCCATTCCCGCCAGACGGCTCGGTGAAGATTTTTGGCTTCTTCTCCACACAGGAGGGGCGGCGATTTCTTCGCTACTGCTACGGAAAATACCTCGCACTTCTTAGAGGCAGGAAAGGCCGCGCCGCCTTCAGTCATGGCAAGGTTGGAGTCATCGTTGCTGACAACGAGCGGGAAGAGACAAAGACTGCTCAGGCTCTCCGTCGGTGGCTCGAAGACACGCAGGCGGACCTATGGCAGGGCGACATAGTGAAAAGCACTCGGGTCGCGGAGCGGCTTGAAGCGCTTCTGGCATCTGAGGATGAAATCCGGGCCATGATGAGCGAGCGCGCGTCGTATATCCGGACGCTCGATTTCGCCGGATCGCTTTCGACGTTCTTCTATGGCGGGGAGTCAGTCGCAAGCCGCGAATTAACGCGGCAGCGGCTGATGCCGTTTTCTGGCCTGTTCTCAATCTGGACGCTGTTCCATGGGCACGACCGCTACGAAGCGTACTACTATCAAAGCGAGACCTTCGTCCGCGCCGTCCTGCACGATGAACTGCCAACGATGACGGTTCAGGAGTTTTTCCTCGAAAACGGTGTGCGACGGCACCAACGCTCGGGCGTGCAGTTCGTCAGTGAGACCGGAACCATTTTCCGCTATCTGGTCAGCAACGCCGATCCGTCATTCCGATGGAGCGAAACGCTGACCGCTGTGGAAATCGATCCTTCGGTTAAGCACATGTATCCGTTCGCCCAGCGCTACCTTGTTGAGCCCACATCGATCAGCATAGCCGCGCTGGACCACTCCAAGGCGCAGCGGTCAACGATGGTTTGGGGGTTCGGCGAGCAGAGCAATCGCGACATCCTTTTGATCCCCGCCGGAGAGAGTCAGAAGGCAGCCGTCGTCGCCGCGTCGAGTGGAAGTCAATGGGACGTTCCGCTTTAGCGACGGTGAAGAGTCTTCCGAGACCATTGCCAAGGGGGCGGCGCGAACCTTGTGAGGACGGTCAGATATAGGGAAAATAAGTCAGTTTGGAGAAGTGCAAGATGTGCGGTGTAGTACCGCGATCTTGGCAAGGGGGCCGCTGCGCGCCCCCGTTGCATCCCCCAGGCCGTGGCACAAATTCGGCATCGAGCCTCTTTGCGCCATTGAAACGTCCGCCGTTTCATCGCGCTTAGGGTGGTGCGTTCCTGCCCCTCCCCAAGACCCCATCCAGACCATCGTTATCGCCGCTGGACCTGCGACCTAGAGCGTTTGCCGCCCTGGACCTGCACCAAAATTTCGCCCTTGGAAGCGACCAAAAGGGAGCCCTAGACGCTCCCCTTGGAACCCCATCTAGTCAAGGGGTATCCGCTGCCCCCTGACAACCCTGCGGCGGCGTTTGCAGCTCTCCTAGCGCCAGCCTTCCGGTTCCGTAAATCCCAGACCCGGTGGAGCTAAGTTGGGGACGCCTTCGCCGAAATTCTTCCAAGATTCCGGCCTTTGTGATAGGCTTGGGGTAGAACAGCGAGGAACCGTGTCGAACGCGAAGCAAATCATAGCAATGTTGAAAAGTCGTGCCGAAGGGGACGACGACTTGTTCTTTTCTATCGCGTTGCAGGTTGCCGCTTCCGAAGCCCGCCAAGGGCACAAACAGACGGCTGACGAAATGCGCACCGAGATCGACCGCGCTCGCGCCTTGCGGTCACGCGGCGCGTCCGTGCCGATTGCCTTCGGAACACCTCGCGGCAATCTTGAAGGTCTGCTTGAGCTGCGCGAGCCGCGCTACAAGCTCAAGGACGTTGTACTCAATTCCCGCTTGGTCGACCGCATGGCCGACGTTGTTCGCCAGCAGCGCAAGCGCGACTGGCTCCGCGAGCATGGCAAAGTGCCAGCACGCCGTGTGCTTTTTGTCGGTCCGCCGGGTTCCGGCAAAACAATGTCAGCCGAAGCCTTTGCGGGTGAGCTTAATCTTCCTCTTTACGTCATCCGGCTAGAAGGTCTCATAACCAAATTCATGGGCGAAACCGCCGCCAAACTACGATTGGTATTTGACGAAACGGCGAAGCGTCGCGGCGTTTATCTTTTTGACGAATTTGATGCTGTCGGCGGACAGCGAACATCGACCAATGATGTCGCGGAGATGCGCCGCGTGCTAAACTCGTTCCTCCAGTTTATGGAAGAAGACAACGCCACTGACAGCTTGATTGTCTGTGCCACCAATCACCCGTCGTTGTTGGATCGTGCTCTTTTGCGACGTTACGATCAGGTCTTGGAGTTCAAGTCGCCCACACAGGATGATGTGAAAGATATTATCACTGCGAACCTGAAGCCGATGAAGGCTCAACGGTTGGTGTGGAAGAAAATATTTGAGGCCGCTGAAAATCTCAGCCAGTCTGAGCTTGTTCGTGCCGCCGACGACGCGGTTAAGTCCGCCATTCTCGAAGAGCGGAACACAGTCTCAACCGACGACCTATTGTCTCGTCTCCAAGAGCGCCGTGACATGAGAGTCGCCTTTCTCGACGACCCCGTGTCCTAATCTGAATGGCGACCCGCTTCGATCTCCCGCATATCGATATATCGGCGCGGATCACCTCTAGCGAATATGCTGGTCAGGGCAGCGGGGGTTCGAGCACCCCGCGTATCCGCGCGGAGCATGGTGCGAGGCTTGCCAACGAGCTGTCGACAGCACTGATCGCCGCAGACGTCTCTAGAATAGCTGACGAACGATTAGAGCCTGTGGCTGGCAGCTATATCGAGGTGCAACTGCGCCGGGGCAGCAACCCCGACATCCTCGAACGCAAAACGAGCGGAATAACACCGAGGGCCGTCAAAGATGATGACACCGGGCGGACAGTTGCGCTCTTTGTACCCGACCACGCCCGCGTCGCCCTGTCAGCTATTATCGAAGACTATCGGGCGGGGCCGCTAACCGAAGGCGGACAGCCGCGCCAGAAAGCAACTGTCGAGGCAATTGAGAATTTTAGGCGGGCACGGCTAGAGACCCTATGGACCGACGATCCGGCAGCATTGCCCGATGACCCACAGCACCAAATGTGGTGGTCCGTTTGGGTTGCACCGGGCGATGAAGCCAGTCTTGAGGATGTTTGTCGTCGATTAAACCTAAGGCCCGCAAACAAGGATCGAAGGCTTTATTTCCCCGAGGCCACCGTTGTGCCCGTTGTCGCGACTAGGGCCGCGATTGAATTGATGATGTTCGCAACTGGCATCATCGCAGAATTGCGCCGCGCGACGGATACGCCCGTCTTTTTCATCGATGATGTGCGGGATACACAGCACGAATGGAACGATGATCTTGCCGCACGCATAACCTGGCCAGGCACCGATGTGCCAGCCGTTTGCCTCTTGGATACCGGTGTGAACAGGGGGCATGCCCTTCTTGAACCCGCGCTTTCGACAGGGGATCAACACGCAATCGAATTGCCGTGGGGCGTCGATGACCACCATGACCATGGCACGAACATGGCTGGAATGGTCCTGCATGGCGACCTGACAGCTCAGCTGTCCGACACCTCCCAGCGCATTTTGACCCACAGGCTGGAGTCGGTAAAGCTTCTTCCGCCGCGAGGCTTCGCGGCAAACGATCCGCATTCTTACGGTGTGCTTACACAAGCAGCGGTCGCCCTGCCAGAGATTGCGCAACCAGATCGAACCCGCATCTATTGCATGGCCGTGACCAATGAAAATGTCTCGGGCGCACAGGCCTCAACCTGGAGCGCTGCAATCGACCAGGCAGCGTCGGGAACGATGATTGGTGACGAAGACGATGCGCCGCGCCGCCTGTTCGTGCTATCCGCCGGGAATAGCGATGCTGTGATGACCATGGCGCAGTGGCCGGGACAAGATGCCTATCCTGCGGAAGATCCGAGCCAGGCTTGGAATGCCCTCACGGTCGGAGGCTACACCGATCTTGTGACCGTCACCGACGTTGGCTATCAGGACTGGACTCCGATGGCCTCCATCGGGACTTTAAGTCCACATACCCGAACATCGGTCGGTTGGCGTGGACGGGCGCCTTTCAAGCCGGAACTGGTGTTGGAAGCGGGCAACCGCGCCGTCAGTCCGAGCCGCAATGATTTGACCACGCTCGATTCACTATCCTTGCTGACCACCGGACGCGATGTCGGCGGGCGGCCACTCGTTTCGTTTAATGCTACAAGCGCAGCAGCAGCCCAGGCCGCCCGGATGGCCGCCCAGCTCGCAGCGGCTCACCCGGATTATTGGCCAGAGATGATCCGGGCGCTTATGGTGCATAGCGGCGAATACACTGGCGCAATGCGGGCGGCATTAGATGCAGCCGCTGGGCTGCGCGACCGCTATCCCGTCATTCGCCAGTTTGGCTACGGCGTTCCTGATTACGACAGGGCGAATGCCTCGGCGCGTGACCATGTAGCGCTCATTGCCCAAAGCCCAATTCAGCCATTCAGGTTGCAGGGCGGACGGAAATTCAATGAATGCCATTACTACCAACTGCCGCTTCCCAACGACACATTGGAACAGCTCGGCAATGAGGAAGTCTCCCTTAAGGTCACTCTGTCGTACTTCATTCAGCCCAACCCAGGATTCTCCGCAAACGTCGATCCTCAACGCTATCAATCATTCGGCTTGCGGTTCGATCTGCGCAGAAAAGGGGAATCGCTCGATAATTTCAAAAAGCGGGTAAACGTGTCAGAGCGCGATAACCCGAGAGCCGCCGCTACCAATCAGCCGGATGATGCTCGGTGGCTTTTAGGCCCGGACAGTATGTCCGCAGGCTCTATCCACTGTGACACCTGGCAGGGTCCCGCAATCGACTTGCTGGGGCGCGACAGGCTGTGCATTAAGCCTGTCGGCGGTTGGTGGCGTGATCGTGCCAGCCGGGACATCGTAGATCAAACGACGCGATATGCCTTGGTGGTTACGCTCAAAGCTCCGAGGGTGGACGTCGATCTCCATACCGCTGTGATGAATGTTATCGTTCCACCGATAGCGGGCGAGATTGAAATTTAGCCAGCGGGCCAAGATTGGCGCTTCAGCGTCTTCCACGTTGCGTAATCAAATTCTGCTTCTTTTGGATCAATGGGAATCTAGGCCATGTGCGATGTCCTGGAGGACGATATTGCCCGCCATCGCCGATGGAACGTCACCAAGGGGAAGATGCCTGTGAAATACCAGTGCGTCATGGGGCCTTGAATGGCATAGAGGCCCCTCCGCCCGCCTTCGCTACGGTAGGGCATAGCGTGAACGGTTCCAACACGGAGCATTTGATGCTAATATTTCATATAATTTTTCGTTGAGAGAGAGCGCTGCGTGCTTATTCGACCCCGTTTTACTGAATATTACAATGTTTATGTTCCTCAGCATGAACTGGGTTTTGCAATTCCATTTCTAAACGAGGACATCCCGCTTTATGTTGACCCGTTTTTACTTTGGCGATCTCCATCTCTCAGCGACCGAGGCCTACATCAATTTTTGCTTGCAGCGTTCAACCACCTCGGCACACTGGCAGCCAACGGCAAAGCCGAGGAAGCGATCTCGCAATTAATCATTGCATCTGAATGCGATGAAGCAGGCTTGGGAACCTCAAGCAGCCGCAAAGGAAAACGCATTGGGCGCGGAACCGCTGAGGCAATTCTCGCGCTTTTCCAGCGGTTGCCAAATCACAGAGATGGGGGATTCCGCCATATTGAGGAGATTCAACTTTTCGTCGACGGGATAAGTCGAGATCGCATTAGCGATATCACATGCTCCTTCCTCAAGAGCCACCTGATCGACTACACACATCAAGAATGCGCCCAGCTAGGAATTCCAATGACGGAGGCGGACGTCCCGGCCGTCTATAATCCAGGAAAGCGCGGCTTTGAAACGGTAAGGACGTTGATCCCAACCCATCCTGAGTCCGGACAACCCCTGCTGCTTATACCTAAGCACTGGCTAAGATTTGTTCCTTGGATCAGCTATGAGAGCTACTTCCGCGATGGCTGCCCCCAAGACGACATCGCTCATGAAGGCGAGGAACTAACTCGAACTAAGGTCCTCACCTATAACCGCGAAAATTACGGCGTTGTTGACGCTTACATTAGAGAGCGCGAGAGGACCGCGGACGACTGCCGGGTTGATCCGTTATTCACTCAAATTCCTGTCTTGTCTGCTAGACGCAAGTTCGCCGAGATTCGAAAACTCCCAACCGGAAAGAGTGAAAACGCGGACAAGAACTATGAGACGGCGATAGGCGAGCTGCTGCCGACACTTTTGTACCCACATCTCGATTTTGCGCAGGAACAGGCGCGAACAGACAGCGGCGTGAGCATCCGCGATCTCATTTTCTATAATAGCCGGAAGCACGAATTTCTGAAGCAACTGATGGACGAATACAAGTCACAGCAGATAACATTTGAGATGAAAAATGTGGCAAAGATAGAACGAGAGCATATCGACCAATTAAACCGCTATTTGCACACCGAATTGGGGAACTTCGGTGTTCTAGTGACGCGACATCCACTGAAACGCGCAGAAATGACGCGAACTGTCGAACTATGGGCTGGACAGCGCAAGGCGGTTATTACGTTGACTGACGAAGATGTTGGACAGATGGTAGAAGTCTATGACAGCAAACAGCGGCATCCGATCGATATAATGATTAGAAGTTACGTTCAGTATCGACGTTTGTGTCCAGGATAGAAAGGATTGCCAATGAAAAGTAAAGAAGACGTCGAGAAACTGGAAAAGGTAATCGGTCAACTCCAAGGCGCTCATGCGGAAATTGGATTGTTAGCCAAAAAATCTCCCAGTGACTCGCTGAATAGCTTCAAATTGAAGCTGATAAACAAGGTGCTAGTTGCGGCCAACTCAGTGCTTGGAAAAAAATATCGGCCTTTCGACGACTTTGAACAGTTCGACTCCGATGACGCCCCCACTACCAGCGATGTGACATTGATATTGGCGCAATATATGGAAGAGGTTGAGCGGTATCGGTCGGATAATGTTATTCATGATTACGGATGGTTTTATGTTGTCGGCGGTGAAACGACCGAGATACCTGCGGGTCCGCCTAGCAAAGTAGGACGGAAATGACGAATTTTAACCATCGCACAACCGCTGAAGCCGTAGAGTTATATCAGGCAACGGGTGAGGTATTTAAGGGTCTCATTCGAGAAGTTCGTGAACTATCGAAGAAGAAGCCTGACGCGATACTTAGTAAAGGAAAGGTAAAGATAATAAATCGCGCGCTCTCAGACCTATTGATCGTACTCGACAAAGAACCGGAGCGAAAGTTTCTGGACCTTCTGGATGACGAGGACCTGCCTCAGACGAGCGATGCGGTCTTGGTGATGGTTCAGTACGAATCCGCCCTTGTCGAATTCCCGAAGCGATACTTCGTGAATGTGCGGACGAAGCCAAGTGCGTATGGCGGGTGGGACCACGCAAAATACTGGCTTACAGAAAAGCTCGACCTTTCCAAATTCCCTGATCAAGGATGACTCGCGGTCACTGTGCCGGAGGCGCAGCCGTTGATTTAGAGATCAGCGATATCGCATTGAGCTTCTGTGCTCGATAGCCAGCTGTAGCGGTCGGGCTTCAGAGTCACGTTCCGCAAGTAGCCTTGTAGTTCCGGACGTTCCCAAAAGTTCGGCATATTCACTGTGAAAAACCCGTTGTCGCGCGATTCCAGCAGAGCAGACTCGCCGCCTGTCGCCGCCCGGATGTCCTCCACCTGAAGCAGTGGGCGCGACTGTTCAGACAGATTGTCGCCCGAGCCGTTGACCTGATTGCTGTTCACATTGAAGCCGCGCACCATGACCGAAGTCTTGCCAGAACGGTGCTCGATATCCAGCAGCGTGTCGTTGTCGGGCAGTCCGCGATAGAGGGTATGCGCAACGGCCTTCTTCCAGAGCCGCGCGGTTTCCTTACCGTACTTCGTTTCGATCTGCGCCGAGGCGTTCTGGAATACCCCGAGGAAGTTGATCCCGCCCTGGCGATAGAGGGTGAGGATTTCATAGAAATTGCTCACGTAAAGCTGACCCCATTCCTCCCCAACAACCAGGCCGCGCAGCGGGCCGTACGCATCGGCGAAGCGCTCGATCACGGCAGCGGTCATCGCGCCGACAAAGTTGCGGCTGGTCTCACTGCGCGCAGACCCGATGATAAAAAGCGCCGTCGCTTCGTGCTTCATATCCGCCGGATCGAAGCTGTTGCAGTCCGTTGCCGTGCGCGCCGCCGAGCCGGGCTGGAAACCTTGCAGGCGTTCCATGAGCACCGATGAATAAGCATTCCACTGGTCGCGCGATTGCGTCAGGCTGGCAATCTGGCGGCACATTCCGGCATCCTCCTGCATGCGGCCATCGCTCGCCCAGACGAGCAGATCGTCTGCGATTTCATCGCGGCCACGCCCGAAGAAGTCCCACAGGCCACCCACCGTGCAGGGCCAGCGCTCGGAAGGGTGCTGCGCCGTGATTTTGTTGTACAGGGCGCAAGCCGTTCGCCCACCCTGGCCGATCCAGCGATGCGAAGGGTTCGGGTCCATGGGGATGATGTAGCTCGCGGTATCATAGGCGACCTCCCAGACCAGATCGCTTAGCTCGGGCCGAGCGGCGACTTCCAGCAGCCGCGTGTTAAAGTTGAAGGACTCGCCCGGATAGCCATGAAGCCGCCCCGGATTGATGAAGAGCACCCGGTATCCCTGGCGTTGCAGCGTCTTCCACGACACCCAGGCAAGCTCAGCGTCCTTGACGTCCGTGATAATTTTCGAGAGGTGCCGCGTCCGTGGCGACACGAGATTGGGACCGAGGAAGCGGGCGAGCTTTCCCTTGCCTGCCTGCGCGTCGATGGCGACTGGCTCGGTGCCGTCATAGATCAGCGGCGTGCCGTTGAAGAACCCCAACTCAATGCCCCGGCGGAATGTCCGCCGAGGCGTTGGAATTGTCGCTAGCGCGGTCATAGCAATCCCGACTCTTTTAGCGCGTCGATGTCATTGAGCTTCGCATGACCGAGCGAGCCGCTCGGGTTGGCGTTCAGCATGGCGCGAAGCTGAGCGGCGGCTTGCCCCTCCGCCCGCATCCGGGCAACACGCGCCTCGGCGGCGTCGTCCCACGCAAGCCGTTGCTGCGCGTGGGATTCAAACATCCAGAAGAACTGGACGATCTCCGAGATACGCCCGAAGCTCACTTCCGGAACTCCTCATCGTCGGACCAGTCTGCGAACGTGAAGTCTTCAGGATGGGATTGAATCGTCTTTGGTGGCGCTGGCGGCATGGTAGGCGGAACGATCAAAGCCCGCGCTGCGGCCTCTGCCTCCTCCTGCTTCAGGTCGAGATAGGCGACACCGAGCGAACCGATGGCGTAACCGCCGAGGTAAATATGTATCCAGTACTGCTTCTCAATGACGAAGCCAAAAAGCGCGCACCCAAACAAGACAATCACAGGCGCGCAGGCCACGCCGATCAGGCCCGCGCCCACAAACCGCCTTGCATCTCGTGGTGTAGCGGTATTTCCCCAAAGCGTGAGCGGTTTGTTCCAGGCGAAGATGCTTAGGACGGTGAGCGCCAAAGAAAAGAAGACCGCAATCGCGTAGATCAAGACACCCATGATGATCGCACCAGCCGCGAAAATGCCTATGGCGATAGCAATTCCAGAAGTCTCGTCGTTCTTCGAGGACATGTTTTTCTCCTTTTGATCGTGCCCTAGCGTTCGAGCCGTAGCCCGATGGAAGCTTCGCGGGCGCGCGACTGCTCGGCCCCCCGCGAGAATTTGAAGAAGCGACCGACATCCTGCCGCAGCTCCAGGAGCCGTTCAGCTTGGCTGCGTCGCAGCTCTTTGAATTGGCTTTGCAGGCCCGCCCGCTGTTCGAGCTGTCCGTCAATCAGGCTTTGCCGTTCGGCGGCCTGCCGTTCGCGCGTTGCCTGCGCGTCGCGTTCATTGGCCCCGCGCACCTCCTGATATTGTCCGGTGATGCGGTGCCAGATCCCGAGCAGACCCTTCGGAAGGCGCGCGGACCGGGCAAGGCTTTCCGCATCCCATTCCTGCCGCTGTCTCGTTTCCAGCTTGCTGCGGGCTTCCCGGTGCAGCTTCGTCATCTCGGCTTTTTGCTCACCGAGCACGCCGGAGGCTTTGCGGAACTGCTGGCGCGATTCCTCGACGTGGCGGCGGATCGCCGGAGTCATTCGCTCGCCGATCAGTTTCTGGGTTTCCTCGACACCCTTGAGGTCTTTGCCATCGCCGAGGCGATCTCGGACCTCTTTCGTTTTGAGATCGAGCATGCGGGGCAGCGAATAGACCTCGCCCTGGTGATCGAGGACGACCAGGCCGCGCTTGTCGCCCTTGGCGAGGAAGAAGCCTTTCTCGGACAAAGCGCGGTCGAAGGTGGCGCGATTGTCGGAGCGCTTCCAGCAATCCTGCAAAGTGGATTTGAGCCAGCGCGGATCGATGCCCTGGCGCTTTGCCTGCTGCCATTCGGCGAGTGTGAAGTTGGTGGGATTACGCTCGCCCGTGTTCTCCAGGCCGCGCGGCATCTTCCAGCCGTGCTCTAGATACAGGTCGCGCGAGACTCCCATAAGCTTGGTCTTGAAGAACGACATCTGCTTGGCCGTCATGGTCTCGGCATCGATGCGGGACCACACGCAATGCGCATGACGGCGACCTTCCTTTTCGTGGAAGACGACAGCGCGCGGCTGGTCTTCCAGACCTAGCCGCTGTTCGATGCGGTCTATGGTTTCTTGGAAGACTTCGACAGGGATGCGCGCATTTTCTGGCGGGCTGAGCGACAGCGAAAAGAGATACTGGCGGCACTTGGTGCCGTGGCTGATCGCCTCCGCCTCCCGAAAGGCGTCTTTCAGATTGTCGGATGCGAAGCCGCGCAACTCGTGCAGGCTCACATGCTCGTTGTCATCAAGCCGCATTAAATGGACAGCCAGGTCCTGGCCACCGCCACGCTGAGAGGCCTTGAGGATCATGGCGCATTCCCCGCGTTGTGGCCGAGGGCGCGCATGAGCAGCATGCGAATCTCGCGGACCGCCTCAAGGGCCGCGCGCAGTTCGGCTTCCGTCTCGGGTGTGACGGGCAGCGTGCCGATATTCACGCCATGGGCGATCTGGTTGAGATTGCTCGAAAGGTGCGAGCGTCCCAGCAGCGCCAGTGCTTGCGCAAGCGCCTCCCTGTCCTGCATGGGGAGGACCTTCCGGCGCTTGCGCACCAGCGGCGTTGTGCCAAGAACCTTGGCTTTGATGTAAGCACCCAGCGGAGCGCCCGCAGCCTCCAAAGCTAAGCGGGCGCGGTCCTCCTCGCTCAGGCGGATGCTAAATGGTGCGGGCCGCTTATTCCGGGTCTTCCGAATGACCTGTTCAAAGCGACCTTCCACGGCCAAAATGGCCGCGCGGTCGAAATCAACTCTGAGGGACATTGCCGCCTCCCTCAAGGTGAGGGCGGAGCTGGCCGTGCTAGCGAGGTGTCCTTAAGGACTTGCTCCCATTGGGCTAGTTCTACGAATATCTGGTTCGAATGGTCGCCGGAAAGGCGCACCATTCTTTTCCTGCTATCACAACAACTTAAGCGGGTCAAACCCGCTTCGAACGTGCGAAACGGAGCGGTGATCGGCGCGCCCCGTTGAGACCCCTCCGGCCGCTTGGGGATGTCCATTTTGCCCACACATTCACTGGTTCCGATTCCGCTTGCCGGCGTCAGCGTTCTGATTGCCCTGGGACCACAATCTTCTTCTTGAACGCATCGATGGGCACAGCGATCATATCATTCTGCAAGACAAAGGGCAGTGTGATGCCAGCGCGCGGGACAATATGCGCGTATCGATTGAAAACGTGATTGAACTCTGTTTCCGGCATGTCCGGAAACACCGCGCGAAAGAAGCCAAGTTCGGGAGTGGTCAGCACATGATTTATGGCACTGATGCCTGCTCCGGAGAGGAGTGCACCATAGTTGTTCGGGATCACAATCCAGCCATTTGGTGCGCGCTGAGACTCAAGGCGCAGGGTTTCGAGCTTCTCGGTTCGCGGAATGTCGAAAATCGGGAATGCCTGTTGAAACGGGTTGAAGGCGCCGATTGAATACAATCCGGCAATGGCGGCGCCCAATACAAGCCGCTGGGGGGACGCTTGTTCAACGAGCCTGCTGTTGGAGAGGCCGCCTGCGAACACGAGAAAGAGCAGGATTGCAGTCCACTCGAACGGACTCATGAGGAGTGCCTGCTCAAAAGAAAGATCCGCCGTCTTCCAGATCACAATGTACAGGAATTTGGAAATGAGCCCTCCGCTCAGCAGGACGCCCACAAAAATGGCGGCACGGCGGCGCGAAATAACAAAATCCGATTTGGAAATCAGAACGATTGTTGAGAGAGTCAGCAGGAATCCGAAGCCCCACAGCATTCGCTCTGGCGGTACGGAACTCCATAGCAGGAAACGTCCAAAGGCGGCAGGAATCGGTAGCACCATCCAGGCAGCCATGGAAATCAGTCCCCCCGCCACTATCGACCAAGCGAGGCGATCTGCCTTCAGAACCTTCCAGACGGATGAGTGACGGGCAAAGCAGAGCAAAGTCATTGGCAGAAAGGTGCTGATGGCGGCGATCTCGCAAAAATTCTCTTTAAGGAGTGGAATGAATTGATTTTCTTTGAAAATAGGTAGGAAGAACACAGCGGTGAAGAAGGGGAAGAGATGAGCAATGAGCTTTGATGGGTCTACTCCTCCACCTGAGGAAACGCGGTGCCCGGGGTAGATGGTATCTCGCATCACGTCCACGAGATCGCCAAAGTACCAATGAAAAACGACGCCAAACAGGGCTGCGGCAATCAGGACAACCAGCCCGTTCGATATGGTGAAGACATCCCGACGAAATGCAGCAATGAGGATGCCGAGGGCAAAGGCTGCCGAAATGATAAAGGGTGGATATGCAAGACCGAAGACCCAGGCTGATCCCGTCCAGAAGAGCAGTGGCAATTTTGCGCCGGGCCTGAGATTCAGGAGCAGGATGACTGCTGGCCAAGGTGCGAAGGCAAATGTGGGGGCATTTGTTGTCCACCAGGCCTGGACGAAGGGCGAGAAGAAGAGGCAGAGCGAACCGAACGCAGCGATGACAGGTTTGGCCCCCAGCTGGGCAAGCAGAAGTGTGTAGCCCATAAGAAACGCCACCCAGAAACTGCAAAAGTAAAACGAATAGGCATAGGCCGGCGGAAGCACCCAAAACCCCCAGAGCTGGGGTTTGAAGATGAGCGACCAGTCAAGAATCGGCAGCGCGAAGAACCCCTTCAGCGACTCGTGATAGGGCGAAATCTGATTGTGGCTCGAGAAGCCACCCCGAACGGCCGTTTGCATGAGCGGAGTTAGAACCGAGATTTCATCGCTCCGAACTCCCTGCGCATTGAGGAACAAGGGCCGAACCTCTGCACCCAGGCGCTTCAGTCCCAGAGAATAGTGCGAGGGCGTAAGCGCCAGGCTCACATAAATTACGGCAAACCCGAAAGCGATCAGGATAAGGAGGCGTGTTGCGCGCTCGTCCGGATCGAGAGAGATCCGACTGCCGACAAACGATCCCAGGTCCTTTCCTCGTTGAATGAGCGTTCTGGGCAGGACCCTCATGCCCGCCCACCCAGTCAGACCGTATTCCAAGATCCCCATCCAGCTGCGATTCTAGACTGAATTACTGATCTGAAATGTCGAACGTTGCAAGCTGAAGTTGATTTGGTTACAAGCGTCGAGTCAAATGATCAATCAGGCACGTCATGCCATCCGACGCTGTGAACATAAGGAGCGCCCTCCGGGAGGAGGAATACGTGGAAAGCGCACGGGCGAGCCTGAGCGTGACACGGGCCGTTCCCATTGTTGTGGCAATGGAAAGCGCGAGCTTTTCGTCTCCAGTTTACGAATGGCTGATAATTGCTCTGTTTTGGCATCCGCAGAAACTGCTGCGCGTTCTTCCGCGGGTCCTCTCGGTCAGCAGCGGCTCACTTGCAAGCCTGCTCCCTACCAACTTCGATTTTACCAATCATCCATTGCCCCTGCGTCAGGACCTGTTGCAGTGGCTAACTGAGAGGGCGGCGGCAGGGCACGCAATTCACCTTTGCTCCCCTGCCGCAGGGGGCGTGCTTGACCAGCTTTCACAGAGAATAGGGGCGTGCGGTTCTGTGGCACCCCTTGCCGATGTTCCCCCAGGTTCAGCCCGCGCGTCCTACCTGCAGCGCCATTTCCCCGATGGCTTCATCTATGTTGGAGATGAGAGGACCGACAGTGCCGTTTGGAGGGCAGCCGATGGGATCGTCCTCACAGGCCATGCACACACCGGAGAACATCAGCCGAAAGGCCAGGACCGCCCCGTGCTGGCCGCCTTCCCCAATCCACAGCTGACTCTATCCGATATCCTGAAAGCGGTGCGCGTTCATCACTGGTCGAAGAACCTACTCCTGTTCTTCCCGCTTATCCTCTCTCACCAATGGCACAATGTTCATCTGATCTTTCAGACAATCGCCGCATTCCTTTGCCTTCTCGCCGTCACCTCCGCCACCTATCTGCTGAATGACCTGGCGGATCTTAAGGCTGATCGCTTGCATTGGGCCAAGCGCCATCGTCCCCTTGCGAGTGGCCGGATGACGGCCTGCTTTGGCGTCTTCTTGGCTTTTGCACTGCTGGCCGCCGGCGTGTCCGGCGCGCTGCTGATTTCCACCTCCTTCGCGGCGGTGCTCCTTACTTACCTTTTACTTACTCTCGCCTACTCGGTCCGGCTTAAATCTATCCCCCTGCTGGATACTCTAATCATAGGCCTGCTCTTCACCTTGCGGCTCGTCATGGGATGCACCCTGATCGAGAACCCGCGGCCTGCCTGGCTTTTGACATTCAGCGTATTCTTCTTCTTCTCCCTCGCCGTTGCAAAGCGCCACACGGAAGTCCTGCGCGCCGCCGGAAGCGTTACGGCGGTCCTCCAGAGCCGCGGCTATCAGCCAGAGGACAGCCCGCTTACCCTGGCACTTGGTGTGAGCGCCGCATTGGCGTCCCTGGTCGTCTTTTTCATTTTCATCCTGCTGGAGATGCTGCCGGCAAAAATCTACGAACGGCCGGAATTTCTCTTTGCCATTCCCATCGCCCTTGCGATCTGGATGGGACGCGTCTGGCTCTTGGCTCATCGCGGAGAGATGAAGGATGACCCGGTGAGCTTCGCCCTCAGGGACAGCTGCAGCCTTGTCCTCGGTGCCGTCGTCGCAACAGCCTTCATTCTGGCTCTATGAGCTGTTTCCGGCAGCAAGACCGGGTCTCGTCATGGGGAGGTGTCCAGCATGCCCCTCACTATGTGGCGATGCCTCTCTGGCGTGATGAGACAACAGGGCTTGTCTCAAGCCAGGCACGGCTGGGCCGGCCGCTTCTCGCCACGGGATTTCGCCGCTCCTATGGCGACAGCTGTCTCAATACGGGCGGTGCACTGCTTGACATGACGTCGCTTGCCCGGATCATGGCCTTTGATCCGTCAACAAGGCTGCTGCGCGCTGAGGCCGGCGCCTCGTTTGACTTGATGCTCCAGCTGATCGTGCCTCGGGGTTTCTTTCTGCCCGTCGTGCCGGGCACCCGTTTCGTGACATTGGGCGGCGCCATCGCCAATGACGTTCATGGCAAGAACCACCACCGGAACGGAACATTGGGACGGTGGGTGAAGCGCCTCATGCTCCTGCGCAGCGATGGCCAGGAAATTGAACTGACACCCGATGATCCCACAGGTCTGTTCCAGGCCACGATCGGCGGGCTCGGCCTCACCGGCATCATCCTCTGGGCGGAGATCGAGACAATTCCAATTGCGTCATCCCTGATTGAAGTGGAAACTATTCCTTTTGAGGGCATCGGTGAATTCTTCCGGCTGGCGAAGGATAGCGAGACAGGTTACGAGCACAACGTTGCCTGGATCGACTGTGTTGCGGGCGGAAAGAATCTGGGCCGGGGTATCTTCACGCGCGGAAATCACGCTCCGTCCGGCCCGCGCGACGTAACGGCCCGCGCGCCGAAGGCCTCCGTTCCCTGCAAACTGCCCGGCTATGTGCTGAATCAGCACACGATGGGTGCTTTCAATTCGCTCTACTTCAATGTCAGGAAGCATCGAGCCGGACCTGACACTGTCTCCATGCTTTCATTTTTCCACCCCCTCGACGGGGTCGGACACTGGAACCGGATTTATGGTCCTCGTGGGATGTACCAATACCAGTCCATCATTCCGCCCGCATCGCAGGAAGAGGCGACGTGTGAGATGCTCAAGACCATTTCGGCCAGCGGGCAAGCCTCGTTTCTCGCTGTCCTGAAGACCCTCGGACGGCTGCCGTCTCCGGGCCTCCTCTCTTTCCCGCGTGAAGGCACGACTCTCGCGCTCGACTTTCCAAATCGCGGCGAAACCACGTTGCGGCTGATGGCGCGGCTTGACGAGATCGTGCTGAAAGCCGGAGGCCGGCTTTATCCCGCAAAGGATGGCCGCATGCCGGCCCGCATGTTCAAGGCAGGCTATCCGGATTGGGATCGCTTTGCGCCCCACATTGACCCCGGTGTGCGATCGGATTTCCTGGCGCGGGTCACCGCCACATGAGGTTACGCCATTGAAGATCGTCATACTTGGTGCCACGTCCTCGATAGCGGCGGCCACGTCGCGCCTCTACGCAAAGGACGGTGATACGATTCTCCTCGCTGGCCGCAATGAACGGCGGCTCCAGGAAACGGCGGCAGATCTCCTGGCGCACGGTGCCAGCCGGGTGGAGGTGGCCGTCACCGATCTCTCGGATCCCGCGAATGCGCAGGCAAGACTGGCGGGGTTTGGCGAGATGATCGGCGGGATCGACCATGTGCTGCTCGCCTATGGGTCCCTGGGCGACCAGGCTGAGGCCTCGCAGGACGAGGAGGCGGCTGCCGATATTCTGCGGATCAACTTCACCTCGGCAGCCGCATGGGCGCTGGGCGCGGCCAATCTGCTCGAACAGCAGGGACGTGGATCTCTCGTGGTGTTCGGCTCCGTCGCCGGCGACCGCGGCCGCCGCAACAACTTCGTCTATGGAGCCGCGAAGGCTGGCCTCGCAGCGCTGACGGAAGGGATATCGCACCGCTTTGCCAACAGGGGGCCGCGGGCGGTACTGATCAAAATCGGTCCGACCATCACGCCCATGACCGCACATATGAACAGGCAGGGCCTGCTCTGGGCCAAGCCTGAACACGTGGCGAAAATCATCCATGCACGGGCCGCCTCAGGCGGGACGCTCGCCTATGCACCGGGATACTGGCGTTTCATCATGGCCATCATCCGCAGTCTCCCGAATGCGGTGTTCAACCGTCTGGACATCTGATGCCGAAGATCGTGATCACCGGTGCCGCAGGCCTGGTGGGGCAGAATGTCATTGCACGCCTGAAGCAGATGCCTGGCATCTCCATCACAGGAATTGACATGCATCCCTCGAACACCGCACTTCTGCGCCATCTCCATCCGGAAGCCGAGGTGATAGAGGCAGACCTCTCGAGGCCCGGCACCTGGGAAGAGAGCTTCCGCGGAGCAGATGCCGTTCTCATCAGCCAGGCGCAGATCGGCGGACTGGACCCTGCGGATTTCTCCCGCAACAACGTCACGGCCACCGAAAACATCGTGGCCGCCATGCGCAGGCATGGGGTGCCTTACTTCATTCATATCTCCTCATCCGTCGTCCACTCGACGGCGGATGATTTCTATACACGCTCCAAGTCAGCACAGGAGCGCTATGTCGCCACCGTCTCCGATATTCCGCATCTGGTGCTGCGTCCGACGCTGATGTTCGGCTGGTTCGACCGCAAGCATCTGGGCTGGATCCGCCGCTTCATGGCCCGGACACCCATTTTCCCAGTCCCCGGAAACGGCGAATACATCCGCCAACCCCTCTATGTGGGTGACTTTGCCCAAATCATCATATCAGCACTCCAGAGCCGGACGATCGGCATATTTGATATCTCGGGTCTCGAGAAGATCGGCTACCTCGACCTCATACGGATGATCCGCAGCACCGTGAAATCCCGCACGATCATTCTGCGCATTCCATACTGGCTCTTCTGGTGGATGCTGCGGGTCTATGGCGCGGTGAGATCGAACCCGCCTTTCACGACGGCGCAGCTCGAGGCCCTCGTCATCCCCGAAACCTTTCCGGTGATCGACTGGCCGGACCTCTTCGGCGTCACACCGACTCCGCTGCGGACGGCGATCGCGGAGACCTTTCTCAACGCAGACTACAGCGCCGTCAGGCTGGATTTCTAGGAGAGCACTCATGGCAAATGTCATCGTCATCGGTGCTGGCGCCATGGGGCTTGCGGCTGCGCATCGCGCATTGGCGCTCGGGCACAAGGTAACCGTTCTCGAAGCAGCGGCCGAAGCCGGCGGCATGGCGGCGCACTTCAAGCTGGGTGACCTCTCGATTGAACGCTTCTATCACTTCATCTGCAAGGATGACCACCCGACATTTGCCTTGCTTGCGGAACTAGGTCTCGTGCAAGAGCTCCGCTGGCGGACGACCTCCATGGGATATTTCGTGGAGGGCGGACTTCACCCATGGGGAACGCCCCTGGCTCTCCTCCGCTTTCCACATCTGCGCCTGATCGAGAAATTGCGCTACGGGCTTCTGATGTTCATATCGGCGAAGCGGCGAAGCTGGAGGTCGCTCGAATTCATCACGGCTGCGGAGTGGATAACGCGCTGGTGCGGACGGAACGTTTACAACAAGCTCTGGAGGCCTCTGTTCGATCTGAAATTCCATGAGTATTCGGGCAATATATCTGCGGCCTGGATATGGACCCGGATCCGCCGCCTCGGGCGCTCGCGCCGCTCTCTTCTGCAGGAGGAGTTGGGCTACATCGAAGGCGGCACAGAAACACTGGTGGACGCACTCGTCAGCGCCATAGAGCAAAAGGGCGGAACAATCAGGCTGGGTGAAGAGGCCTTTCGCATCCGTATCGCCGCCAGCCGTGTCACCGGCGTCGAAACACCATCGCGTTTCCTCTCCGCCGATGCTGTGATCTCCACCGTGCCAACGCCCTATGTGAGCCGCATGGTCCCGGACCTGTCCCCGGCGTCGCGCGCCGCCTATGACGGAATTGCCAATATCGGCGTGGTCTGTGTCGTCTTGCGGCTCAAGCGGTCCGTAACGCCGCATTTCTGGGTGAACATCGCGGACCCTGATATACCGATCCCGGGCATCATCGAATTCTCCAACCTGCGCCCGGCCAGCGGTGGGGAGGCTGTTGTCTATGTGCCCTACTACATGCCGGTGACCAATCCGCTGTGGGCACGGGATGATGAGAGTTTTCTCTCAGAAGCCATGGCCTGCCTCTCCAGAATTGCGCCCGCCATCACGGCTGATGATCTCATCGCCTCCCATGTCGGCCGTTTGCGCTATGCGCAGCCCGTCTGCCCGCCGGGCTTTGCAGCACGCCTCCCGGCTGTCGAGACGGAGATCGCCGGACTGCAAATCGCCGACACATGCTTCTACTATCCAGAAGACCGCGGCATCGCCGAAAGCATCCGGCTTGGCCGGGCAATGGCCGATGCGGTCTAACCTCCTAAGGCCCGCTTCGGGTGAACGCGAGCGGTTCATCCGCTTCGTGCTCACAGGTGGCGTCGCAGCGGCAGCGAACATCGGTTCCAGCATTTTGTTCCGCATTGTCATGCCCTATCAGGCCGCGATCACGCTGGCGTATATCATCGGCATGACGACGGCCTTCATCTTGGCGAGGCTGCTGGTTTTCGACGCCCGCACGAGCCCCGCTCATGGCCAGTATATGCGCTTCGCCGCTGTCAATGCGATTGCCTTCGTTCAGGTCTGGCTGGTGAGCGTGGGTCTCGCCTTCATCATATTTCCCTGGCTGAACGTCACTTGGCACGCAGAGACGCTTGCCCACGTGATCGGCGTGATGAGCCCGATTGCATCGAGCTATTTCGGCCACAAGCATTTTTCATTCAGGCCGGAGAGCAAGTCGAAGCGGGAGTGAGGCTGGGACCGTTGGCGAAGGGGAGCCTTCCTCACCCACCCATAAGCCGCTCGAGCTTCGCGTCGCGCATGGTGCTTGCCTCGTCATAGGACAGTGTTCCTGAGAAGCGGCCGCTGGCATCGAACAGGAAGATCGAGGCGGTGTGATCCATGCTGTAGCTTCCATCGCTTGAGGGCACCTTGGCGTAATAGACGCGGAAGTCCTTGGCGAGCTTCTGCAGCTGGGCCTGATCGGGAACCAGCGCTTCGATACGCGGATCGAAATTCGCAAGATAGTCCTTCAGCACCGGCAGCGTGTCACGCTCAGGGTCCACGGTCACGAAGAACACGCGGAAGTTCTTCGCCTTGCTGCCCAGCTTTGCGAGGCTGTTGCTCATCTCATAGAGCGTGGTCGGGCAAACTTCGGGGCAGTGGGTGAAGCCGAAGAACATGGCATAGGGCTGGCCTTCAAGCGTCCGCGAATCGACCTCGCCTCCTTTGGTGGAGGCGAGGACGAAGGGTCCGCCGATACTCATGACAGAGGATTGTGAACTCTGTTCGCGCTGGACGGTCACGTAAACCGCTCCGAGAACGAGAACCCCTGCGAGCAAGGCAGCCGCTGCGGCGATGAGCCTGGAGGTTTTCATGCTGTGGATGATCCTTTCTGGCAGGGGTTTCGAGACGTCAGTTCGTATGGGCGTCCGGTGCGGCCACCTCGAAATCGACCTCCACCGTTCCAGCCCTTTCGAAGGTGAGGGTTCCGCTGAATTCCTCCCCCTCCTCGAGCTTCTCACTGACGCCGATGAACATGACGTGCAGCGATTTTGGCTTCAGCGCCACCGTCTTGCCAGCCGGAATGAGGATGCCCCCGGGCAGTTCCGCCATCTTCATGACGTCGCCCACCATCTTCATTTCATGGATCTGCGTGGTGGGGCTGATCTCGGCGGTAACCTTGATCAGCCTGTCATCCTGCTTGCCATTGTTGGTGATGGTCATGAAGCCCGCAACGACACCCGTTCCGGTGGGCGATGTGCGCGCCCAGGGGTGTCCGATGACGAGTTCACCGAACTTGATCTCATGCGACTGGGCATTGGCCACGCCGAAGATGGAGCCCGCGGTGAGGGCCAATGCGAAGGTGATTTCCTTGATAAGTTTCATCTGTCTGTTTCCTTGAGTTGGAGGTTCAGGCGCTGTGCGCGCCGGCTTCCTTGAGGCGCCGGGGAAGAAAGGTGTCGATGGCCGCGAACAGCAGCAGGGCAGCGCCTCCCAGGGGAAACGCGAGGCCGAGGATGACGGCGATGATGGCAACGCCGATCCCCAGCCGGTACTGGCGCGGATAGCGCGGAGCGGCGAATTCACCGGCTGGCCGCCGTTTCCACCACATGACCACGCCCGAGACGCATGAGAAGATCACCAGCAGGCAGAACAGCGCATTGAGCACCACGTTCCACCAGCCCAGCTGTCCTTCATGCAACGCGATGCCAACCGCCATGAGCTTGCCCGCCAGCGGATAATCCGCGAAACGCACATCGGCCAGCACCTGGCCCGTATACTGGTCCACATGGACGGTCCGGTCCGCCGTGGGGTTGGCGCTGTCATAGCTCATGGAATCCTGGCTGAGCGTCCAGACGCCGGTATCGCCCGCGGGAGCTGTCACCTGAAAGCGGCCTTCGAATCCGAGGTCCCGCCCCAGCGCCACGAGCGATTGCGGCGCGACGGCGGTGCCATGAGGAACACCCGTGATACCGGCGGAGGAGCCTGATTCCGGCATCGGCGCCTGCTCCAATGTCCAGGGCACCTCCTTCATGGAATCATGGTTCATGCTGGCATGGGTTGCATCCGAGAGCGGAACATTGTCCCATTTGGCGGCGGGAAACGTGCTCCAGGCCTGAACGAACTTTCCACCCCAGACTCCGGCCCAGGAGAGCCCGGAAATCAGGAAAAACAGCAGCACGACGGAGATGCCCGCCCCAACCGACTGGTGCAGCGAACGCCAGAGCGCGCGGCCACGGAGCGCAAGGTTGGGCAGGAGCGAGGAGAGAACCCCGCGGCCGTCACGCGGCCACCACAGGTAAAGCCCGGTCGCCAGCACGATGATACCAAGGCTTGCTGCGGTCTCGATCAGGAAATCCCCAGGCCCTCCATCGCCGCCCAAGAGCAGCTTTCCATGAACGTCGCTCATGAAGGCTTTCCAGGTGCCAGCCTCCACGGTGTCCCGCAGAATGGTGCCGGAATAGGGATCCACTGCCAGCATGCGGTTGACGTCACCGGACTTGATCTCAACCAGTGCTGGACGATCCGCACCCCAGGGGGTGACATATTTCCCCAGCGTGCTGCCGGGCTCGGCGGCGAGAGCCTTGTCCACTTGCTCGGATACGCTGAGCGTCTGCGGGCCGGGCGTCACCTTCAGCCACTCGCCATATTCGGGTGCAACGCCCGTGACGAAGAGAATGACGAGGCCGGACACGGCGAGGATGGTCAGAAATGGCGCCACGAAAAGCCCGGCATAGAAATGCCAGCGCCAAACGGCACGATAGAAATAGCTACGGGCCACAGCGTCTTGCTGCGGCAAGGTGATGGACGACATGGAATGGTTTTCCCCTCGGGATCGGTGAAGACGACAGGGCGCTGTCTTTTGACCGCCCCCTTTTCAGCTCAACAGGATCAGGACAGGGAGGGTGGCCCGCGTGGTGGACTGGCGTCGAGAAGCGCCCGGAGCGGAGGCGAGAGACTCAGGGTCTGGGAAGGCTGGGGAACCGCAACGGGGCGCGGAACAGCCGCGAAGGCAGGGGCCGCTGCGCCGAGTGCCGGGCTGCAGCTGGGGCAGCCGCTGCTGCACAGAATGCAATGCTCATGCGGTGACTGGTGAGACCCGCCACCACCCTGCTGTGACCCGTCCTTTCCGCAGACGGAAAGCTGTATGTCACGATCGAGTGCTGCGGAGGCAGAAAGCGCCTGCTGCGGCACAAGGCCCAGCAGTACGGGAAGCACAAATGCGAACAGCACCGCGTGGATGAACCAGCGGCGCTTCTCCCTCAATTGTGCAATGTACCCCCAGCGCATCGCGCCAATTAAGCCGCCGGACTTGAAAATGTCCAGCCTCCCATCGGTCGCAGTGGCTTCCCTCAGCCGCCGGCGATGGCGGAGAGCGCCCTGATCAGGCTGCCGTGGCCCGTATCCTGGCCTGCCAGCGCCTGCAGCATGTCCTGGTGCTGGGCCGCGACGATTGCGGCTGAGATGGCAACACCAGCGACGGCCCGGCGCACCCACTTGCTGTAGCAGAACAGCGCGAAGGCCAGAGTGGAGAGGAGGCGGAAGGGGAACGTCAGCATGGGGTCAATCCGTTCTTACTTGCTGGCCGTGCCGGCAATGGCGGAGCCACCGCGAGCAGGCTCGAGTGAAACCCAGCGGCGCGGATCCTGGGCCGACTGGCGCTTGAGCAGCGTATAGCCCGTGGCCGACCAGCTGCGGATGTCGTTGCGGCGGTTGTCCAGAATATAGTCGCCCGAATTTGTGGTGAGCGTCAGCACTGCGTGGCCGTCACCATGCTCGTCCAAGACCACGGTAATGCGGAGGGCGTCGGCGGGAAGGCCCTTGGAGAGCAGGATCTTCTTCTTCAGCAGCACCACGTCTTCGCAGTCTCCGGCATCCGTGGGGATCGTCCAGTATTCTGGCGTGCCGTAGAGCGTATCGTCGGTCACGGGGGCAATAGCGCCGTTAACGAAGGCATTGACCATGCGCACCAGCAGCCACTTCTCTTCCGTCATCGACACGCGGCGCTGATGGTTGGTGCCGTCACGGCAATTTTCGGGGTTGCGCTGGCAGAACTCGACGAAGCCGATGGGCGGAAGGGTTTCGGAATATTCCTTCGCGAAAGGTGCGGCCTTTTGCTGAAGCCCGCCGGCCATGGCGCCGGTGGCGAGCATCAGCAGCGTGCCCAGCAACACTGCCACTCCCTTACCGATCGTCCCCATGTTCCTGCCCCAGCGCATATCGTTAATATGGGGTAAACATGCCTCGGAGGCGCAAAACCGGCAATCGTAAACGAAAAGTTAAGTTAACGGCCGTGGCGGAAAGGGGGCGGCACGTGGCTCAAATGTGACGGATGGGAAAGCTCAGTGATGCTCGCGATGGGCTTCGGCCCGGTCGAACTTGCCGATATCATGCATCATGTTGACGAAGACAGAGGCGGTCCAGCCGAAGTTGAACAGGCCCGAAATGGCAATCACCGGCCCGATCAGCCGCCACGGCTTCGGCAAGCTCACCGTGTCATCGCCCAGCGTGGTGTAGTTCTCGAGGACGAAGAAATACGTATCCCGCAGCCCGGGAATGAGCCCGCCCTGCCAGATCGGAATGGCCCACAACAGCGTGGCGATCAGGTGCAGGCCGGCGAGCGTGGCAATCGCCCCCACAACGATGAAGTTATAATGCCAGGGCGCCGCCTTGTTGGCGTCCGCAGCCCAGGCGAAGCTGAAATGGCGGTAAACCAGGCGCACGCCCAGGCTATGCATCAGGATGACTGCCGTCAGGATGACGAGACCCAGCAGCAGTTCGAGCAACGGATAGGTGGCAACAAGGGTCTCGGCAGGAGACATCGTCAGTTGGGGAGGTTGACGTTGGTCTGGCCGAGCTTGGGCTTCGCCTTTGCCTCGTAACGTTCGCGGTCGTTGTAATCGACCTCATGAGCGCCCTTCAGCTTGGGCGCGATGCGGGAGATGTAGATGCCCATGTGATGATCCTTGATGTCGGCGACACCCAGGTCGCGCCAGAATTCGCCGATGGCCAGCTTGCTCGCATCAGGCGCCGGCAAATAGACGAAATCGGGGCCGGACAGCAAAATCACCTCGGGGCCCACATGGTCATAAGGTCCGAGCTTCTTGTTGACCACGATGCCGGGTGGCAGCAGGGGCACCATGTCATTCTCGTCCACCACCCGGTACAGCGGCAGGAAGGAGAGCTGCTTCACGCCTGACGTGGTGGTGAAGCGTGGCTGCCCGAAGGTCATGATCTTCTCGACCTTGAAGCCATCCTCCGTCGCATAGATGCCGAGGATCGCCGCCACGGCACCGCCCATGGAATGGCCCACCAGATAGGTCCGGTAATCCTTCTTGAGATAGGGCAGCGCATCCGCCCAGACGGCGCGTGCGTCCTGGTCGAAGCCGGTGTGCACGGGAATCTTGATGCTGCGGTCTTCGCGCACCTTGACGGAGAAATCCTGCGTCAGGTTCAGCTTGTTCGCCGTCCCGCGCACCACAAGATACTGTGTTTTCGCCTGATCATCCCGCTCGATGAAATACTGGACGTCCCGCTTGGCCGGCGTGGCCACCCGGATGGTCTTGGGATAGGCGGTGCGGATCTGGGCGGGAG
This sequence comes from Aestuariivirga sp., assembly GCF_965227715.1. Taxonomy (GTDB): domain Bacteria; phylum Pseudomonadota; class Alphaproteobacteria; order Rhizobiales; family Aestuariivirgaceae; genus Aestuariivirga. Next base: position 2,783,553 of record NZ_OZ245771.1, on the reverse strand, counting down.
GCGAATAGGCAGCCTGCGCACGGTAGGCATAAGTGTTGATCGAGGCAAAATCGACCTTGGCGGGATAGACCTGGGAGCCGAGCGCCTGCAATTCCTGTTTCGGCAGGCTGGCACAGCCAGCGGCCAGCGCCACACACAGAAAAACGGCAGCCGCCCGGCACACAGCCAGCCGCGGCAAACCAACGCTGATTTGCGTGAATTCCAAAGCCTTCATAACCCCATCCAACCTGAGGCCCACCTTGGCGCGCGGGCGCGACTGCGTCAATCGCGCCAATGGCGAAAACGGGGTCTCAGTTCTGTGCGAGATCGGTGCGGCGGAACTTCAGAGATTGCCCGTCCTTGCCATTGGCCACATACCACCCGCCCTGCTGGATAATTTCGCCACAATGGGCCTTACCCTTGGTCCATTTGTCGAAAGACACGCAAAGGGCCGAGCCCCGCATGTACCAGTGACCGGTGTCCTGCTGGCCATAGGCCACCCCATTGAGGCTGCCGCCGCGCGTTCCAGAGAAGCTGACGCGATAGCCCTTGACCTGGGCCTCGAACTGGCCGGGGAAGAGCTTGGTCACATCCGAACGGGCAAGCGGCGCCGCCTGTGCCAGGGCAGAGGAGGAGAGAGCCGCAGCCCCGATCAGGGTGGCTGCGAGGGCGGTGCGAATGGTCATGACAATAGGATCCCCTGTTGCGGCAGGTGAGGCCTCAGGCACCACTTGCGCTGTGCGTGTGTTGGGCCGCCATTTGGCACCCCCGTTTGTTGAAAATATGGGGATGGCGTGGCGGGATGTCCATTGATGTAAGTCAAATCGGACATAACAACACATCTTATGGTTGTAGGTCCCGTCATGGCTGCTGTTGTTCGCTCCGGAACCAATGGGCCGGTGGTGCCTTTTTCCCAGCACTGCAAGCTTGTTCAGGAGCCATACTTATGAAACGTCCCATAATATTCGCAGCAGCTGCTCTGCTGCTCTTTACTGCACCTTCCTTTGCGCAGGACACGGCGGCCCCGGCCAATGACGCGGGAACCGTCGCCCTGGAGCAGATGTCGAAGGTGACCCGGGCCCAGGATTTCGCAATGCTGGCGGCGACCTCCGACATGTTCGAAATCCAGTCCGGTGAAATGGCACAGAAGCAGGGTGGAAACCCGGGCGTCCAGGAGTTCGGCGCGCATCTGGTCAAGGACCACAGCATGTCCACCGCTGAGCTGACGAAGATCGTGGAGGCGGAAAAGCTGGACGCTGCATTGCCTGCGAAGCTGGACCCGCGCCATCAGGCAATCGTCGACAGCCTTCAGGACGCCAAGGCCGAGGGCTTTGACGCCGCCTTCCTTCAGTCGCAGATTCAAGCGCATCGGGAGGGGATCGCCCTGTTCGAGGCCTATGCCCAGAACGGGGACAATGCGCAGCTCAAGGGCTTTGCGCAGAAGGGGCTTCCGGTGCTGAAACAGCACCTCGCCATGGCGCAGACGCTCGCAGGCATGGCCACCACGCAGTAAACAGAGGCCGTTCCGCATGCTAGGGATGGGGGATGTTGAAATCCTCCCCCTTTCCCGCTGCGGGTTACCTGCGTTTTCCAACCGATGAGAGTCTCCTCGCATGGGCGCGACACGCGAGGCCCTTTGCCGAAGCCGCTGCCAAGGACGAAACCCTTGCCCACTGGCTGCGCTGTGCCGGGACCTGGTTTGTTGGTGTCGATACACTACCTAATGACTCGGAGGGCCGGGTTAACAGCGGCCCGCCACTGGCCGGCGCGGCGATCGATCTCATCCGGAAAACGCCAGGTCTGTGGCTTCCGTTGCACCGCGCCCAGATTTCGGTCTGCTACCCCGATTATCCACAGCCTTCTCCAGATGAAACGGACACGGCCTATCGCTTCCGCCTGAAGCGCGATGCGGCGCATGTGGATGGCCTTCTGGCGGAAGGGCCGGACCGGCGGCGCTATTTGCGGGAGCCCCATGCCTATATCCTGGGGATCGGCCTCACGGCGCAATCGCCAAATGCTGCCCCGCTTACGGTTTGGGAGGGTTCGCACGTCATCATGGGAGAGATGTTCGCAAAGGTCTTCGCCGGGCATCCGCCTGCGGTCTGGCGGGGAATCGACGTGACCGGCCCCTATCAGGCCGCGCGGCGAGAGGTTTTTGACAGCTGCCGCAGAGTGGAAATTCCTACTGGCCCCGGAGAGGCCGTGCTCCTCCACCGCCACCTGCTGCATGGCGTAGCTCCCTGGGGTGAAGAAGCGACCGGCGAAGCCCCAGGCCGGATGATCGCCTATTTCCGGCCGGAATTCACGGATGTTTCTGACTGGCTTGATCAGGCCCCTCCCGGCGCGCGATAAGCTTTGCGAAACAGGGGAGAACCGGCCTTGAGCATTTATGCCGATTTGGGGGTGCGCAGCCTCATCAATGCCAAGGGACCCGCCACGCGCCTTTCGGGCGGCATCATGCGGGCCGAAGTGGCGGCCGCCATGGCAGAAGCGTCGCGCGCCTGTGTGGATATGGCGGACCTTCAGGCAGCTGCCTCCCGCGTGATCGCGGAGGTAACGGGTGCAGAGGCAGGCTATGTCGCCTCCGGCGCCTCCGCCTGCCTGCTGATCGGGGCGGCAGCCTGCGTGACCGGGCTCGACCCCGGCCGCATGGCCAAGCTTCCGGATACCACGGGCATGAAGGATGAATGCGTGATGGTGCGCAGCCAGCGCAATTTCTATGACCATGCCATCCGCGCCACCGGTCTGAAGATCGTCGAAGTGGGCTTGCCGGACCGCTATGCCGGCGCTGGCGTTCGCGATGCCGAGGCCTGGGAGATCGATGACGCCATAACAGAGCGCACAGCAGCCGTCTTCTATGTGGCCGACGCACAGGCCAGGCCGTCCCTTTCCGACGTCATTCGCGTGGCGCATGCCCGGGGCGTTCCCGTCATTGTCGATGCTGCGGCCCAATTGCCCCCGCAGGAAAACCTGAAGCGTTTCATTGCAGAGGGGGCGGATCTCGTAGCCTTTTCTGGCGGCAAGGCGCTGGGCGGGCCGCAGGCAAGCGGGCTTCTCGCCGGCAGGCGCGAGCTGGTGATGGCTGCAGCACTTCAGCACCTCGATCTCGACGTTTTCTGGGACATGTGGGAGCCGCCCGCCACGCTGATTGACAAGGCACGCTTGAAGGGCGCGCCCCAGCACGGCATCGGCCGCAGCTGCAAGGCCGGCAAGGAAGAGATCGTTGGAGTCCTGACCGCGCTCCGCCTGTTCATTGCCGAAGGGGATGCGCCGCGCCATGCCCGCTGGCTGAAGGACTGCGAAACCGTGGCGACAGCACTTGAAGGCTATCTGGTCACCGTCATGGGCAGCAATGACACGGCGTCTGTGCCAAGCGTCGAGATCACGCTCGACCCGGAAAGGATCAGCGCCCGCGATCTATGCCTCCGCCTGCAACATGGCGAACCCGCCATAGCCCTCGACCCTGCGCAGCGTGACCGCAGCATCGTGACCGTGAACCCCATGTGCCTTGGGCCCGGTGAAGCGGAGATCGTGGGCCGGGAAATCCGCCGGGTGCTCGATGAATTATAAAAACCAATTGCATTATTTAGAATTCGGCGCATGATCCCTGTCAAAAGAACAGGGTGGAAACGGCATGGTCTCCCTGAAGGGGACGAACCAGGAATTCGGACGGCCTTACAACCGGCGTATCGTTCTTGAAGCGATCCGCCGGCACGGGCCGGTCGAACGTGCCGACATCGCCCGCCGGGTTGGCCTGACCGTACAGACCGTTTCCAACATCATCCGCGAGCTGGAAGAGCTCGATCTCGTCACCTTCTCCCGGGCCCAGCCCAAGGGGCGCGGCTCTCCTGCGACGAGCCTCACCCTAAATCCGTCCGGCGCCTTTGCCGTGGGATTGAGTGTGACGCCGCGCGGCATCGAGGCTGCCCTCGTCGATCTTGCCGGAACGCTGATTGCGGAAGAACAGTTGCTGCTGGCCCAGCCGGGGCCCGAATGGGCCTTCACCGAGGTCGCACGGCTGATGAAGAGCTTCCGGGAGAAAATCCCCGGCCGACGGTTGCTGGGCGTGGGTCTTGCGATGCCGGGCCCCTTTGACATTGACAGCATGAGCTTCGTCGGCCCCACCACGCTCGAAAGCTGGCGCGGCATTCCCGTCGAACAGAAACTGGCCGAGGCCACGGCCCTTCCCGCCTTCATCGAGAGCGACCATGCCGCGGCGGCGCTGGGTGAATGCCTTTATGGCGCCGGCCGCGAGGTGCGTGATTTCTATTATCTCTACTTCGGTGTGGGTCTCGGCGGCTCCATGGTGCAAGACGGGCTTCCCGTGCGCGGAGCAAGGCGCAATGCGGGTGAAATCGGTCATGTACCCATGGTGGTGAACGGCAGGCCGTGCTCCTGCGGCAACCGCGGCTGCCTTGAGCGCTACCTCTCGCTCGAGGCCTATGCGCGGCGGGAACCCATCATCGGGCGCGCCGCCTGGATCGAGGAAGCAGCACCCCTGCTGCGCAATGCCGTTGTCACCATCGAGAATCTGTTCGATCCGGACACCATCGTCATCGGCGGCATCGCCGAGGATGAAATGCTGCAGGAACTGATCGCTGCGGCAGAACCGCTGCCCACCTCCGTCGCTGACCGGAAGGGGCGCACCGAACCCCGCCTCATGCGCTCGAAGAGCGGACTTGATGCGGTTCTGCGCGGGGCGGCCTCGCTCGCCTTCGCGGGCGCGCTTTCGCCGCGCTTCGGCACATTGTTCGCTCAGCCGGAAGGCCCCGACAAGGATCACATCTTCGCAAGGAGGCATGTTGCATGAGCTATCCATCCCTCCTGCAGCTTGACGACATCCGCATGAATTTCGGCGCCATCGAAGCATTGCGCGGCGTATCTTTTTCGGTGGGCAAGGGTGAAGTGGTGGCTCTCCTGGGGGACAATGGGGCTGGCAAATCCACCCTCGTCAAGATCATCTCCGGCGGTCTCAAAGCCACGGCGGGGCGCATGGTGTTCGAAGGTGAGGACAGGTTCTTCGCCACGCCTGCGGACGCAAAGGCCGAAGGAATAGAAACCGTCTACCAGGACCTCTCGCTCTGCACCAATGTCGATGTCGTCGCCAATTTCTTCATGGGCCGTGAGATCACGAAGAAATGGCTGGGCTTCATCCCCGTGCTGCAGGAAAAACAGATGGAGCAGGCCGTGGCCGCCGCCTTGAGCCATGCCGGAACACGCATTCCGTCGCTGCGCACCAATGTGGAGCATCTCTCGGGCGGGCAGCGCCAGGCGATCGAGCTGAACCGCTTCGCCCATTGGGGCGGAAAGCTCGTGCTGCTGGACGAGCCCTTCGCGGCGCTTGGCGTTGAGCAGACCAGGCGCGGCCTCGATCTCATCAAGCGCATTGCTGCACAGGGGATCGGCGTCATCATCATCACCCACATCATGCAGCAGGCCTTCCAGGTGGCGGACCGCATCGTGGTGATCCGCCAGGGCCGCGTGGCGGGTGATGTGCCAACGAGACAGACAAGCCCCGACGAAGTCGTGGGGCTCATCACTGGCGAGGCCCTGTTGAGCCAAGCCCAAGAAGCGAGGCCGAACGGCCCCACCCCATGAACAAGAAGATAACCCACCAGAGGAGACGTAGATGAACCGAATTCGCAGATTGCTGACCGCGTCCATTGCCATTGCGGCAGTGGGGCTGGTCTCGCCCGCCTTCGCCCAGTCCAAGGGCAAGATCTTCTATATGGTGCCGACACTTCTGGACGAGTTCCAGACGGAATCGGTCTCTGCCATCACCAAATTCATGGGTGACGTGGGCTATGAAGTCGTAACGCTGAACGCCGACAACAAGACCGACGTGCAGCAGGGCCAGATGAACGACACGATCCTGCAGAAGCCGGCGGCGATTGTCCTGGCCGCAGTGGACTTCAACGCGCTTGCACCCTCGATCGAGAAGGCACGCGCCGCCGGAATCCCTGTGATGATCTTCGACCGCCAGATCACCTCGACACCTTCGGACCTCACCTCGGTTGCCGGCACGGTCGAGATCGGCCATGTGGCGGGCGATGAGATCGAGAAGCTGCTCAAGGCCAAGAACGGCGCGGTGAAGGGCAAGGTGCTGCAGGTGCTGGGCGATCCGTCCGACCCCTACACGCTGGACATCCAGAAGGGCTTCGAAGAGAAGATGAAGGCGTTCCCGGACGTGACCATCATCTCGCTGCCCGCCATGCAGTGGGAAGCCTCCAATGCCGGAACCATCGTCTCCGACCAGCTGGTAGCCAACCCCGACATCGACCTGATCTTCGTCCATGCCGCTCACCTCGCGGTGGCGGCAGTGGCCTCGCTCGAAGCCAAGGGCAAGAAACCGGGTGACGTGATGCTGGTCTCCTCCAACGGCGCACCCGTCGGCCTCGACCTGATCCGCAAGGGCTGGGAGAACGTTGAGGTGGAGCAGCCGCTCTATGCCCAGGCCGCGGCCCTCGCCATGTTCGCTGACAAGGTGGTGAACAAGCAGGAGATCAAGCCCGGCACCTACAAAGTGCTAGGACTGGATTCCGTGCTGACCAATGAAAGCTGGGGCCCCAACATCAAGATCCCCGGTGCGGCCATCACCAAGGACAATGTGGATGAAGCCCGCTTCTGGGGCAATCTGAAGGCCCCGGCCGACAAGATCACGCCGGTAGAGTAAGCTCCTTCCACTGTCCACAACAACAGCCGTCATGCCAGCGAAAGCTGGCATCCCGCTTCTTCCTGGATGCCGAAGCGGGATCCCAGCCTTCGCTGGGATGACGGCGCTTCAAGAGTGTCGCGTGACATGACATCTCCCCGCCAGCGGGCCATCACCGAATTCGTTCTCGATCACCTCGTCTGGTTCATGCTGGCGGTGGTGCTGATTGCCTTCTCGATCTTCGTGCCGAATTTTTTCCAGATCGGCATCTTCGCCAATATCGTGGAGCAGTCGACCTTCGTGGGCGTGATGGCGATTGGTCTGGCCATTGTCATCATCGCCGGCCACATGGACCTGTCGGTTGAATCGACGGCCGCACTCGCCGCCATGATCACCGGCATGCTGTTCTGCTCGCGCGGCATCGGCATGGGATTGGCGCTAACGCCCGAATGGCTGGTCATTCCGGTTTCCCTGATCATCTCGCTGGCCGTGGGGGGCGTGATCGGCTGGCTCAACGGCTTCTTCACCATCAAGCTCAAGATGAACGCCTTCATCGTGACGCTCGCGTCGTACATCTGGGTGCGCGGCCTCGTGGTGGCAATCTCTGGCGGGCGCTCGGCGCAGGACCTGGCGCCGTCGCTGCGCTTCATCGGCATCCAGCAATTCATCTATGTGCCGCTGATTGCCTGGATTGCGATCCTCTGCTTCGTGGTCTTCTCCTTCATCATGAGCCGCACGCCCTTCGGCCGCCACATCACGCTCATCGGCGGCAATGCGGTGGCGGCCTTCCGCGCCGGCATCAAGGTGGACCGGCTGATGTTCATCTCCTTCATTCTCGCAGGCGCCATTGCGGGTCTCGCGGGCTGGCTCCTCGCCATCCGCACGAGCGGAGCCACCGCCAATCTGGGCTCCGGCATGTTGTTCAACGCCTTCGCCGCCGTCGTCATCGGCGGGGTGTCGCTGAAAGGTGGCGTGGGAAAGCTCCCCGGCGTTTACGCAGGCGTGCTGCTGCTCTCCTCCATCCATACAGCCATTAATCTGATGGGGCTTCCTGCACATTACACGCAAGTGATCCTGGGGCTCCTCGTCTTGGCCGCGGTGCTGCTCGATACATTGAAACTCCAGATCCGCCAGAGGTTCGCATAATGGGAAGACTAGACGGCAAGGTGGCGCTGGTGATCGGCGCCGCACGCGGCATTGGCGAGGGCGTGGCCCAGCGCTTTGTGGAGGAAGGTGCCCGCGTGGTCATCGCCGACACCGAAGTCGAGGCCGGGAAAGTGACCGCGGCACGCCTCAAGGGCCTCTTCATCGAAACCGACATCTCGCGCCTCGACCATGCCCAGCGCGCCGTGCAGACGGCGCTCGATGGCTTTGGCGGCCTCGACATCCTCGTTCAGAACGCCGGCATCTATCCCTGGACGCTGATCGAAAACACGAGCCCCGAGGAGTGGGACAAGGTGCTGGCCGTCAACCTCAAAGGCACCTTCCTCGCCGCCCGGGCAGCACTCCCCCACATGAAGGCCAAGAGATCGGGCCGCATGATCTTCACCTCCTCGATCACCGGCCCCCGCGTGACGAGCCCCGGCCATGGGCACTATTCGGCGAGCAAGGCCGGCATCAACGGCTTCATCAAATCCGCCGCCCTGGAGTTTTCGGGTTACGGCATCACGGTCAACGGCATCGAGCCCGGCAATATTTTGACCTCCGGCATGCAGATGCACCGCTCGGAGGCCTTCATCAAATCCATGGAGGCCGCCGTGCCCTTGGGCCGCTTGGGGACCCCGAAGGACATCGCCAACTGCGCCTTGTTCCTGGCCTCGGAGGATGCCTCCTACATCACCGGCACGACCATCATCGTTGATGGCGGCCAGACACTCCCCGAGGGGGCGGATTTCAGGATCAATCCGGATTGAAGGTGAAAGCGCATTGCTGCCTCCCAGCCCCCGGGGTTTGACTTCACTCCCCGACGCGCTAAATACGCCCAAAATCCATTCTTTTCGAAGGCGAGTACCCCGATGGCCAAGCCGCGCACCCTCTATGACAAGATCTGGGACGATCATCTGGCCCATGAGGCCGAGGACGGAACGGCGCTGCTCTATATTGACCGTCACCTCGTCCATGAAGTGACGAGCCCGCAGGCCTTCGAAGGCCTGCGCATGACCGGCCGCAAGGTGCGCCACCCGGAGAAGACCCTGGCCGTGGTCGATCACAATGTGCCGACGACGGACCGGTCCAAGGGCATCGCCGAGGATGAAAGCCGCATCCAGGTCGAAACCCTGGCCAAGAACGCGGCGGAATTTGGCGTCAAATACTTCAACGAACTCGACAAGCGCCAGGGCATCGTCCACGTGGTGGGCCCCGAGCAGGGCTTCACGTTGCCGGGCACCACCATCGTCTGCGGTGACAGCCACACCTCGACCCATGGTGCCTTCGGGGCGCTCGCCCATGGCATCGGCACCTCGGAGGTGGAGCATGTGCTCGCCACCCAGACGTTGATCCAGAAGAAGGCCAAGAACATGCTGGTTCAGGTCGATGGCAAGCTGCCCAAGCACTCGACTGCCAAGGACATCATCCTGGCCGTCATCGGCGAGATCGGCACGGCGGGCGGCACCGGCTCCGTCATCGAATTCGCGGGCGAGGCGATCCGCGAGCTTTCGATGGAAGGCCGCATGACCGTCTGCAACATGACGATCGAAGGCGGTGCGCGTGCGGGCATGATCGCGCCTGACGAGAAGGCCTATGCCTATCTCGAAGGCCGCCCCATGGCGCCCAAGGGCGAGGACTGGGTCAAGGCGCGGCGCTATTGGGAAACCCTCCACACCGATGAGGGCGCCCATTTTGACCGCGTCATCACTCTTGATGCCGCAAGCCTGCCGCCGATCGTGTCCTGGGGCACATCGCCTGAAGACGTTGTCTCGATTGCGGGCGCCGTTCCCAATCCGGATGAGATCGCGGATGAGGGAAAGCGCCAGTCCAAGTGGCGGGCCCTCGAATATATGGGTTTGAAGCCCGGCACGAAGATGACGGATGTGGAACTCGACGTCGTGTGGATCGGCTCCTGCACCAACGGCCGCATCGAGGATTTGCGCAATGTGGCGCGGGTCGTTGAGGGCAAGAAAGTGTCGGACCGGCTGGCCTATGCGATGATCGTTCCAGGCTCCGGCCTGGTGAAGCAGCAGGCGGAAGCCGAGGGTCTGGACCAGATCTTCCGCGCCGCCGGCTTCGAATGGCGCGAACCAGGCTGCTCCATGTGCCTCGGCATGAACCCGGACCAGCTGAAACCCGGCCAGCGCTGCGCCTCAACGTCCAACCGCAACTTCGAAGGCCGCCAGGGCTACAAGGGCCGCACCCACCTGCTCTCGCCCGAAATGGCGGCGGCGGCTGCCCTTGCGGGCCGGTTCGTCGATGTGCGGACCCTGGGTTAATCATTCATCAACTTCAGATTGCTTAATCAACCAGAACCACGTGAAAGCGTGGTTTTGGTATCCAAAGCTTAACCGTAAAATCGCAAACTGTGATGCACGTCATTAAGGGTTGCTGAATGATGCGGTAGGCTTTATGTCACCGGCGTGGCGAAAGAGTGATTCCGACGTTAAGGGCCGGCGCCAATATTTCGAGTGGGGGTTTCAGTGGGTACATCTGTTCAGGCGGACGCAAAGTTTCTGCGCCGCATCTTTTTGGGCCTCGTGTTGCTGACGCTGGCGACCGGCGCCATGGCCGGTTTTGCCACGGTGCACGCAATGACGGGCACACCCGGCACCTGCACCACCTTCTGCGACTGACCTGCTGCCCATGGCGGAGCACCGGCTCTCGGGCCTTTCCGCCCCATCCCTGAATGACATCGAACAGCTTGCGGCGGCGGCTTTTGCGGGCCTGCCGGAAGGTTTCCGTGCGATGTGTGGCCAGGTCATCATTTCCGTTGCCGATTTCCCGTCGGACGACGTCCAGAAGGAGATGGACGCCGGCCCCTTCGATCTTTTGGGCCTGTTCCAGGGCGTAGGGCTGGCACATGACGCAGCAACGCCCGAGACGGGGCGCATGCCCAACATGGTCTTCCTCTACCGCCGCGCCATTCTCGACTATTGGGCCGAGCATGACGAAACCCTGGGCGACATCGTCACCCACGTCCTCGTTCACGAGATCGGCCACCATTTCGGGCTCTCGGACGATGACATGTATGGAATTGAGGACAGCATCCCCTGAACGTGAAGAAGCCAGCCGTGGAGGGGGACACGGCCGGCTTCTCGATCACTGCGCGTTCCGGTGACTTCAGTTTGCAGGGGATGGGGGAGACCGGTACCCGCAGACTAAGGAGACCAGATCATTCGGTCTCCCTCTGCCAAGGAAAACAGTTAAGCAGAGGTTAAGGTTCCAGCCGATCTGCATGAAAAGGGCCCTTCATGTTGCAGCCCTGTGCCTTCCCCTCTATATGGGCGCGTCATGACCAGCATTTTCATCGATGGCGAGGCAGGAACAACCGGCCTCCAGATCCGCGACCGTCTGAAACACCGGACGGATGTTTCGCTTGTCTCGATTGTGCCTGAACGCCGCAAGGATCCGGCAGCCCGGCGCGAGCTCTTGAACAGCGCGGACATTGCCATCCTCTGCCTGCCGGACGATGCGGCAAAGGAGGCGGTCGCCATGATCGACCCAGCCTCCAGGACCCGCGTCATCGATGCTTCAACCGCCTTCCGCACCGCCGAGGGCTGGGCCTATGGCATGCCGGAGCTCTCGAGCCTGCACCGCACCAAAATCGCCAGCGCGCCACGTGTCGCCAATCCCGGCTGTTATCCGCAAGGCCTGATCGCGCTTGTCCGCCCGCTGATCAATGCCGGCATCCTGTCGCCTGACTACCCCGTGACCTACAATGCCGTGTCCGGCTACTCGGGCGGCGGCAAGAAGATGATCGAGGATTATGAGGCCAAGGGCGCTGCCGCCATCCCCTATCACCCCTACGGCCTCACCTTCGCGCACAAGCATCTGGCCGAAATGCAGGTCTATGCCGAACTCGCCCATGCGCCCATCTTCCAGCCCGCCGTCGGCAATTATGCGCAAGGCATGATGGGCGCAGTACCCATCTTCACCGATCTTTTGGCGAAGAAGGTGAAGGGTCAGGAAATCCGGGATTGCCTGGCCGTCACCTATGCCGGTGAGCCCTTCATCGAAGTGGCACCCTTCACAGGCGAAGAGCGTGGCGCGGACATCAACCCTGAAGCCCTGAACGATACCAATCGCATGCGGCTTCACGTCTTTGCCAATGACCACCGTGGCCAGGTGCTGCTGATGGCGATCTATGACAATCTCGGAAAGGGCGCATCTGGCGCTGCTGTACAGAATCTCAACCTCATGATTGGCGCCGAGGAATCCCTCGGTACCGACCTTCCCCAAGCTGCCTGAGGACAAAGCACATGCAGAAGTTCGAAATGCTTACCGGTGTCGCCGCCCCATTGAACATCGTCAATATCGACACCGACATGATCATCCCCAAGCAGTTCCTGAAGACGATCAAGCGCACGGGGCTGGGCAAATCCCTGTTCTTCGAAATGCGCTTCACCCAGGACGGCAAGGAAGTGCCGGACTTCGTGCTGAACAAGCCGGCCTACCGCAAGGCGGAAATTCTGGTGGCCGGCGATAATTTCGGCTGCGGCTCCTCGCGTGAGCATGCGCCCTGGGCGCTTCTGGACTTTGGCATCCGCTGCGTGATCTCCACGAGCTTTGCCGACATCTTCTACAACAACTGCTTCAAGAACGGCATTCTGCCGATCAAGGTTTCGCCGGAAGACCTGAAGAAGCTCATGGATGACGCCGAGCGCGGGGCGAATGCCACCATGACCATCGATCTGCCCGCTCAGGAAATCCGCGGGCCCGATGGCGGCACCATCAAGTTCGATCTTGACCCCTTCCGCAAGCACTGCCTGCTCAATGGGCTCGATGACATCGGCCTGACACTCGAGAAGGCCGCCTCCATCGACAGCTTCGAAAAGAAGCAGGCACAGAGCCAGCCCTGGCTCTGACGCCAGTGCCCACACCGAATGGCCGTCATCCCAGCGCAGGCTGGGATCCAGCTTCTTCCACCGTCCATGCTGATAGAAAGCGGGATCCCGGCCTGCGCCGGGATGACGGATATAAAATGCGCGTGGGATTAACTCTTCTGGCACGTCTCTAAGTGGACTCGATCCTCACCACCGTCCTGCCGGTCTTCGGCATGATTGTGCTGGGTTATGGCTTCACCCGTGCGAAGATCTTCGATGCCGCGGCCGGGCGCGGCATCACGCTGTTCGTCTTCAACGTTGCGATCCCGGCCCTGCTCTTCAAGACGGTCGCCACCATGGGCCCGCAGCAGGGGGCGCCATGGGGATTGTGGCTCGCCTTCTTCGGCGGGCTTGCCGTCACCTGGGTGGCGGCGGGTTTCGTCTCGCGCTTCGTGCCCTCGCTTGACTATTCAGGCGGTGCGGCGGCCTCCATGGCGGCGGGCTTCGGCAACCTGGCCTTGCTGGGAACACCCCTGGCGCTTGCCCATTTCGGCCAGCAGGTGGCGATCCCCCTCGGCATGATCCTGTCGATCCATGCGCCCATCCTGTGGTTCACTGCCATGCTGCACCGGGCGCTGTTCCAGACGACGGGTGGTTTCTCGATCTCCCGCACCGCCAAGGACCTGTTCCGCGCCCTCGCCACCAATGGGATCGTGCTGGGATTGCTCGCGGGCACGCTTTGGCGTCTGACGGGGCTTGGCCTGCACCCGGTCTTCGGCACCATGTTCGACATGCTGGCGGATGCCTCCGTGCCAACCGCCCTTTTTGCCTTGGGCGTATCGCTTGCGGGCTATTCGCTCAAAGGCTCCTGGAGCGGCATGTTCACGCTCATTGCCCTCAAAATGGTGCTGATGCCGCTCCTCGTTTTCCTGATGGTTCGCTACGTGGTCTCGATCCCGCCGCTCTGGGCTGAAGTGGCCGTACTCTTCGCCGCCATGCCGACGGGTGCCAATGCCTTCCTGTTCTCGCAGCGGAACGAAGAGGCAGTGGCCGCCGTCTCCGGTTCCATCGCCCTTGGAACGGGTTTGGCGGCCGTCAGCGCCTCTGTCCTGCTCTATCTGATGGATGCGGGGATGCTTTAGCCGCTCAGGCTTGATTTTGAGGGCCAACAGGTCCATTTTCCGCGCGATTTCCAAAACCCCCCTCTAAGGAGCCACATGGCAAAGGAAGAACTGCTCGAATTCGAAGGTACCGTGACCGAACTTCTGCCCAACGCGACGTTCCGCGTGAAGCTCGACAACAATCACGAGATCATCGCCCACACCGCCGGCAAGATGCGCAAGAACCGCATCCGCGTGCTCGCGGGCGACCGCGTGATGGTCGAAATGACGCCCTATGACCTGACGAAGGGCCGCATCAATTATCGCTTCAAGTAAAAGCAAGGGCGCGCACGCCCCCGTCAAGCTCGTGCTGGCCAGCGCCTCGCCGCGCCGGCTTCAGCTGCTGGAGCGCGTGGGGCTCACCCCCGATCTCCTCAACCCGTCTGACATTGATGAGCTGCCGCACAAGCGGGAGACGCCACGCGCGCTTTCCGTCCGGCTGGCGCGTGAGAAGGCGCAGCGCGCGCTGGAAATGCCGCTCGTCCGCGCGCTGGGGCACAATGCCTTCGTATTGGGGGCGGACACGGTGGTGGGGCTCGGCCGCCGCATCCTGCCCAAGGCCGAAACCCTGGACGAGGCGCGTGATTGCCTGTCCCTCCTCTCCGGCCGCTCGCACTGGGTTTATTCCACTGTCTGCCTGATCGCACCTGGCAACAAGGTGTCGAGCCGCTGCGTTGAAACCAAGGTCCGCTTCAAGCGGCTCTCGCGCGAGGATGTGGATAGCTACATCGCCTCCAATGAATGGCGCGGCAAGGCTGGCGGCTATGCGATCCAGGGCCGCGCCGAGGCCTTCGTCCGCCTGCTGACGGGTTCCTATTCCGGCGTCATGGGGCTGCCGCTTTACGAAACCGTGCATCTTCTCGAAGGGGCGGGCTACCCCGTCTTCCACAGCTGGATGACGGCGCCGCAATCCGAGGTGTGAGATGGCGGAACCCGTCCGCCTGCGCCCCAAACGCGCTTGCCCCATCTGCAGCAAACCCTCGCAGCAGAAATACCATCCCTTTTGCTCCGCCCGCTGCGCACAGGTGGACCTGAACCGCTGGCTCGGTGGCAACTATGCAATTCCGGTGACGGAGGACGAGCCGGAGGAGGATGAGACGTAACGCCTCGCGCGGCACACCTTTTTTTCCCGCTTCAGCGGGAGAAGGAACCCGTTGCGGAACGCAACGGGGAGATGAGGGGGGGGCTTACTCCGCCGCCTGCGCGTGTCCGGCTACCGCCACGTCTGTTTTCTTCGGTCGCCAGCCCATCACCGCATAGACACAGGGCACCACGAACAGCGTCAAGAGCGTACCAAGGCTCATGCCGCCAACGATGACCCAGCCGATCTGCTGGCGGCTTTCCGCGCCGGCGCCCGAGGCGATGGCCAGCGGAATGGCGCCGAGGATCATTGCACCCGTTGTCATGAGAATCGGCCGCAGCCTGAGCCTTGCGGCTTCGAGAATGGCGGCGCGGCGCTCCACCCCCTCCTGCTGCAGCTTATTGGCAAAATCCACGATCAGGATGCCGTGCTTGGTAATAAGCCCGATCAGGGTGACGAGGCCGATCTGCGAATAGACGTTGAGCGTGCCACCGGTGAGCCACAAGGCCCCAAGTGCGCCGGTCATCGAAAGCGGCACGGACACCATGATCATGATGGGATCGCGGAAACTTTCGAACTGTGCGGCCAGCACCAGATAGATGAAGGCGAGCGCCATGACGAAAACCAATAGCAAGTTCGAACTCGCGTCGCGGAACTCGCGCGCCTGTCCGGTGAGATCCGTGATCGTGCCTTGCGGCAGCACCTCGGCTGCCGCCTGGTCCACCGCCTGGATCGCCTCGCCCAGCGTATAGCCCGGTGCGAGATTGGCCTGAATGGTGATAGCGCGCAGCTGGTTGAAGCGGCGCAGGTCCCGTGGCGCCACACCCACCGTGTAGCTCACGATGTTACTAAGCTGCACCATCTCGCCATTCTTGCCCTTGACGAAAATCTGCGACAGCGTCTCGGGCGAGGTGCGTTGATCCGCCGGCAGCGCCACCGTCACATCATATTGCTGGGAGCCGATCTGGAAGGTTGAGACATTGCGCCCGCCCAGCAGCGTTTCCAGCGTGCGGCCGACAACCGAAATATCAAGCCCCAGATCCGCCACGCGGTTGCGGTCGATCTCCACCTCAACCTGCGGCTTGTTGAGGCGCATGTCAGTGTCGAGGTCGGCCAGGCCCGGATTGTCCTTCAGCCGCTCAACCAGCTTGTTGGCGAGATCATTCAGCTCTTCATAAGAAGCCGTGGACTGGATCACGAACTGGAACGGCTTGCCGAAGCCGCGCACGCCCAGCGATGCGGGGTTGCTGGCAAAAGCATGCACGCCCGCAATCTTGCGGAGCTTCGGTGCAAGCTGCTGCACGATCTGCTGCTGGGAGACGCTTCGCTCAGCCCAATCCTTCAACCTTGCGAAAGAAAGAAACTGCGTGACGTCGCCTGAGCCCACGATCATCAGATAGGACCGCAGCTCCGGCACCTGGGCCAGCAATTCCTCCGCCTGCTGCGCATAGCGCTGGGTATAGCCGAAGCTCGCCCCTTCCGGCGCATTGCCGGTGACGGTGATAGTGCCCCGGTCTTCGATGGGTGAAAGCTCGGACTTCATCTGGGTGAACAGCCAGCCGCCTCCAACACCCACGAACAGGGCCAGCAGCAGCACCAGCCAGCGCAGCTTCAATGCCGCGGAAAGCCCATGCGAATAGCCGCGCTCCAGCGCGCCCAGCCCGCCTTCGATCACCCGGGCGAAGATGTTGCTGCGCTCCGAATGTTTCAGGAGCTTCGAACACATCATTGGCGTCAGCGTCAGCGCCACGAAACCGGAGACGACGACGGCGCCGGCAAGCGTGACCGCGAATTCCAGGAACAGGCGCCCGGTGCGGCCGGGCGTGAAAGCGATGGGCGCATAGACGGCGGCGAGCGTCAGCGTCATCGCAATGACGGCGAAGCCGATTTCGCGTGCACCCTTGATGGCCGCCTCGAAGGGTTTCATCCCCTCCTCGATGTGGCGGTAGATGTTTTCGAGAACGACAATCGCATCATCCACCACAAGGCCGATGGCCAGAACCATGGCCAGCAGCGTCAGCGTGTTCACCGTCAGCCCCGTGGCATACATGATGGCGAAGGTCGCAATCAGTGACACGGGGATGGTGACGACGGGAATGATGGCGGCGCGGAAGGAATGGAGGAAGAGGAGGATGATCAGAAGAACCAGCCCCACCGCTTCCAGAATGGTGTGGAAGACATTCTGGATCGACCGGTCGATGAACACGGTGGAGTCGAATCCGATGGAGATCGATGTGCCCTCCGGCAGCTCCTCGTTGAGGCGCGGCAGCAGCTCCTTCACTTCGCTGGCCACATCGAGCGGGTTTGCCACCGCCGTCTTGACGATGCCGATCGAAATCGCAGTCGCGCCATTATAGCGGCTCTCGCGGCGCACATCCGCCGTGCCGAGCTCGACCAGCGCCACATCGCCCAGCTTCACCTGAAGGCCGCCACCTTCCTTCAGAACGATCTGTGAAAATTCCTCCGGCGTGCCGAGCGAGGTCTTGGACAGCACCGTGAACTCGCGCTCGACGCTTTCGATGCGGCCTGCCGGAATATCGGCGTTCTGATTGCGGATGGCGTTCTCGACATCCTGTACGGTAAGGCCCTGGCCCGCGAGCCGCGCGGGGTCGATCCACACCCGCATCGCATAGGTGCGAGCGCCATTGATGGAGGCATCGGCCACGCCGTCGAGGTTCTTGAAGCGGTTCACCACAAAGCGGTCGACATAGTCCGTCAGCGCTGCCGCGCTCATCGAACTCGACTGCATGACGAGGAACATGATGGGCTGGGCGTCAGCCTCCACTTTCGAAATATTGGGCTCGCTGATCTCGTCCGGCAATTGCCGCCTGACCCGGCTCACCCGGTCACGCACGTCGCTTGTGGCGGCATCGATGGCCACGGTCGAGCGGAAGCGCACGGTGATGCGGCTCTGCTCGGCGCGCGAGGTGGACTCGATCGTGTCGATCCCCTCGATGCCCGCGAGCGAGCCTTCCAGCACCTGTGTGACCTGCGATTCGATCACCTCGGCCGAAGCACCCGGATAATCCGTCTGAACCGAAACCTGCGGTTCATCAATGTTGGGATATTCGCGGATTGTGAGGCGCGAGAAGGACATAAGCCCCGCCAGCACCAGCACCAGGCTCAGCACCGTCGCGAACACCGGGCGTCTGATGCAGAACTCGGTGAAACCCATCGGCGGCTACTCGGCAGCCGCCGCGGCCGAGACGATATCGACCGCAGCACCATTCGAAAGCTGCGCATTGCCGGCGGTCACCACCGTATCGCCCGCCGTGAGGCCCTGCCGCACCTCGACCTTTCCTTCCATGCGCTTGCCGAGCTTCACGGCAACTTCCATCGCTTTATTGTCAGCCACCGTGAACACCACCACCTTGTCGCCGCGCTGCACGATGGCCGCTTCTGGAACCACCACCGCCTCGCGCTCCGGCCCCTTCACGATCACCCGCACCAGAAGGCCAGGCCTCAACTTCATGTCCGTGTTTTCAAACTGGGCCCGCACCTGCAGCGCGCGGCCGTTCACGTCGATTGCGGGGTTGAGTGCGGAAATCGTCGCATTGAAGCTCTGGCCCGGCAGCGCGTCGGCGGTGAATTCGACGCTGCGGGCCGCTTCCAGCGCCTGCTGCTGCAATTCGGGCACGGCAAAGCTCACTTGCAGCCTGTCCACCTTGTCGAGCTGGACCAGCGGCGTTCCCGCCGTCACATATGCGCCCTCGGAAATCGTGCGGAAGCCGAGGGTGCCGGAAAAGGGTGCGGTGATCGTCAATTTGGAAAGCCGCACCTGAGCGGTATCAACCGCCACCTGCGCCACGTCGCGCGCGGATTGTGATTCTTCGAAAGCGCTCTGGGCCACGTTGCCGCTCTGGCGGAGCTTCTGGTTGCGGGCAAAATTCGCCTCCGCGAGCTTGAGCCGTGCCCGGGCATCGTCGAGCTCCGCCTTTGCGAGATTTGGATCGAGCTGGAACAGCGGCGTTCCGGCGGAAACACTGGCGCCGTCCTGAAAGGCGATGCGGGCGATGCGGCCACTGGTCTCGGGGGCAATCGCCACACTTTCATCGGCCAGAAGCGTGCCGATGGCCTGAATGTCATCACTCAATCGTGAAGCGGACGCGCGGGCTGTTTCAACCGCAGCGGGCCCTCTATTGGACCTGGCACCACCTCCAGTTTGCGCTGCAGGCGCCGTGCTCACCGCCTTGGCACCGGAGCCCATGCCCGTCAGCGCCATCACATCCACACCATAATGCCGGATGCCGAACGCAGCCGCGGCGACGATCACCGCGCCAATCAACAGGAAAACCAAGCGTCTCATCAACAAAATAGCCTTTCGTGCGGGGCGACACTAGGCCGAAACCCCGCGGTCTTCCATACGTGCGCATGCATGTCTTCGGATTGAGGACGGATACCGGAAGAGCAATCCGTTCCTGCGGCTTTGGTTCTTCTGGCTCTGGCGCTGGCCGGGCCGCCGCGATATGTGCCTCGCCTGAGATCGATTTGAGGAGAAGTTGCTGCCATGAAATCCCGCGCCGCCATTGCCTTCGAAGCCGGAAAGCCACTGGAAATCGTGGAGGTGGACCTCGAAGGTCCCAAGGCTGGCGAGGTGCTGGTCGAGATCAAGGCCACCGGTGTGTGCCACACCGATGAGTTCACCAGGTCAGGGGCGGATCCCGAAGGCCTCTTTCCGGTAATCCTCGGCCATGAAGGGGCAGGCGTGGTGGTGGAGGTTGGCCCCGGCGTCACCTCGGTGAAGCCGGGTAACCATGTGATCCCGCTCTATACGCCCGAATGCCGCCAGTGCCCGTCCTGCCTGTCGCGCAAGACCAATCTCTGCACCGCCATTCGCGCCACCCAGGGTCAGGGCCTCATGCCGGACGGCACCTCGCGTTTTTCCTACAAAGGGCAGAAGATCCATCACTACATGGGCTGTTCCACCTTCTCGAACTATACGGTCCTGCCCGAGATCGCCGTCGCCAAGGTCAACCCCGCCGCCCCCTTCGACAAGATCTGCTATATCGGCTGCGGCGTGACCACGGGCGTGGGCGCGGTGGTCAACACCGCCAATGTCGAGGCGGGTGCCACGGCCATCGTCTTCGGTCTTGGCGGCATCGGCCTCAATGTGGTGCAGGGCCTGAAGCTGGCAGGCGCGGACATGATCATCGGCGTGGACCTCAACCCCGCCCGCAAGGACTGGGGCGAGCGCTTCGGCATGACCCATTTCGTCAACCCCTCGGAGGTCGATGGCGATCTCGTGGCCCATCTCGTGAACATGACGAAGCGCGGGGCAGACCAGATCGGCGGGGCGGATTACACCTTCGACTGCACCGGAAACGTGAAGGTCATGCGCATCGCCCTGGAAGCCAGTCACAGGGGTTGGGGCCAGTCCATCATCATCGGGGTTGCCGCTGCGGGCCAGGAAATTGCCACGAGGCCCTTCCAGCTGGTCACCGGCCGCGTCTGGAAGGGCACCGCCTTCGGCGGCGCCCGTGGTCGCACCGATGTGCCGAAGATCGTGGACTGGTACATGTCAGGCAAGATCGAGATCGACCCGATGATCACCCATACGATGCCCCTCGATGACATCAACAAGGCCTTCGACCTGATGCATGAAGGCAAATCCATCCGCAGCGTGGTCTTGTTCTGATGCCGCTTGAGACGAAATCGCTGTGGACGTCCCATGGCGGCCAGCAGGGCGTCTATAGCCACGCCTCCACCGCCTGTGCCTGCCCGATGACCTTTGCGGTCTTCGTGCCGCCACACCAGCCGGGGGCAAAGCTGCCGGTGCTCTGGTATCTCTCCGGCCTCACCTGCACCCATGCCAATGTGATGGAGAAGGGCGAATACCGCGAGGCCGCGGCACGGCTTGGCCTCATCATCGTCTGCCCGGATACGAGCCCGCGGGGCGAGGGCGTGGCAGATCAACCGGAGAACTGGAAGCTGGGCTGCGGTGCGGGCTTCTACGTGGATGCGACGGAACAGCCCTGGGCGAAGAACTATCGCATGTACAGCTATGTGACGGCGGAACTCCCCGCCCTCCTGGCAGCACACTTCCCCATGGCGGACATGGGCCGCCAAGGCATTTTCGGCCATTCCATGGGTGGCCACGGCGCGCTTGTGGCCGCTCTGAAGAACCCGGGCCGCTACCGGAGCTGTTCGGCCTTCGCACCCATCGTCCACCCGATGACGGCGGAATGGTCCCGCGGCGCATTTGCAGCCTATCTGGGCGCGGACGAAACACTTTGGCGGGCCTGGGATGCTGTCGCACTGATCGAGGACGGGGCAAGGCCGCCCCCTTTGCTGGTGGATCAGGGCACCGCCGATTCATTTTTGGAGGACGGATTGCGCCCATGGTTGCTGGAGGAGGCCTGCCTGGCTGGAGGCGTTCCCCTGACACTGCGGATGGAGGAGGGCTATGACCACTCCTATTACTTCATTTCCAGCTTTATGGCCGATCAGCTCGCGTGGCACGCGTCGTTTTTGAGTGAAGACATCGTGAATTTTTAATTCATGGGTTCCAAGATGTGTCGTTCTGACGCGGGCAAGCGGGCCCCGGCATCACCTAAGGGAAGGTTGCTGCCCTCACGGGCATTCCTATTAACTATCAGTTACTTGGCACTATGAAATTGTTCACCTCCATTATCGCAGGAGATGAAACCGGTTGAAAGAGATGGTACCAAAATAATATAAAATATGGGTCCAGTCAGCAAATTATCATTTTTGGCAATTTGAAACGCTCCGGTTGTGGGTTACTTTCGGCGGCGTAAACCATTTCGGGTTGAATGATGCGACCGACCTTATCGGATGTTGCCAAACTTGCTGGGGTGTCCGTAGCGACGGCCTCCCGCGCTCTCAGCAATCCTGACCTCGTGGCGGATGGAACACGCCGCGCCGTGCGGGACGCTGCCTCCTCCTGTGGATACAAGATCAATCTTGTGGCCCGCTCCCTTCGAATCCAGCGCACGGACACGCTCCTGCTGCTCGCACCCTGTGTAGATGATTCATTCTGTCCCGGGATCCTGCGCAGCGTCGAAGACGCGGCGCTGTCCATGGGCTATTCGGTGATCGTGGGCTTCACGGCGAAGAGCGAAAAATACCGTGAAGCCTATGCCGAGCTTCTCAGCGCCGGCCGGGTGGACGGCATGCTGGTGATGGATGGCGGATCGGGTGTCGAGCGCCTGACCGGCCCCCGCCCCGACCTGCCGGTGGTTCAGATCTTCGACCGGATCTACGAATCACACGTCCCCTCCGTCCGGGTGGATGACCATCTCGTGGCGGATCTCGCGGTTCGCCAGCTCGCCAGCATGGGCCATCGCCGCATTGCCCATATTTCCGGCACACCCGATTCGCGCGCTGCTTCCGATCGTCAGACCGGCTACATGTCCGCCCTGCGCGGCCTGGGCTTTGCAGTTGAGGAAGCCATGGTCCGGAACGGCCATGGCCGCCGGGACGGTGCGGCGGAAGCCATGCGCCAGTTGCTTGAACTGTCCCAGCCCCCAACAGCGGTGTTTTGCGCCAGTGACAGCATGGCTTGCGCCGCCATGGATGTGTGCCGGGACCGCGGGATGCATGTGCCGGGGGACATCTCCTTCATCGGCGCTGACAATACGGCGGACGGCCAGAACGCTTATCCCTCGCTCACCACGGTTCATGTTCCCCGCTCCGATATCTGCGCCAGGGCGGTGGAAAAGCTCGTTGGCCTCATCCGTGGCCAGCAGGGCATTCCGCACGACACGGTGATGCCGGTGGAACTGATGCTCCGTGGCAGCTGCGCGCCCCTCAGGAAGGCTGTTGCCGCCTGAGCGGCGTCACTTCTCGTAATATTGCGACACCAACCGGTCGAGCAAACGCACACCCCAGCCAGAGCCCCAGCTCTGGTTGATGGCGTTGCGCGAGCCGTCCATTGCCGTGCCTGCCACGTCCAGATGCACCCAGGGTACATTGTTGACGAAGCGCTGCAGGAACTGCGCCGCGGTAATCGCACCCGCATGGCGCCCGCCCGTGTTTTTAACGTCGGCCACGTCATGATCGATGATCTTGTCATATTCGGGCGCGAGCGGCATGCGCCACACCTTCTCGCCCGTGGCATAGCCCGCCTCTGACAGGCGCTGGGACAGCTCGTCGCTGTTGCTGAAAAGCCCCGCATGCTCCTTGCCCAGCGCCACCATGATGGCGCCGGTGAGCGTCGCCAGGTCGATCATGAAACGCGGCTTGAATCTGTCCTGGATGTACCAGAGCACATCAGCAAGCACGAGCCGGCCTTCGGCATCCGTGTTGAGAACCGCAATCGTCTGCCCGGACATTGAGGTGACGACGTCGCCTGGGCGCTGCGCATTGCCGTCCGGCATGTTCTCGACCAGGCCGATGGCGCCAATGGCGTTGACCTTGGCTTTGCGCTTGGCCAGCGCCATCATCAGGCCTGCAACGCAGGCGGCACCGCCCATGTCGCCCTTCATGTCCTCCATGCCTTGGGCCGGCTTGATCGAAATGCCGCCCGTATCGAAGGTCACACCTTTGCCAATGAAGGCCAGCGGCGCCTCTCCGGCCTTGCCGCCCTTCCATTCCATCACCACCATGCGCGCCTCATGCGCCGAGCCCTGGGCAACACCCAGAAGCGCGTTCATGCCGAGCTTCTTCATCTGCGCCGGGGTGAGAACGGAGATCTTGAGGCCAAGCTTGGCGAGCGGCTTCATGCGCTGCGCGAATTCAACCGGGTGCAGGCGATTCGGCGGCTCATTCACCAGATCGCGGGCCAGATGGACGCCCTCGGCCACCGCCTCAAGGCCCAGGAAGCGCTGGCGCGCACCCTTGGCATCAGCCGTCAGGAGGGTGATCTCCTTCAGCTCCCGGCCTTCGGGCTTCTTCGACTTGTAGTGGTTGAAACTGTAGATCCGCAACTTGGCGCCGGAGCCGATGCGGGCCGCGGTTTCAGCCGCACCCAGTCCTCCTCCGTCGAGATCGGCCGCAATCACCGCCGTCTCGGCCTTCACGGCCTGGATCACGGCCGCGGCGGCACCACCCAGCATTTCGAGATCGAGCGTGCGAAGATTGGCTAGCGCCCCCACCCCGAACAGCACCGCCCGGCTGAAGCCGCCACCTGGCGCCACGATGTCCAGCGTCGTGTCCCGCCTGCCGCCAAATCCTGCCGCCGCCATGGCCCGCTTGATCTGCCCGTCCGCCCGGCGGTCAGCCTCGGCGGCAAGGCCAGTGAGGGCCGTCCCCTCCGGAACCAGCAGGATGAGAACGCCTGATTTCGGCAGGGTGGCGGCGGAAAAACTGATTTTCATGGGGTGCCTTTGCGGAATGGAGCTCCCTCTTAGCGGGTTTTTCCCGCTTTGGGAATCATGGGGGCGGCCCCAGCGGAAACAAGGCCCCGTTAACCATGACGAGCGACCTTCTTCGCGGTGCCGCAATCCCGTCGGAGAATGACATAGTAGGGCTTCACGGCTCAGCCGAAAGCCGTTAAGACTTGTGCAAGGAAGTGAGTTCGTCGGGGTCAGGTGGCAAAACACCGTTTCAGCCAGCGCTATAAAAGAGTGCCGGGACTGCAGGTCTGTCTGCTTGGCCTGATGGCGGCTGCTGGCCTGGGGCTGACCGTACCCTCCTCCCTTGCCCGAATCGCCGACCAGCCTGCCTTCGTCGCCCCCGAGGATAAGCCGATCCCCAAGGGAACGCGGGTTGACGTGATCGCCGAACGCCTCACCTATGATGCCAACACGAAGGTCGCCACCGCCACCGGCACCGTGCAGCTGACCTACGGCCCCTATATCCTGACCGCCACCCGCGTCGCCTACAACATGAAGAGCGGCACCTTCGAGGCCAATGGCTCCGTCATTCTCAAGGAGCCCAACGGAAACATTCTGGAGGCAGATTCAGCGCAGCTGCGCGACACCTTCAAGGAAGGCTTCGCCAATCATGTGAAGGCGCTGCTCACCAACAACGTCACCATCACGGCGATCTATGCCAAGCGTTATGAGAATGGCGTCACCATCTACCAGAACGCCAGCTACACCGCCTGCCAGACCTGCGTGACGGAAGACGGCGTCCCCATCTGGCAGATCGTGGCGCGTGAGGCAAAGCATGACCTCAACACCCACACGATTTACTACAAGGATGTGAGCCTGAAGTTGGGCGACGTGCCGGTCCTCTGGGCGCCCCGTTTCGCCTATCCGGATCCAACGGTGAAGCGCCGCACCGGCTTCCTGATTCCCTCCTACCATTCGGGCGACTTCGGCTTCGGCGTTGCCACACCCTATTTCTGGGCCATCAAACCCAACATGGACTTGACGCTCTCGCCCATGTGGACAACGCGGCGCGGCGTCCTGGCGGATGCGGAGTTCCGCCACCGCCTGTCGTCCGGCACCTATTCGATCGCTGGCTACGGCATTTATGAAACCAGCCTGAGCAAGTCGAACGAGACTGGAAGCCCCTGGCGAGGGGGTGCCCGCACCCAGGGCGATTTCAAGATCAACGACAATTGGGACTGGGGCTGGGACGGCACGGTGGTGAGCGACCGGAAGTTCCTTTCCGACTATGATATCGATTCCCGCAATATGCTGGCGAGTTACGTTCAGGCCACGGGCCTGAACGACCGGAACTATACCAAGGCGCAGATCATCGGCTGGCAGACCCTGGTCAAAGACCAGGACCAAAGCGAGATGCCGATCGCGACGCCCTTCGTGACCGGTGACTATGTGCTGGGCACCGAAGTGCTGGGCGGCGAGTTCTCCTATGGCTTCAACGCCTATTCGCTGGAGCGCCGGAGTTCGGTGGACGAGCCGCAGAACGGCATCGAGCTGGGAACCGAACAGTCCCACTTCACCGCCTATGCGGACTGGAAGCGCCAGATGATTTCCCAGTCCGGCCTGCTGGTGACGCCCTTCGCCGGTGTCCGCTCGGATGCCTATTATTCCGAGAACGTTCCGGGCGCGTCTTCTGACGAAGACTCCGAATTCGATCTGACGCCGACTGCGGGGATCGATACCCGCATGCCCTTCGTGGCGAGCTTCGGCACCTTGCAGAGCGTGCTGACGCCGGTGGCCCAGATCATCGCCTCGCCCTCCGAGCCCAACCAGCACAACAACGCCAACGAAGACGCAATCACCCTCAACTTCGACACCAGCAATCTTTTCCTCAGCGACCGCTTCACCGGCTATGACCGCTGGGAGGGGGGCCTAAGGGCCAATGCCGGCGTCAACTACACGCTCATGGCCGAAAGCGGCAGCTTCCTGCGCGCCACCTTTGGCGAAAGCTTCCACATCGCGGGCGAAAACAGCTTCCTTGCAGGCTCGGGCCTCGACGGCACGGCCTCCGACCTGGTGGCGGGCGTGGCCCTCCAGCTCACCCCAAGCGTGACCTTGGGCTATCAGGCGCGCATGGAGGAAGATCTCTCGCGGATCAATGTCCAGGAGGCTTCACTCGGCCTCAATTTCGGCAAGTTTTCCGGCTCATTCAACTACGCCGATATTTCGGCGGCCGCCAATTACGGGCGGCCTGACAATGAACAGCAGGTCTGGGCGGACGCACGCTACTATCTCAACAACGCCTGGAGCGTCTTTGGCGGTTTCCGCTATGACATCCAGAACGATAAGCCGATGGATGAGAAAATGGGCGTGACATTCGACTGCGATTGCATGAAGGCGGATCTCACCTATTCCATGTCGCACACCGATCAATTTGGCGTTTCCGACAACGGCACGGAATACCGGATCGACCTCAGCGTTGAGCTCAGGACGATCGGCGTGATCGCGGGCGGGTTCCAGCTCTGATGCTGAACATGAGACGCCTTGCCGCTGCGGCAGCCGCGGTTTTCCTTGCATTGTCGCCTTTGGGCGGCGTGGCGCCGGCGCTGGCGGCTTCTGCCAGCATCGTTGCCCTGGTCAATGACCAGCCGATCACCGAGCTGGACCTGAGCCAGCGCATCGTTCTGCTCGAAGTTCTGGGCGATCTTCCGCAAGGCGGAATGAGCAAGCAGAAGGCGCTGCAGGAATTGATCGACGACGAGGTGAAGCTCGTGGAAGCCGGCCGCTTCAACATGTTGCCCAGCGACGCCGATGTGACGGACCGCATTGACCGTATCGCCAAGAATCTGAAACTGACAAAGCAACAGTTGATCGACAAGCTGAAGGCCAAGGGCATCACCGAAAAGAGCTTCCGCCGCTATCTGGCCGCCTCCATGGGGTTCAGCCGCATCATCAACGGCAAATACAAGGACGACATGGAAGCAACCGACGCCGAGGTCGATGCCAAGCTGGCGGAGATCAAGGCCAAGTTCGGCGACCAGATGTCCAAGATCATGAACGACCCGCGCATGAAGCCCATCACCGTCTATTCGCTGATGGAGATTCTGCTGCCCGTCGATGGCGATGATCCCATGCTGCTGCAGTCCCGTGCCATTGAGGCGCAGCAGGTGGCGCAGCGGCTGAAGGGCTGCGGCTCGCTCAAGGCCGCCTCAGAAGGCATCTTCAACGTGAAGCCCGGCAAGAAATTTGAAGCCGATGCAGCACGGGTTCCGCCCCAGATGCGGCAAGCGCTGGAACAGGCAGGCCAAGGCCATGCCATTGGCCCGATGCGCGGCAAGGGCGGCATTCAGCTCATCGCCTGGTGCGGTGTGCGCAAGCTCACCCCGCCCAAGCCCGATTTCAAGATGCCGGACCGTGAGCAGGCCCGGCGCATCGTCATCAACGAGAAATATGACAAGATCGAAGAGGACTATCTGAAGACGGCGCGCGAAAAGCTCTATGTCGAGTATCGCGACCCGAGCTACGCGCAGCAGTAAGCTGATGGCGCCGGCTCCCCTTCTTCTCACCTGCGGCGAGCCTGCGGGCGTTGCACCAGAGATTAGCGGCTTCGCTTGGCAGGCCCTCCACCAGGACGCCCCATGCGCCTTCGCCCTGCTGGGAGACTTTCATTATTGGCAGGCGCGCTGCCCGGGCCTGCCCCTCACGCAGATCGCGGCGCTTTCCGAAGCGCCGGCTGTGTTCGCTAGGGCCCTTCCTGTTCTTCACCGCCCCCTGTTGGCCCATCCTGTGCCCGGCACGATTTCGCCAGAGACCGCGCCTCAGGTGATTGCCGCCATTGATGAAGCCGTGGCACTCGCCTTCGAAGGTCAGGCCTCCGCCATCGTAACCAACCCCATCCAGAAGGACGCGCTCTACAGCGCGGGCTTCCGGCACCAGGGCCACACGGATTATCTGGCGCATCTCTCAGCCCGCCACGGTCACGCCGTGCAAGAGGTGATGATGCTGGTGGCGGAAGACCTGCGCGCCATACCCGTCACCGTTCATATTCCGCTGAAGGACGTGCCGCAGGCTTTGACGCGTGAGGCCATCCTGTCCCAGGCGCGCGTCACCGCGCGTGATCTCGCGCGCTATTTCGGCATCGCCCGCCCGCGCCTGGCCTTCACCGGCCTCAACCCGCATGCCGGAGAAAACGGCGCGATGGGCCGCGAGGAGATCGATCTGATCCGCCCCGCCCTACAAACGCTGAAGGAAGAAGGCCTTGACGTGATGGGGCCACTCTCTGCCGACACCGCCTTCCATGCCGAGGCGCGCGCCAATTATGATGCAATTCTCTGCATGTATCACGATCAAGCGCTGATCCCGGTGAAGACTCTCGATTTTCATGGCGGCGTCAATGTGAGCCTGGGGCTGCCCTTCATCCGCACCTCGCCCGATCATGGAACCGCATTGGGCATTGCAGGCCGGGGCACCGCCAACCCGAAAAGCCTCATTGCCGCCATCCGCCTCGCTGCGCGCATGGCCGGGTCCCAGCGGTGAGCGATGACACGCTGCCGCCCCTGCGGGAGGTGATTGCCCGCCATGGCCTTGCGGCCCGCAAGGCGCTGGGCCAGAACTTCCTGTTTGACCTGAACCTCACCCGCCGCATTGCCAGAGCTGCTGCCCCGCTGGAAGGCGTCACCATCATCGAAATCGGCCCGGGGCCAGGCGGCCTCACGCGCGCGCTGCTGATGGAGGGTGCAACCCGCATCATCGCCATCGAGCGGGATGACCGCGCCATTGCCGCACTTGAAGAGATTTCGGCCGCCTATCCCGGCCGCCTCACCATCATCGCAGGCGATGCGCTGGAAGCGGATTACGCCGCACTGGCCTCAGGCACCCGCACCAAGATCGTGGCGAACCTTCCCTACAATATCGCAACGCCGCTGCTCATTGGCTGGTTGACCCTTGGCGAATGGCCGCCCTTCTATGACTCGCTCACGCTGATGTTCCAGAAGGAAGTGGCAGAGCGAATCGTGGCCCGGCCCGGCGGCAAGGATTATGGCCGCCTCTCCGTGCTCTGTCAGTATCGCTGCGAAGCGAAGAAGCTGTTCGACGTGAATCGCTCCGCCTTCACGCCCGCCCCCAAGGTGACCTCGAGCATCGTTCAGTTGATCCCGCGGTCCATGCCCGAACCCCGCTGCACGCTCGCCACGCTGGAACGCGTCACCGCCGCCGCCTTCGGCCAGCGCCGCAAAATGCTCCGCGCCAGCCTGCGGAGCATTCTCGCAGAGCCCGAACCCCTGCTCGCCGAACTCGGCATCAATCCGGAGCTGAGAGCCGAACAACTCCCCGTCGAAGCCTTTGCCCGGCTTGCGGCGCGGGTTGGGTAGAGCGCGGGAAGGTTTAAGTGAGATCCCTCGCATAATCGCATTCCAGCCATACCGTCACCTCAGCGCAGGCCGGCATGACGTCAATGAAGTGATCTACAAATCCTTCGTCAGCTCACGGACGAATTGCGTCAACCCCACGCGGCGGCTGCGGCGCAGGCGTTCGGCGCGGAGGATGGCTTCGATCTCGGCGCTGGCCACGTCGAGGCTTTCGTTGACGATCACATAATCATATTCCGGCCAGTGGCTGATCTCGGCTGCAGCCTTGGCCATGCGCTTGGCGACGGTCGAGGTGGAATCCTGGGCTCGGCCCATCAGCCGCTGGAGCAGCTCATCCGCCGTGGGCGGCAGGATGAAGATGCGCACCAGGTCTTCCCCCATGGTCGCACCCAGCTGCTGGGTTCCCTGCCAGTCGATGTCGAAGAGAACGTCGCGCCCCGCCTGCAGCGCCTCGATCACCGGGCGCTTCGGCGTGCCGTAGAAATTCCCGAAGACCTCGGCATATTCCAGCAGCTCCTCGCGGTCGCGCAGCTGGGCGAATTCGGCATGGGTGATGAAGTGGTAGTCCCGGCCGTCCACCTCGCCGGGCCGCGGCGCCCGGGTGGTGACAGAGACGGACATGGTGATGTTGGCGTCCGACGCAAGCAGTCGGCGCGACAGGGTTGTCTTGCCGGCACCCGAAGGCGACGACATGACGAGCAGCAGGCCGCGGCGCGAGATAAAAGTCATGTCGGCTGTCTTCTTCATTCGATGTTCTGAACCTGCTCGCGCATCTGGTCGATGACGGTTTTGAGATCGAGGCCAATCGCGGTGAGGGACCGGTCGGCGGATTTGGAACACAGCGTGTTGGCCTCGCGGTTGAACTCCTGCGCCAGGAAATCGAACTTGCGCCCCACCACTTCATTGGAAGCCAGAAGTGCCTGGGCTGCCTCCACGTGAGACTGGAGCCGGTCCAGCTCCTCCTGAATGTCGGCGCGCGTGGCGGCCATCACCGCCTCCTGGTGCAGCCGGTCGGGGTCCAGCGCAGCGCCAGTCTCGAGCAGGCGCGAGACCTGCTCGGCGAGCCTGGCGCGGATCGCGTCCGGGCTGCGCGAAGGGTTGGCGCGGGCGGCATCCGACAAATCGGTGATGCGCTGAACCTGTGCGCCCACCACGGCGCGAAGCCGCTCGCCTTCCTCGCGGCGCGCTGCGGCAAGCGATGAGAGCGCCTCCCCGAAGCTTGCGAGGATGGCGGCGTTGCGCTGCTCGGCGTCCGCCTCATCCTCCGGCAGGCTGGCAACCTCCACCACGCCCTTGATCGAGAGCAGGACATCGGCCCGCAGCGGCTCTCCCCCGATGCGCTCCCGCAGCGCCTCTCCGGCCTGCACCAGCCGGTCCAGTATGTCCTGGTTGAGGCGCACCGTTTCGCGCGCGATCTGTCCGCTGATGCTGAGCGTGACCTGCAGATTGCCACGGTGGAAGCCACTGGCCAGCGCGGCGCGCACCGGCACTTCAAGCGCCTCGAAGCCTTGTGGCAACTTAAGGCGAACGTCCAGCGCCTTGCCGTTCACGCTCTTGATCTCCCATTGCCAGAACAGGCCTTGGCGCTCGCCGGAGTGCCGGGCAAATCCGGTCATGCTGGAAATGGGCATCTCGTCGTCCCTGAACGGTGAATCAGGCAGAGAGCTTTAGAACAGTTCAGGCGCGCAGGGAAAGCCT
The DNA here is from genome assembly GCF_965227715.1 of Aestuariivirga sp. Lineage (GTDB taxonomy): Bacteria > Pseudomonadota > Alphaproteobacteria > Rhizobiales > Aestuariivirgaceae > Aestuariivirga. The sequence goes on along the minus strand of NZ_OZ245771.1, from coordinate 2,752,415 downwards.
CAGGGTTGCGGCCTGAGCCGGGGGATCACGGCGGGGCGCCCCTCTACCATCACGATGGTGCCCGGCTTCAGCGTGACCCGCTCCGGGGCAGCAGCAATGACGGGCTTGACCCGCGGCGTGGGCACGGCGACGGCGGCCGGGGGCTTTGGCGCGGGGGCCGGTGCTGGCGCGGCTTCAGGTGCTGGCGCGGCTTCGGGTGCGGGGGCCGGAACAGGCGCCGACGGCTCCGGCGCAGGGGGCTCCGGGGCAAGAGCAGGCGGTTCCGGTGCAGGCGCGGGGGGAGGTGTTTCCGCGGCCTGCGGAGCAGGTGCCGGAGGAGCCGGCTCAGGCTCAGGCGCCACATCTGCCAAGGGGCCGGCACTATCTGCGGGAGGAGCGGGAGCGGCGGGGGCCTCGGGCTCAGGCGCCGTCACCGCCTCGGGCTGGGGCGACGCATCATCCTCCGTATCGGCAGCGGCCGTTGCCGCGGCATTGCCGGCAATCTGCCGCCAGGCCTTCACGTTGCGGTTATGCTCATCGAGCGTTGCGGCAAAGGCGTGCCCGCCGGTGCCATCCGCCACGAAGAACAGCTTGTCGGTCACCTGCGGCGCCAGCACCGCCTCGAGCGCGGCGCGGCCGGGATTGGCGATGGGCCCCGGCGGCAAGCCGTCGATCCGGTAGGTGTTGTAGGGTGTCGCCGTATCGATGTCGGAGCGGGTCAGCGGCCGGTCGAGCCGCCCTTTGCCCCCGGCGATGCCATAGATGATCGTGGGGTCCGACTGCAGGCGCATGCCCTTCATCAGCCGGTTGATGAATACTGACGCGATGAGCGGCCGCTCCTCCGCAACCGCCGTCTCCTTCTCGACGATGGAGGCAAGTGTTACGGCCTGTTCCTTGGTGGCGATTTCGGGCACGGGCACGCGCGCGGCCCACAGCTCATCCAGAAGCTTTGCCTGCGCCGCCTGCATGTCCTCCACCAGCTTCTGCCGTGTCATGCCGCGGCGAAACACATAGGTGTCCGGCATGATGGCGCCTTCCGGCGGCACCGCGGCCGGAGGGCCCGTCAGCACCTCATTGGCATTGACGCGCGCCACGGCCATTTCACTGGTGAAGCCCTCTGGGATGAGGATCTTGTAGGTCACGGCCTTGCCGCTGGCGATGAGCGCCATCACGTCGCTCATGGGCGAGGCCTTGGCAAAGGCGTATTCGCCTGCCTTCAGCTTGGTGCGCTGCCCGGTGAGCTGCGCCATCACCGCGAAGAGGCGGCCGTTGGAGATGATGCCGTTCTTCTCCAGCGCAGCGCCGATCTCGGATGACGAGAGGCCCTGCTCCACCGTGAACACCTTGTCCTCCGCCAGGGGGCCAGGTGCCGTGTATTGGCTCTGCGCATAAAACCCCGCGCCGAGGGCAGCGATGCCGAAGGCCAGGACGATCAGGAAGGTCCAGAGAAGCACGCGGAACACCGCGGAGGCCCGCCGCTTGGTCTGCCGCGGTCCCGGCACCTTCACGGATGGCTGCGGTTTCATCAACCTGCGTATCCCCCAGCGTCTATGCCGCGTAGCGGCGCATGATCAGCGAAGCGTTGGTGCCACCAAAACCAAAGGAATTGGACAGAACTGTGTTGATCTCTTTCGGCTTCGCCGTCTGCGGCACGAGGTCGATCCGCGTGTCGACGGACGGGTGGTCGAGGTTGATCGTCGGCGGGGCTACATTGTCACGGATTGCGAGAATGGAGAAGATCGCTTCCACCGCCCCCGCCGCACCCAGCAAATGGCCGATCGAGGACTTGGTGGAGGACATGGTGAGCTCCGCCGTGCGGTTACCCATCAGCCGCTCGACGGCGCGCAGCTCGATCTCATCGCCCAGAGGCGTCGATGTGCCATGCGCATTCACATAGTCGATCTCATGCGCCTGAAGCCCCGCGCGCTTCAGCGCCGCCGTCATGCAGCGGAAGGCGCCGTCGCCATCGGGCGATGGCGCGGTCACGTGATAGGCATCGCCTGACATGCCATAGCCCACCACCTCGGCATAGATCGTGGCGCCGCGCGCCTTCGCATGCTCGAGTTCCTCGAGCACCACGATGCCCGCACCTTCGCCCATCACGAAGCCATCGCGGTCTCTGTCATAGGGGCGCGATCCCTTCTCCGGCGTGTCATTGAAGTGGGTGGACAGCGCCTTGCAGGCGATGAAGCCCGCAATGCCGATCCGGCAGATGGCCGATTCAGCCCCTCCTGCCACCATGATGTCGGCATCGTCGAAGGCGATCAGCCGCGCGGCATCGCCAATGGCGTGGGAGCCCGTCGAACAGGCGGTCACCACCGCATGGTTCGGACCCTTGAGCCCGAATTCGATCGAGATGAGCCCGGAGGCGAGATTGATCAGCGAGCCGGGAATGAAGAACGGGCTGATGCGGCGCGGGCCCTTCTCGTTCATCAGCGTGGTCGTGTCGGCAATGTTGCTCAAGCCGCCAATGCCGGAGCCGACGAGCACGCCTGCGCGGCACTTCTCGTCCTCGGTCTTGAGCTCGACTCCTGCATCTTTCATCGCCTGCTTGGCGGCGGCCACGGCATAGATGATGAAGTCGTCATAGCGGCGGATTTCCTTGGCATCCATCCACTGTTCGGGATTGAAGCTGCCATCGCTGCCGTCACCACGTTTCACTTCGCAGGCGATCTGGCACGGCAGGTCCGAGGCATCGAAACGCGTGATCTTGCCAGCGCCCGATGCGCCCGCGAGCAGGCGGCTCCACGTTTCGTCAACGCCGGAGGCAAGCGGGGTGACCATTCCAAGTCCGGTGACGACGACACGGCGCATGCAAAGACCTTCCTATGCGAAAACGCGGCGGCAGGCTTGTCTCATAGCCTGCCTCCGCGCAAAATCTAACTTTGATCGCGCCCAAGGGCCCGATCGAACGCAGCACTCAGGCAGCGCTCTTCTCAATGAACTTGACGGCGTCACCGACAGTCTGGATCGACTCGGCCGCGTCGTCCGGAATCTCGATGCCGAACTCTTCTTCGAAGGCCATGACCAGCTCGACCGTGTCGAGGCTGTCCGCGCCGAGGTCGTCGATGAAGCTCGCTTCCGCCTTCACCTTGTCGGCGTCAACGCCGAGATGCTCGACGACGATCTTCTTCACCCGCTCAGCCACATCACTCATTGTTTTATCGTCCTTGGTTTGTTTTATCGTCTCTGTCGGCAGGACAGCAGGACCCCTGCGGCCCCCCACACGCCGGGGGCTTCCCTAGCACACATTTCCGAGGGAGGTCAAAAGGGGCCTTGCAGCATGGCGCCTCTAAAATGCCCTTGGCTCTTGCGGGCCGCGCAAGGCTTTGGCACGCTTGCCCCATGAAGCGCATTCTCATCACCCTCATGGTTCTGGCTACGGCAATTTCGGTGGCAAGGGCCGATGGCGAACTCGACAAGCTGTTGACGTCATTCGACAAACAGCGCCTTGCCCAGTTTGACGAAACGGAACGCCAGGCGCTTGCCGAGGCCCGCGCCGGCGGTTCGCGGGAAGATGTGGCGGTGCTGGATGCCGCACTGGCCGGAAGTCCCTTGGCCGTGGAAGGCGCCTTCGATCCCGTCGGAAACTGGAAGTGCCGCACGATCAAGGCCGGGGGCACGTTGCCGCTCACCGTCTATTCCTGGTTCAACTGCCGCATTTCGGATGATGGCGCAGGCTGGGTGCTGGAAAAGATCTCCGGCTCCCAGCGCACGACTGGCCGATTCTACACCCTCTCCGCGACCCGCCTGGCCTATCTCGGTGCCGGCCACGTGGCAGGCGAAGCCCCGCGCCGCTATGGGGAAGACGCGAAGGAAGACCAGGTCGCGATCGTCGAACGCCTGGCCAAGAACCGCCTCGTCTTCCAGTTCCCAGCTCCGCAATACGAATCAAAACTGGATATTCTCGTGCTGGAGCGCTGAGAAGGAGCGAGCCCACACAACGCTGCGCGATTGGAACGTCCCACATCCCGTCATCCCCGCGAAGGCGGGAATCCCGCTTCTCTTTCAGCGCATGTTGAAGCAAAGCGGGATTCCGGCCGGCGCCGGAATGACGGCCAGGATGGAGTGGCCTATACCATCGCCATGCCGCCATTGACGTGAAGCGTCTGGCCGGTGATGTAATTTGCTTCCTGCGAGGCGAGGAACAATACGGCCGCCGCCACATCCTCTGGCGTTCCGAGCTTGGCCGCAGGCACGCGGGCCAGGATCATTTCCTTCTGCTTCTCCGTCAGCACGTCCGTCATCGGCGTGGCGATGAAGCCGGGTGCCACGGCATTGACGGTCACGCTGCGCGCCGCAAGCTCCTGCGCAAGAGACTTGGTGAGGCCGATCACGCCCGCCTTGGAGGCCACGTAATTCGCTTGGCCCGGATTGCCCGTCACACCGACAACCGAGGTGATGTTGACGATGCGGCCCCAGCGCCGCTTCATCATGCCGCGCATGGCGCTGCGCGCCAGCCGGAAGGAGGCGGTGAGGTTCACATCAATCACTGCGCTCCAGTCCTCATCCTTCATGCGCATGGCAAGACCGTCCTTGGTGATGCCGGCATTGTTGACGAGAATATCGAGCGTGCCCATCGCCGCCTCTGCCTCCGGCACAAGCTTCTCCACGGCTGCGGAATCGGAGAGATTGCAGGGCAGCACGAAGACGCGCTCGCCACCCAATTCCGCCTTCAGCTCTTCCAGCACGGCGGCCCGCGTGCCGGACACTGCAATGGTGGCGCCTGCCCTGTGCAGTGCCTTGGCGATGGCAGCACCAATGCCGCCGGTCGCGCCGGTGACAAGCGCGGTCTTGCCGGTGAGATCGAACATGATGAATTATCCTTTGATCTGCGCCGCGGCCGCGGCAATGTCTTCAGCTGAATTGATGGCGAAGGCCGTGGCCTCCGGCGCATTCTTCTTCGAAAGCCCGGTCAGCACCTTGCCCGCACCAATCTCATAGAAACGCGCAACACCTTGCGCCACCATGAATCCCACGCATTCGCGCCAGCGCACCGTGCCGGTCACCTGCGCCACAAGGCTTGCACGGATTGCCGCAGGATCGGTGAGCGGCAAGGCCCCCACATTGGCAATGAGCGGCACGCAGGGCGCATGCATCGTCACCTTCGCAAGGGCCTCTGCCATCACGTCGGCTGCGGGCTGCATCAGCGCGCAGTGGAAGGGTGCGGACACCGGCAGCATCACCGCGCGCTTTGCACCCTTGGCCTTGGCGATCTCGGCACAGCGCTCAACCGCAGCCTTGGTGCCGGAAACGACCACCTGGCCATCGCTGTTGTCATTGGCGGCCTGGCACACCTCGCCTTGTGCTGCCTCCGCAGCTGCAGCAGCAGCCGTAGCAAAGTCGAGGCCCAGAAGGGCTGCCATGGCGCCGGTGCCCACGGGTGTGGCGCTCTGCATCGCCAGCCCGCGCGTCTTCAGAAGGCGGGCCGCATCGGCAAGCGAGAAGGTGCCCGCCGCAGCCAATGCGGAATATTCCCCAAGCGAATGGCCCGCAACGAAGGCTGCGGTGTTGGCAACGGTAATGCCATGCTCGGCCTCGAGTACGCGGATCACCGCCATGGACACGGCCATCAGCGCCGGCTGGGCATTCTCCGTCAGGGTCAGCTCAATCTCGGGCCCCTCCCACATCAGCGTGGAAAGCCTCTGGCCCAATGCGGCATCGACCTCTTCGAACACCGAGCGGGCCGCGGCAAAATTTTCCGCAAGGCTTTTCCCCATGCCGATGGCCTGGCTGCCCTGGCCCGGAAACATGAAGGCCGTTGTCATGGTCGATCCCCGTTCAAATCATGTGGTTGAGGGTTGAGAAACATGCGGCGCAACCAGAGTCAAGGTTGACCCTTCATGGAGGATGGGCCTTACTCACCCCCATGTACACCGCTGACGAACTCGAACAGGCCAGCCGCATCGTCTATGCCGCCATGCCGCCCACCCCGCAATTCGCCTGGCCCCTGCTGTGCGAGGAGACCGGCTGCGAAACCTGGGTGAAGCACGAGAACCATACGCCAACCGGCGCCTTCAAGGTGCGGGGCGGCCTTGTTCACATGAAGCTCAGGAAGGACCGGGGCCAGACCGGTGGCGTCATCACCGCAACGCGCGGCAATCACGGCCAGTCCATTCCCTTTGCCGCGGCCCGCGTTGGCATCAAGTCCACCATCGTCTGCCCCATCGGCAATTCGCCGGAGAAGAACGCCGCCATGCGGGCCCTGGGTGCCGAGCTGATCGAGACCGGCCATGATTTTGACGCCGCCCGCGAAACCGCCATGGACATGGCAAAGGCCCGCGGCCTCGACTTCATCCCCTCCTTCGGCAAGGAGCTGGTGATGGGGGTGACAACCTATGCCCATGAGCTGTTCCGCGCGGCGGGAGAGCTCGATGCCATCTATGTGCCCGTCGGCATGGGGTCCGGCATCGTCGGCACCATTGCCGCGCGGGACATGCTGGGCCTCAGGACCAAGGTGATCGGCGTGGTGGCCGAAGGTGCCAATGCCATCGCTTTGTCCTTCGCGGCGGGACAGCCCGTCTCCACCAACACGGCATCCACCTTTGCCGATGGCATGGCGGTGCGCGTGGTGAACCCCGAAGCCTTCGCCCACATCGCCCGCGGCGCGGACCGGATCGTGACGGTGAGCGATGATGAGATCGCCGAGGCCGTCAGGCTTTATTTCCGTTGCTGCCACACCATTGCAGAAGGGGCAGGCGCAGCCCCCCTCGCTGCCCTCATGCAGGAGCGCGAGCAGATGAAGGGCAAGCGCGTGGGCGTAATCCTCTCGGGCGGCAACATCGACATGCCCAAATTTGCCGAGCTGCTGCAGGGGACGACTCCCGCGGCGTGAGTGGCCCTGGCAAAGCCCTGCTACCTGGCCCCTCGCAGGTTGCGGGCACGCAAATGCGAGAGGATTTGCCAATACGGTAAAATGCTCTAGACCCCGCTCCCATGAGCAGAATTCTCCTTCATCTTCGCGGCATCGGCCTCACCTTCGGCGGGCGTCCCATATTGGAAGACGCGGAACTCGCCGTGGCGGAAGGAGAGCGTGTGGCACTCGTCGGGCGCAACGGCTCGGGAAAGTCGACACTTCTCAAGATCGCTGCCGGCATGATCGAGGCGGACAAGGGCGAGCGCTGGGTGCAGCCCGGCACCACCATCCGCTATCTCCCGCAGGAGCCCGATCTCTCGGCCTATGAAAATGTCCGCGCCTATGTGGAGGCGGGATTGGGCCCCACGGATGATCCGCACCGCTGCACCTATCTCCTGAGCGAGCTGGGCCTCAGCGGCGAGGAGCGCCCTGCAACGCTCTCCGGCGGCGAAATCCGCCGCGCCGCCATTGCCCGCACCCTGGCGCCCTCGCCTGACATTCTGCTGCTCGATGAGCCCACCAACCATCTGGACCTTCCGGCCATTGAATGGCTCGAAGCCGAGCTCAAGTCGCTCCGCTCCGCCTTCGTGCTCATCAGCCATGACCGGCGCTTCCTCGATGCCCTCACCAACCGCACCGTCTGGCTGGACCGCGGCGCGTCGCGAAGGCTGGAACGCGGCTTCGCCTTCTTCGAAGCCTGGCGCGATGAGGTGCTGGCGAAAGAGGAGGCGGAGCAGGTGCTCCTGTCCAAGCGCATCGAGGCCGAAGAACACTGGATGCGCTATGGCGTGACCGCTAGGCGCAAGCGCAACATGCGCCGGGTGGATCTGCTGGCAAGCTTGCGCAGCGAGCGGAAGGAGCATGTGGGCCAGCAGGGCGGCGTCCGCATGGCCTCCTCCGCGGGCGATCTCTCGGGCAAGCTGGTGGCGGAGGCGAAGTCCGTCTCCAAGAGCTTTGGCGACAGGACGATCATCAGCAATCTCGACCTTCTGGTGATGCGGGGCGACAGGCTGGGCATCGTCGGCCCCAATGGCGCGGGAAAAACCACCCTCATCAAGCTTCTCACCGGCGAGCTTGATCCCGATTCAGGCGCGATCCGGCTCGGCACCAATCTGCAAACGGTGAAGCTGGACCAGTCCCGCCAGAGCCTTGATCCCACGGCCACGCTGGCGGATGTGATCACCGATGGCCGCGGCTCTTCCGTCACGGTCAATGGCGAGACGAAGCATGTCGTCAGCTATATGAAGGATTTCCTGTTCCCGCCGGAGAAGGCGCGCACCCCCGTCAGCGTGCTCTCGGGCGGAGAGCGCGGCCGGCTGATCCTGGCGCGGGAGCTTGCCAAGCCCTCGAACCTCTTGATCCTGGACGAACCCACCAATGATCTCGACCTCGAAACGCTGGACATGCTGCAGGAAATGCTGGCCGATTATCCGGGCACCATCCTGCTCGTCAGCCATGATCGTGACTTTCTGGACCGTGTCGCCACCTCCGTGCTGATGGCGGAGGGAAATGGGACGTGGACGGAATATGCCGGCGGCTATTCGGACATGGTCAACCAGCGCGGTCAGGGTGTCGAAGCCCGCAAGGTGAAGGCGGAGCCCGCAAAGCCAAGCGCCGCACAGCGCGTTGAAACCCCTCAGGCCCAGCGCAAACTCTCCTTCAAGGAAAAGCACGCGCTCGAGACGCTTCCCGCGGCCATGAAGAAACTCGAGGGCGAAATCGCCACGCTCGAAGCGAAGCTCGCCGATGCGGCCCTCTTCACGCGCGATCCGAAAGCCTTCGCGCAGTCCGCCTCCCGCCTCTCCGCCGTGCGTGAGGAACTGGCAAAATCCGAGGAGCAATGGCTCGAGCTTGAAATGAAGCGGGAAGCGCTCGAAGGCTGATCACCAGCCGCCGCCGCCGCCCCCGCCGCCGCCGCCGCCTGAGAATCCACCCCCGCCCGAACCGGAACTCCGCCCTGGTGCTGTGGCGGCAGATGCGGCACTTGCGGCCAGGCTGCTCCCCAGACTGTTGGTAAAGCTGCCGGAGCGGCCAAAGTCCCAGCTGTTGCCTGAATACCAGAGAGGGCCAGCGGCACCGGCCGCTGCGGCGGCTGCCAGCACGGCGGCGAATTTGGCATTCCACTCATTTTCGCAGTCGAGCGCCAGCGCATAGGGCAGGTAGCGCTCGAACAGCTCCGGCGTCTTCTCCGGCGGATTGAGCACGTTGAGGCGGTCTTCCTCGGCCGTCGACAGATAGAGCTTGAAACCCTCGATCTGGTCCAGAAGCCTGCGGCCCGTCTCCGTCGGCGCGCGCAGCAAATGGTAGAAGATCACGTTCATCAGGCTGAGCAGAACCGCCACCGCCACAAGAACATAGAGCCCAGGCGAACCGCCGCCCTGCATCAGCATGAATCCCGGCCCGATTACGCCCGCGCCGATGAAGGGAAACAGCACGATAAGCCCGAAGAGTGAGGATATTTTCGCCCAGCCGCGCGCCGACATCAGCCCCTTGATCGACGCCCAGCCCACGGCCAGGATCACGCCCCACCAAACCGCCGTCCAGCCCATTGCAAACAGTCCGAGCACGCCGTCAGGCCCCGGCATCATCAGCGCCCCCGCAATGAGGCAGATGACCGAGATGGCGAGCCCTCCTGCAAACCAGCCAAGGTTTCGCAGGAACACCTTGCCATCATATTCGCGCTTCAAGGCGTTCTCGAGCGCGGTTTTTGCAGCGCCCACCACGGCATGGTTCGATTGCCGGAGTCCGGTGCTTCCCTGCGGCAATGCCGCATAGAGCGCCCGCTCGGAAATGGTGAGAGGCTCGCTGCCAGAATCCGCAAGCTTGGTGATGGCGAAGCTGTTGCCGTCATCGGCAATCCTGAGGCGGCCCTTGACCGCAAGCCCCACCATTGCCGCAGCGAAGGTCTTCGCATCCGCGCCATAGCGGGAGACATAGCGCACGGCGGCAGGTCCCATGCCCTTGGGCGGGGTGAACAGCGGGATGATCGTGCCCTTGGCGGGATCGCGCCCCACCTTGTTCCAGGCAAAGAGAAAATACAGTCCCGATGCGATAAGCCCCAGGCCCAATGCGAAGAAGCCCGCATTGTCCGACAGCCACCATGCCCATTTCTGTGAATCGGAGGGTGGCGTCACCAGTCCCTTCTGCCAGGCAACACTCACCGTCAGGCCTTCGCCCCGCTGCAGCGGCGCCGTCGTCACTGCTTCAAAGAGATTGCCGCTCGCCGTGAGAACGCGCACGTCCCGCGCCTTGCTGCCATAGGCTCCGGTATATTCCGCATGCTGAGAAATCTCGGCACCTGCAGGCAGGCGGATCGCGATCCGTGCGGCAGAAATGGGCAGCTCCCAGCCGTTGCCGGTCACATTCCAGTACAGCTCGTCATAGCCCTCGAAAAAGCCGATCTGCCGCGTGGTGCGATAGCTGATCTCATAGCGGTGCACACCATCGTTCAGGAACACGTCCTTGTCCCCGATCTTGATGCGTGTGCCATTGCTCAAGGGTTCAAGCGTGAAGGGTTCCGCAGTCCCGTCCCGGCGCACCTCCTGCACATCGAAGCCAACCACAACCCGCTGGCCGCTTGGGTCCGTGTAGGCCGTGGGAAAGTCGCGGTAGATCCCGTGCTTGATGTCAACGCCCTCGGACTGGACGATGATCGTCTCGCGCACATCGAGGCTCGCATCGGCATTCACCGACGCCAGGCTGTAGAAATTGAGAATGCGTTCCTCAGCCAGTGCGGGCGCTGTCAGCGCCAGCAGCAGCCCGAAGCTCAGAGCAAGGAGGCGGCGCATCTCAGCGCGTCTTGAAATCGACCTTCGGCACTTCGCGCGCCGCGGCATCTCCGATCTCGAAGAATTCGGCCTTCTCGAATTTGAACTGCGTGGCAATCAGGTTCGAGGGAAAGCTCTCGATCATGGTGTTGAGGTTCCTGACCGCGCCATTGTAATAGCGCCGCGACAGCTGGATCTCGTCCTCGATGCCGGCAAGCTTGTCCTGCAGGTCGCGGAAATTGGCATCGGCTTTGAGCTGCGGATAGGCCTCCGCCACGGCGAAGAGTTTGCCCAGCGCCTGGCTCATGGCCTGGCCTACGGCGGATTGTTCAGCCACGCTTCCGCCGGAGATGGATTTGGCGCGCAGCTCCGCAATGTCATGGAACAGCTTGTCCTCATGCGCGGCATAGCCCTTCACCGTCTCGATGAGATTGGGGATCAGATCGGCCCGGCGGCGCAATTGCACGTCGATGCCGCTCCAGCCCTCCGCCACCAGATTCTTGTTCCGCACCAGCCCGTTATAGGCAAAGACGAGATAAGCGATGGAGAGGACGATGACGCCCAGAAGAATATAGCCGATCATGCCGAGAAGCCCCCCTGTTCCGCGGGAATATGAGGCTTCGGCCCCAGCGCGGCAAGGCCAAGCTTATGCAATGGGTTTCGCGGCCTCCCGCTCCAGCGTGAAGAAGGAGCGGATCACATGGAGCGCGCTGCGGGACTTGAGGCAGATCATCCATTCCTCCATTTCCGTGGTCCAGTCGGGGATGGCCAGCACCGCAAGCCTCCCGTCCGGCACCAGTTCCCCCTTGGACATGATGGCAAGCCCAAGCCCCTCGGCCGCCGCCTCACGCGCCGCCTCCCGGCTCTCGATTTCGATGGCGCCCGACAGGGTGATGCCTCGGCGCCCCGCCTCGTCCAGAAGAAGTGTCCGTGTCATTGAGCCCTCCTCGCGCAGAATAAGCGGCAGCTTGACGAGCTGCTCAAAACGGATCTCCTTCAGTTTCGAAAGCTTGGAGCTCCGCTGCACCACGGCGACGAGCCGGTCACTGCGCAGCTTCCGCGCCAGAAACCCCGCGTCCGGGGGGCGCTCCGCGGTAATGGCGATGTCGATCGAGAAATCCTCCAGCCGCTTCACCAATTGTGCGGAGTTTCCGGTCACGAGCCTGACGGAGAGCTTCGGGTGCTTCAGCCGGAACCGCGCCAGTTCCGGCAGAATGTGCACGGCGGCATCGGCCCCGATGGTGAGTTGGCCCTCTTCCAGCGTCCGCCCGCGGGAGAGCAGCTCCATCGCTTCCGTTTCCGCCTCGAACAGCCGCTCGGCAATGGCAAACAGCTTGCGGCCCATATCCGTCAGCGCCACGCCGGAGGACCCGCGCGTAAACAATTGCACGCCGTAGCTTTCCTCCAGCTTCCGCACATGGTCGGAGACGGCGGGCTGCGTCAGCCCCAGGGCTTCGCCGGCGCGGGAGAATCCATTGTGCACGGCGACGGCATGAAAGGCCTTGATCTGGGCGTGTCGCATATCATTCAAACTTATGTGGTGCATAAGAACATACGATTTGACTGATACAGGTCAAGCGCCCATTTTCCGGTTTCGCGTTCCTCTCAGGATGATGCCCCATGGACAAGATGACCCAGCGCTTCAACGGCCCGCCCGGCCAGGAAGACATGCCTTATCTGCTCACCCCCGGCCCCCTCACCACCTCCCGCACGGTGAAAGCCGCGATGCTGGCGGACTGGGGCTCGCGTGACATCGGCTTCCGCAGCATCGTCGCTGATATCCGCAACGGTCTCCTGGGGCTCGCAGGCTGCGATGACACCTATGAATGCGTGATCATGCAGGGCTCGGGCACCTTCGCCATCGAAGCCGCGCTCGGCGCCTTCTGCCCCAAGGCGGATGCGAAGACGCTGGTCGTCGCCAATGGCGCCTATGGTGATCGCGCGGCCTCAATCCTCACCCGCTTGGGGCGCCCGGTGGTCAAGATCGACAAGGGTGACAGCGCAGCACCTTCCGCAGAAGAGGTTGCGGCCACGCTCGATGCCGATCCGGCGATCAGCCATGTCTGGGTCATCCATTGCGAAACCACCTCCGGCATCGTCAACCCGATTGAAGAGATCGCCCGCGTGGTGAAAACCCGCGGCAAGATCTACATGGTGGACGCCATGTCCTCCTTCGGCGCCGTGCCGCTCAACATGGCGGTGGGCATGGATGTCATGGTCTCGTCGTCCAACAAATGCATCGAAGGCGTTCCCGGCTTCTCCTATGTGCTGGTGAAGCGCCACATGCTGCTCGGCTCCCGCGGCATGAGCCACTCCGTGGTGCTCGATCTCTATGAGCAGTGGAAGGGCCTCGAGGCCAATGGCCAGTTCCGCTTCACGCCCCCCACCCATGCGCTCGCCGCCTTCCACCAGGCCATGCGGGAACATGCGGAGGAAGGCGGTGTCGCCGCCCGCGGCGCCCGCTACCAGCGCAATGCCCGCATCCTGATCCAGGGCATGCGCGACATGGGCTTCTCCACCTTGCTGTCTGACAATGAGGCGGGCCCCATCATCCAGACCTTCCTCACCCCGCGCGATCCCAATTTCGATTTCGAGCAATTCTACGAAGACCTGCGCACCCGCGGCTTTGCCATCTATCCCGGCAAGCTGACCAGGCGCCCGAGTTTCCGCATCGGCACCATCGGCAAGGTCGACGAAACAGTGATGCACGCCGTGCTGAAAGCCATTCAGGAGGTGCTGACGGAAATGGGCGTCACAGACTTAAGGCCGCTGGAAGGTTAAGTAGCACGAAGTCCCCCCCTCTCCCCCAGAATGGGGGAGAGGAATAGAATAATAGATGCGAGACTCAAACATGACCCCGATCACCGTCAACGGCCGCAGCTACAACTGGCCTTCCGCACCACTCGTCGTCATCTGCTGTGACGGCAGCGAGCCCGGCTACATGGAAATCGCCATGCGTGATGGCCTGATGCCCAATCTGAAAGCGATCATCGCCAAGGGTGAGAACCGCCGCGGTCTTTCCGTCATCCCCAGCTTCACCAACCCGAACAATCTCTCGATCGTCACCGGCCGCCCGCCGGCCGTCCATGGCATCTGCGGCAATTACCTCATCGATCCGGCCACCGGCCAGGAAACGATGATGAACGATCCCAAATGGCTCCGCGCACCCACCATCTTCGAAGCCTTCCAGAAGGCTGGTGCCAAAATCGCCATGGTCACCGCAAAGGACAAGCTCCGCCTGCTCCTTGGCAAGGGCCTCGTCTTCGATGGCACGGCCGTCGCCTTCTCCTCGGAGAAAGCGGACAAGGTGAATTTGAAGGACAATGGCATCGAGAATGTCTGTGACCTCGTCGGCATGGGCGTGCCTGACGTCTATTCGGCGGAACTGTCCGAATTCGTCTTCGCCGCGGGCGTCAAACTCCTGCAGTCCATGCGGCCTGATCTGATGTATCTCTCGACCACCGATTACGTGCAGCACAAATATGCACCGGGCTCCGAGGGCGCCAACCGCTTCTATGCGATGATGGACAAGTATCTGGGCGCGCTCGATGCCGCCGGCGCCATCATCGTCATCGTCGCGGACCATGGCATGAAGGACAAGCACTTGGCCAACGGCGAACCGGACGTGCTCTACCTCCAGGACGTGCTCGACGCGAAATTCGGCGCCGGCAAGACCAAGGTCATCCTGCCGATCACCGATCCCTATGTCGTGCACCACGGCGCACTCGGCAGCTTCGCAACGGTCTATGCCTATGGGCCAGACGTGAAGGAGATCATGGCGGTGATCGCCTCTCAGGATGGTGTGGATGCCGTTCTCAACAGGGACGAAGGCTGTGCGCGATTTGAATTGCCGGAAGACCGCATGGGAGACGTGATCGTCGTCTCCGGCGGGCCAAACGCCACCCGCGTTCTGGGCACCTCGGCTGACAAACATGATCTCTCGGGGCTCAACGAGCCGCTCCGCTCCCATGGCGGCCTCACCGAGCAGGAAATTCCGGTGATCGCCAACCGGAAATTCAAGGATCTGCCGGGCACGTTGCGCAATTTCGATGCCTTTGCCCTGGGCTGCAATCATATCGTGGAGGCCTGACATGAACATCGCTGCAACAAAGCGCTACCTCATCAAGGAAACCATGCGCATCGGCGGCCGGAAGGTCGATGCCGAAGGTGTGGTGCCGGTGCATTATCCGTATACGAACGAAATCATCGGCACCGTTCCCGCCGGCACGGCCGCCCATGCGGCCGAAGCCTTCGCGATTGCCCGCAACTACAAGCCGAAGCTCACCCGTTATGAGCGCCAGCAGATTCTGTTCCGCACGGCGGAATTGATCCGCTCACGGAAGGATCAGCTCTCGGACCTCATCACGCTGGAGCTGGGTCTTTCGAAGAAGGACTCGCTCTACGAAGTGGGCCGCGCCTATGACGTCTATTCGCTGGCCGGCCAGCTCTGCATTCTGGACGATGGCCAGATCTTCTCCTGTGATCTCACCCCGCAGGGCAAGCCCCGCAAGATCTTCACCAAGCGGGAGCCCGTCGGCGTCATCTCCGCCATCACGCCCTTCAACCACCCGCTCAACATGGTCTCCCACAAGGTGGCCCCAGCGATTGCCACCAACAATTGCGTGGTGGCCAAGCCCACGGAGCTGACCCCGCTCACCTGTATTGCCCTCGCCGACATCCTCTATGAGGCGGGCCTGCCGCCGGAGATGTTCCAGGTCGTCACCGGCTGGCCGGATGATATCGGCGATGAGATGGTGACCAATGATAACATTGACATCATCACCTTCACGGGCGGCGTGCGCGTGGGCAAGATCATCGCCGCCAAGGCCGGCTACAAGCGCGCCGCACTCGAGCTCGGCGGCAATGATCCGCTGATCATTCTGGACGATCTCTCGGACACCGATCTCGACAAGGCGGCGGATCTCGCCGTGGCGGGCGCCACCCGCAATTCCGGCCAGCGCTGCACTGCCGTGAAGCGCATCCTCGTGCAGGAGCGCGTGGCAGACCGGTTTGTGGAAAAGGTGCTGGCCCGCGCCAAGCTCATCAACTTCGGGGATCCGATGGACCCTGCAACCGACCTCGGCACGGTGGTGCATGAGCAGGCGGCGAAGACCTTCGAGGCGCGCGTCTACAAGGCGGCTGAACAGGGCGCCAAGGTGCTTTACGATCCGGGCCGCAAGGGCGCTCTTCTGCCGCCCATCACGGTTGATTTCGTGCCGCACCAGTCGGATCTTGTTTTCGAGGAAACCTTCGGCCCCATCATTCCCATCGTCCGCGTGCCGAACGATGATGATGAGGTGATCCGCATTTCGAACTCCACGCCCTTCGGGCTCTCGTCGGGCGTGTGCACTAACAACCTCTCGCGCATCACCAAATTCATCGAGGGGTTGAATGTCGGAACCGTCAACATCTGGGAAGTGCCGGGTTACCGCATCGAGATGTCGCCCTTTGGCGGGATCAAGGACTCCGGAAATGGCGTAAAGGAAGGCGTCATGGAGGCCATGAAGTTTTTCACCAATGTGAAGACGTGGTCACTGCCCTGGCCGCAATGAGGGATTAGTTGAACCCGGGCACCGCCGTCATCGTCAACCTGCTGGGAGGGGTCGCTCTCCTCCTGTGGGGCGTGCGCATGGTGCGCACCGGCGTGATGCGGGCCTGGGGAGACCGGCTCAAGAACTTTATCGAGCACCGGGTGGGCAATCGCTTCTCGGCCTTCACCGCGGGGGGCATCGCCACCGCCATTCTGGGCTCCGGCACGGCGATGACGCTGATCGTCGCGGGCCTCGCTTCGGCCGGCGCCATCGGAACCAGGCTGGGGCTTGCCGTGCTGCTGGGGGCCGATGTGGGCTCGGCACTTGTCTCCGCCGTTTTTGCCTCGGGCTCGAACCTCGCCCTCTGGGCCTCGCCCATCCTGCTCTTTGCGGGCTATGTTCTTCACTCCTGGTCGGCGGAGCTGAGACCGCACAATCTGGGCCGCATCCTGATCGGCCTCGGCCTGATGCTGCTGTCCCTCACCCTCATCAAGCAGGCCTCCGCACCGCTGAGCGAAGCGACGCTCTTCCACCAGGTGCTGGCCGCCGTGGGGCGGGAGCCCTTCCTGGCCTTCATCATCGGTGCCGTCCTCACCTGGATGTTCCATTCCTCGCTGGCCGTCATCTTGCTCATCGCCTCCTTCCTCGCCAGCGGCAGCCTGGAAATCACCGGCGCCATCGCTTTCATCCTCGGCATTAATTTTGGCGGCGGCCTGCCCTCGGTCAGCGCAACCCTGGCGGAGCCCCCCGTGGCGCGGCGCCTGCCGCTCGCCAATCTCATGTGCCGCGGCGCCATCGCCATTCTGGCGCTCGCCGCCATTGATCGCATCGCGCCGGAGGTGGAGCTCCTGCCGGTGGGTGCGGTCGAAAAGGCCGTGCTCTTCCACGCGGGCTTCAACATCATCGTGGGCCTCGTCTTCCTGCCGCTCACCGGCATTGTGGCGGAACTCATGGAGCGCCTCCTGCCGGACCGGCCGGGCGACAGGGACAATCTCATCCGCCCGCGCTACCTCGATCCCAAGTCCGCCAGAACCCCCGCCGTGGCGCTGGCCAATGTGCTGCTCGAGACCGTACGCATGACGGAGCTTCTGGAGCGCATGTTCGACACCGCACTCGATGCGCTGCGTTCGGGCAGCATCGAGAAGCTCCGGCAGCTGAAGCCGATGGATGAACGCCTCAACACCTATCAGACCCAGCTCCAGGCCTATCTCGCGAGCCTCGCCAAGTCGGAGCTGACGCCGGAAGAATCCCGCCGCGCGCTGGAGCTCACGCTCTACATCTCCAACCTCGAACACGCGGGCGATGTCATTCAGCTCAACCTGTCTGACCGGATTGAGGCCAAGGCGCGCGAGAGCATTTCCTTCACGGAGGACGAGATCGCCTCACTCGACAATCTCTGCCTCATCATCCATGACAACCTGAAACTCGCCAGCGCTGTGCTCTCTTCAGGCGATGTCGAAGGTGCAAAGCGCCTCATCTCGCAGAAGGACGCCTTCCGCGAATTGCAGACAGAGGTTCTGGACAAGCATTTCCAGGCCTCTTCGCGTGGCAAGGGCGAGGCGCTGCGGCGAAGCGCACTCTACGTGGACATGATCCGGGACCTGAACCGCATCAACGCCCTCGTCGTCTCCGCGGGCTACCCAATTGCCGATGCTGCGGGCCTTCTCCGCGGCTCGCGCCTGAGGCAGGATAAGGCATGAAGCTCATTCACCTGACGGACCTTCACCTCATGCCGCCCGGCGAAACGCTGTGGGGGCTCGATCCCTTCGACCGTCTGGACAAGGCCCTGACCGATATCGCGACTCATCACCCAGATGCCGGTCTCTGCATCATCACCGGAGACCTGGCCGAGAAGGGTGACATCGCCGCCTACAAGATGCTGAAGCAGCGTCTCAAGCGCTTTCCCATTGAAACCCATCTCATGCTGGGCAACCATGATGACCGCGTCAATTATCTTCAGGTCTTCGGCGGGGCTGATGAGACCGGCCACGTGCAGGAGGTGCTGGTGCGGGAGGGCTTTCATCTCCTGCTCCTCGACACGCTGAAGGGTCCGCCATCCTCCGCCGGCCTTTATGATATCCCGCGCCGCCTCTGGCTCACGGCGGAACTGGCGAAGGCTCAGGGCGCCCCAGTCTATCTCTTCATGCATCACCCGCCCTTCGACATCGGCCACGCGCTGATGGACCTGATTAAGCTTGATGACGCGGCGGAGTTTGCCGCCTTGCTCAAGGGCCACGATATCCGCCATATCTTCTTCGGCCACGCTCACCGCACGATTTCAGGATCCTGGAACGGCATCGCCTTTTCGGCCCTCCCCAGCCTCAACCACCAGCTCCCGCTCGTCAGCGGGGCGGTCGAGACCGTCTATTCGGATGAACCGCCGATGTATGGGGTGGTCACCCTCACGCCCGCCATGACGGTGGTCCACTCCGATGCCTTCCTCCACCGCCGTCCAGCACAGATGCAAAAGGACGCGGAGCGGGGGAATTGGTTTTAACGATGTCAATCAGCAGACCTGATTGATAGCACATCGTAGGAATAAAAACAAGTAGGAATTTAACGCCTCCTACGCCAGCCCCTCGGCCTTCAGAACCTGTCTGATCGAGACGGCCGTCTTGTCCACGATCTCCGTCAGCTCGGCATCCGTCACATTGTAGGGCGGCGCCAGAATCACCACGTCACCGTTGATTCCATCCACATTTCCGCCGACCGGATAGCAGATCAGCCCGTTCTCGAAGGCCTGCGCCCTGATCTTCATGAACAGCTTCCGCTCCGCCGGAAACGGCGCCTTGGTCTTGCGGTCCGCCACCAGCTCCAGCGCCTGGAAGAAGCCGCGGCCGCGGATGTCGCCCACCGCCTCAATATCCCTGGTCGCGTCCTTCAGCATGGCCACGAAATTGGCCTCCATCGCCGCCACGCGCTCCACCAGCTTCTCCCGCTCCACGATCTTTTGCACCGCAACACCCGCTGCGCAGCAGGCGGTGTGGGCCGTGAAGGTGTGCCCCGTCATCGGCGCGCCATGCTTGCCGTGAATGGCGTCCGCCACCTTGTCATTGTAGATCGCAGCACCCAGCGGCAGGTATCCTGCGGCCAGGCCCTTGGCGACTGACATGATGTCGGGCTCCACCCCATCCGTCTCCAGCGCGCGCCACACGCCGGTGCGGCCTGCCCCGCACATGACTTCGTCCGAAATCATGATGACCCCGTATGTGTCACAGATCTCGCGCACGCGTTTGGCATAGCCCGGAGGTGCCGGAACGCAGCCCCCCGCCGCACCCACCACGGGCTCGAAGATGAAGGCGCAGATCTTCTCAGGCCCCACCCGCAGGATTTCATCCTCGAGCTCCTGCGCACAGGCCTCGCCCACCGTCTCCGCGGTCGCACCTTCAACCGGGCGGTAGGCGTTGACGGCCGAGAGGCGGGAAACGTCCAGCAGCGAGCCCTCGAAGGCACGCTTCCGCTCAAGGAAGCCCGAAACGGAGAGCGCCCCCAGCGTGTTGCCATGCCAGGAGCGTTCGCGCGCGATGAAACGGCGGCGGCTCATCTCGCCCCGTGCAGCATGATACTGGAGCGCGAGTTTCAGGCAGGATTCGACGGCTTCGGAGCCGCCGGTCACATAAACCATGTTGTTCATGGTCCCGCCGCAGCGCCGGCGGATGATCTCCGTCAGCTCCTCCAGCGCATCGGAGGAGAAGTTGTAGCGGTAGCCATGGGCAATCTGGTCGAGCTGGCTCTTAATCGCCTCATTCACTTCCGTATTGGAATGCCCGATGCAATAAACGGCGGGGCCGCCGGAGCCATCGATATACTGCTTGCCGTCCACGTCATGAACATAGCTGCCCTTCGCCCAGGCCACTTTGGGAAGGTCGCCCGTCGAATGGATATGCTTGGGAAGCGCAGCGCTGGATGACATGTGGGGATGAGCCTTGCGTTGGAGTGAAGCGTCTTCCAAAATCCTAGCACCCATTCGAGAGGCACGGCAAACCGGTGATCACTGTCTTCGACGACCTGCAACGCTCCCATGCGCCGCGCGAATTCATCGTGTCAGGGCGCCCGCAGCCCATTCCGGAGACGCCGGAGCGCATCGACATGCTGATGGAAGGCGTGCGCCGGCTGGGCGGCCCCATCGTAGCGCCGCCCGAAATTTTCGGAGACGATCTCGCGCGCGTCCATGACCGGCGCTACATCCAGTTCCTCTCCACACTGTGGGAGCGCTGGAACAGAATTCCGGACGCAGCGGAAACGCCATCCGCCAATGTCTTCGCATTGGGCCGCAGCAATCTGCCGCCTGCCTCCTATCCGGACAGCGTCGTGGGCCAATGTGGCTGGCACCTGGGGGATGGCTCATGCCCCATCACCTCCAAGACCTGGGGTGCTGCACGGGCCAGTGCTGCAACCGCCGCCCATGGCGCGAAGCTGGTACTTGAGGGTGAGCGCACCGTCTACGCCCTGTGCCGCCCGCCCGGCCACCACGCCGCGGCCGACATGGCGGCGGGCTTCTGCTATTTCAACAACGCAGCCATCGCGGCGGCCCTGCTCACGGCATCGGGCAAGCGCACAGCGATCCTCGATATCGACGTGCACCACGGCAATGGAACGGAAGCGATCTTCTATGACCGCGCGGATGTCCTCACCGTGTCGATCCATGCCCACCCGAAGCGCTTCTATCCCTTCTTTTGGGGCTATGCGGAGGAAAGGGGTCGCGGGGAAGGCGAAGGCTTCAACCTCAACCTGCCGCTCGAGCGCGGCGCCACGCTCAAGATCTACAGCGCAGCACTGGAAACCGCACTTGAGCGCATCAGCGATTTCGCACCCGAAGTTCTTGTCGTCGCGGCGGGTCTCGACATTGCTGTTGACGATCCCTTCAAGGGCTTCGCCATCGCAACGCCTGAGTTCGCGGAGATCGGCCGGCAGATCGCGTCCCTCGGGCGCCCCATGCTGATCGTGCAGGAGGGCGGTTATCCCTCGCCCAATTTGGGCCTCAACCTCGAATCACTTCTCAAAGGCCTTGCCGCATGAGCCTGGTGGTGCGGGAGATGCAGGACGGGGAAGCGGAGACCGTTGCCGCCATGGTGCATGGTCTGGCGGTTCATATCGGCACGAGCTTCGTGCCGAAGCTCACAGGCGGAAACCTTTCCGCCGCGCAGGACCTCGTCGATGTGGTGGTGGCCGATGAGGGCGGGGGCCAGCTGATCGGCGCCTGCTTAGGGCTCATGACCTTTTCCACCTGGCGCGGCGCGCGCGGTCTCTATGTGGTCGATCTCTTCGTGCTGCCGGAGGCGCGCGGGCGCAACGTGGGCCTCGCCCTGCTGCGGGTCCAGGCCCAGCGCTTCGCCGCGCGCGGCGCTCAGTTCATCAAGCTCGAGGTCGACGAGACCAATACCGGGGCGGAGCGCTTCTATGAGCGCCTGGGTTTCAACAAGAAGTCCGAAGACAGGCTCCATATTCTGGAGCAGAATGCATTCATAAATTTCATATCTGCGGGAGGGAAGACATGACAATCAAGCGCGTAGGCCTGATCGGCGTGGGCCTCATGGGCCACGGCATCGGCAAGAATATTCTGGCGAAGGGCTATCCCTTGACCGTCATGGCGCACACCAACCGCGCGCCGGTGGATGACCTGGTGGCCAAGGGAGCGCATGAGCGCAACAATCCTCTCGCAGTGGCGAAGGAGTCCGATTTTGTCATCCTCTGCGTCACCGGAACACCGCAGGTGGAACACCTGATCTATGGCGAATACGGACTGTTGGGTGCCGTGCGTGACGGGCTGGTGATCGCCGATTGTTCAACCGCCGAACCGGACTCGACCAAGAAGATCGCGGCCGATGTTGCCGCCAAGGGCGGCCACTTCGTTGATACGCCGATGACGCGCACCCCGAAGGAAGCCGCCGCCGGAAAGCTCGGGCTGATGACGGGAGGCCCTGAAGAGGTGATCGCGCGGATCCGCCCGGTGCTCGAATGTTTCGCGGATACGATCGTTCATGCAGGTCCCGCCGGATCGGCGCATCAGCTGAAGCTCATCAACAACTTCCTTTCGATCGCCCACGCGGCGGTCGCGGCGGAGGCGATCACCGTTGCGGCCAAGGCGGGCGTTGACATGCAGGCCATGAAGGACATCGTGATGGCGGGCGGTGCGGCCTCCGTCATGTTCGGGCGCCTCATCAATGTTCCGTTGTCGGATGATGACAGCTCCGCGCAATTCGCCATCCGCAACGCCAGGAAAGACCTGCGCTATTACACCAACATGACGGAGCAGCTGCCCGTCACCTCCTTCCTGGCGGAGACCGCGCATCAGATCACGGTGATGGCGGATAACATGGGATATGGCGACCGCTTCATCCCCCGGCTGATCGATGTGCTGATGCAGGTCAATGGAGTGAAGAAGTAACATGAGCGGGATGTTCTCTCTCAATGGCCGCGTGGCCCTCGTCACTGGCGCTTCGCGTGGCCTGGGCTTTGCCATGGCCAAGGCGCTCGCTGAAAATGGCGCGAAGGTCATCATCAATGCGCGCAACGCCGACGAGCTCGGCGAGGCCGCTGCGAAGATCGGCGCGGAGGCGATGGCCTTCGACGTGACAGATGCGAAAATCGCCCGCCGCGCCCTTGAAGATATTGTGGCGCGCCATGGCAGGCTCGATGTTCTGGTCAACAATGCCGGCATTCAGCACCGCCGCCCCATCACCGAATGGGAGGATGAGGATTTTGACCGGGTGATCGCGGTCAATCTCTCCTCCTGCTTCCGCCTCTCGCGGGATGCCGTGCGGCTGATGCTGCCCAACAAGTTCGGCCGCATCATCAACACCGGTTCGGTTGCGGCCATTCTTGGGCGCCCGACAATTCACGCCTATGTGGCAGCGAAGGCAGGCCTGCATGGCCTCACCCGGTCCATGGCAGCAGAGCTGGGGCGGCAGGGCATCACCGTCAACGCGCTCGCTCCGGGCTATTTCGCAACGGAGCTGAATACAGCGCTCCTGGAAGACAAAGCCTTCACCGCCTGGGTTGAAGGCCGCACACCAGCCGGCCGCTGGGCCAAGCCCGAAGAGCTGGGCGGGGCTGCCGTGTTCCTGGCTTCGGACGCTGCAGCCTATGTGAACGGCCATGTGCTGGCGGTTGATGGGGGGCTTTCGGTTTCCCTCTAGGGCGCGAGCGATGAGCCCGGTGCGCCCTCACGGCGTGCCGAGATACTCCTTGAGCCCCGGCAGATCATCCGCGGCGAACAGCTCTGCCGTGGGCCTGAGTGCCAGAATGTGGCCAGCTTCGAGATAGGCGGTGTGGCTGGCGGCGAACTCTGCGTCTTCCGGTTGGTGAGTGACCATGATGACGGTCAGTTCCCGCGCCCTTTGCATGGCCAGGACGAGGCTCAGCATGTCGCGCCTGAGAGCAGGCCCCAGGGCGGCGAAGGGCTCGTCCAGCAGCAGGACGGGCTTGTCTCGCACCAGGGCGCGGGCGATGGCCACGCGCTGGCGCTCGCCACCCGAAACATCTCCGGGCTTGCGCTGCGCGAGGGCGCTGAGGCCCACCTGCCCGAGAGCCTGATCGACCTTCGCCGTCTGATCGGGGTCAAGCTTCAGCGAAGGCGAGATGCCGAGGGCCACATTCTGCCAGAGGTTCAGATGGGCGAAGACGTTGTTGTCCTGGAAGATCATGCTGACGGGGCGCTGGTCCGGCGGCAGCGCCGTCACATCCGCAGCATCGATCAGCACCAGGCCTTGGTCCGGCGTCTCGAAGCCGGCAATCAGGTTGAGCAGCGTGGATTTGCCGCCACCCGAGGGGCCGATCACTGCCGTGAACGAGCCCCGTGGAAACACGGCATCGAAGACCATCTCCATCGCTTCATAGCGGAAGGCCACATGTTCCAGTCGGATCATCGTTCCCTGCTCCAGCGTTCGGCCAAGGTGGAGAATGCCAGCACCAGAAGGCCCAGCACCAGCGCAGTGCCGATGGCGGCATCGAAGCGGTAGCTTCCCATCTGGCGGTAAATGAGGGCGGGAAGTGTCACGAAGCCTTGCGTGCCGAAGAGCGAGATGGCGGTGAGATCGCCCAGTGACAGGATAAGCGCCATGACCAGGCTGAGGCCGATGGCGCGCTTCATCACCGGCAGCTCGATCAGGCGGAACCGCGCCCAGCCTTCGACGCCGAGGCTGAGGCACAGCCTGTCATGCGCCTCCGCCGATTGGGCCAGTGCGGGGAGAAGCACGCGGGCCACGAAGGGCAAGGACATCAGCGCATTCATGGCGATCACCAGGAAGATGGCAACCGTGACGGATCCCGAATAGGCGATGAGGCTGATGAACCAGCCGGTGGCAAGGGCGGCGGGCGGCACGATCCAGGAGGTGAGGACGGCCAGCGCCGTGATGCGCCGCCAGAGCGCGCTCCGCACCGCCAGCATGCCCAGTGGCCAGACGATGGCGAAGGCCAGCGCCGCACTTGCTGCACCAAGGCTCAGGCTGGTGACCAGCGCGCGGAACAGGAGCGTAGAGAAATCGATCCGCGTGAGACCGGCGGAGACCAGTGCTGCAAGCGGTGGAATCAGCAGGAGAAGCGACAGCAGGATCACGCCGCCATCGAGAAGCCTTGCGGCAAGGCTTCGCCCGTCATACCGCCTGCCCCCCAGCCTAAGCAGCGGCAGGCCGGGAACGAGGCCTCCCCAGCGCTGCGCCAGCAAGGCCAGCGTGGCGCAGAGGGCGAGCTGAATGAGGGCCAACATGGCAGCGCGCTGCGGATCGAAATCCGCCCGCAGCGACTGGTAGATCGCAACCTCCAGCGTGGTGGCGCTAGGCCCGCCGCCGAGCGTGAGCACGATCGCGAAGCTCGAAGCGCAGAGGAGGAAGATCAGAAGGGCAGCACCGGCAACACCGCCCTTGATTTGCGGCCATTCGATGAGACGCCATTGCGCCACGGGTCCCAGCCCCAGCTGCGCCCCCAGCTTCCAGCTTTCCGCCGGAATGCGTTCGAGATCGGAGAGGATGAGGCGCGCGGCGAGCGGCACGTTGAAGAACACATGCGCCAGCAGGATGCCTTGCAGGCCATAGATATCAAACAACCCGCCGAGCCAGCCTCTGGCACCATAGACTTCGATGACGCCGATGATCACCACGATCGCCGGAAGCGCCAGTGGCAGGTTGAGAAGCCGCAACAGCAGCGCGCGGCCCGGAAAGCAGGTTTGCCGCGCCAGCGCCCGCGCCAACGGCAGGCCAAGCGACAGCGACAGCAGCGTCGAAAGCCCCGCCTGCAGCAGGGTGAAGCGCAGCACACGGAGGACGTAAGGGTCCACTCCCGCCAGCCCCTGCTCCAGTCCTAAGCGCAGGACCGGAAGAAAGCCGGCCGCCAGCGCCAGGCCCAGCACCACGAGGGCCGCAACAGCGGGCGCGCGTGATGGCCGGTAGGCTGTCACGCTGTCCGTAGCTCCGTCATGCCAGCGAAGGCTGGCATCCGGCTTGCGGCGGCGAGAGCGGGACCCCAGCCTGCGTTGGGGTGACGGGACGAAGAGAGTGGTGGAGCGGCGCCACTCATTTCGCGGTGGCATTCAGCCATTCGTCGATCCATTGGCGGCGGTTCTGATCCACCTCTTCGGGGCTGAACAGCAGCGTCTTGTCAGGCTTCACCAGCGCGCCGAAGGCGGGCGGAAGCGGTGCTGAGGTTTCGCCCGCGGGGAACATCCAGTTATTGGTGGGGATCTGATCCTGGAAGCCCGGGCCCATCATGAAGGTCAGGAACTTCTGCGCCAGGGCCTTGTGCGGGCTCGCCTCGACAAGCCCCGCCACCTCCACCTGCAGATAATGGCCTTCCGCGAAGGAGGCCGCCTTGTAGCGCTCGGTGTTCTCCGCGATCACATGATAGGCGGGAGAGGTCGTGTAGGAGAGAACCATCGGCGCCTCGCCCTTGGTGAACAGCGCATAGGCCTCTGACCAGCCGGGCGCCACGGTGAGAATGCGGGGCGCGAGCTTTTTCCACGCCTCCGCGGATTTATCGCCATAGACCTTCTTCATCCACAGGAGGAAGCCCAAGCCCGGCGTCGATGTGCGCGGGTCTTCCAGCACGATTTTCTGGGTGGTGTCACCATTTACCAGCTCATCGAGGGATTTGGGCGGAGTGGCCATCGCCTGGCTGTCATAGACCACGGCGAAATAACCATAGTCAAAGGGCATGAAGAATTCATCCGTCCACGGAACGGGTGTCCTGGCTTCAGAAAGGGCAATGCCGTGCTTGCCGAACAGGCCCGTCTTCTGGGCTTCCGCCGTCAGGTTCGTGTCGAGGCCCAGCACCACATCGGCCCTTGTGCCCTTGCCCTCGAGCTTAAGGCGGTTGAGGAGCGCCACGCCATCGCCCGGCGCCACCCATTCGACGGTGCAATCGCAAATTTTCTCGAAAGCCTCCTTCACCTTGGGGCCAGGACCCCATTCGGCGACGAAACTGTCATATGTGTAAACCGTGAGCGTGTCCTTCGCGAGGGCTGGCACGCTGAGGGTGAGGAACGCAAACAGAGCGGCAATGATCTTCTTCATGTAACCTCCATGCGCCGGTGGATGGAGGATTGGACATTCGGCAAACCGGACATCCGCTCGCAATCCCTCCGCCGGCATGATCCGGATCAGGTTCAGCGGGTTTGGGGCATCAGCCCCGTCTCAGCCGCTTTGGCGCGGCACCCCGTTGAGAGCAAATCAAGAGGTAAGGCTTCGCGCGTGCGCTGGCAAGAAGCATTTGCTAGAAGCCGGAGCATGACACGTTTTGCCATTCTCTTAGGGGGTGACCTCACCGTGACGCCGCGGCTCCGGGCGCAGATCCGCGGCGCGCGGCTCATTGCGGCCGACAGCGGCATGATGCATGCCGCCGCCTTACGCGCCGTGCCGGAACTCTGGGTGGGTGACTTTGACAGCGCGGGCTCCGAACTCACCCTGCAGTACCGGGATGTTCCGCGCGAGGCCTATCCCGCCGAGAAGGACGCAACCGATGGAAGCCTTGCAGTTGATGCCGCGATCAGCCGAGGTGCGACCGGGATCGTGCTGCTGGGAGGCTTAGGCGGCCAGACAGACCATACGGCAGGGCTTCTGGGCCAGAGCATCGAGATTGCAAGGCAGGGCATCGCCTGCCTGCTGACGAGCGGCACGGAGGAAGCCTGGCCGCTTCTGCCCGGCCGCATGACGGTGGACCTGCCAGCTGACACCCGCCTCAGCATTGTGCCCTTCAGCGACCTCGAAGGGCTGGACCTCAGCGGTGTCAAATGGCCGCTTCAGAACCGCACCGTGCCGCTGGGCTCCACGCTGACCCTCTCCAACCTGGCGCTGGGGCCGGTAAAGATCGGGCTGCGCGCCGGCCATGCGATTGCCTTTGCCTATCCGCCGCAGAGCAGCGATGTCTGAGCTTCACCTCCACATCAATGCCATGGGGCGGCGCGGTGAAGGTGTGGCCAGCCATGAAGGCCGCACGCTGTTCGTGCCGGGCACGCTGCCCGATGAGGATGTGACGGCCACGGGCGATGGCGAACGCCTGGCCCTCACCGCCATCACCCATGCCTCGCCTGACCGTGTGGCGCCCTTCTGCAAGCACTATGGCCGCTGCGGCGGCTGCCAGCTGCAGCATTGGCGCGAAGAGCCTTACCGCGCCTGGAAAGCCTCCCTCGTCGCTGACCAGCTGCGCGCACGGGGACTTGGGCCCGAGGTGCAGCCGGTGATTGACGCGCATCGCGCGGGCCGCCGCCGCGTGGCCCTGCATGTGCGGCGGACAGGCGCTGTGGTGACCGCGGGCTATATGGAAGCGCGCAGCCACACGCTGCTCGACATCGACCACTGCCCCATTCTCGAACCAGCGCTTGCCCGCGCCTTCGACATTGGCCGGGCCCTTGGTGGAAAGCTCGGCGATTGCGACGTGGCGGTGACGGCAACCCTCACCGGACTCGATGTGAGTGTCAAAGCCGAGCGCGCGATCCTCGTGCGCGAGCATGCCAATCTCGCCGCCTTCGTCAGTACACTGAATTTGGCGCGGCTTGCGGTGAATGGCGAGGTGATCGCCACAGCCGTGCCGCCCCGCGTGAACTTCGGCAAGGCCAGCGTGGCGCTGCCGCCCGGCGGCTTCCTGCAAGCGACCGCCCTGGGCGAAGAGGTGCTGACGCGCCTCGTGCTCGAAGCTGTGGGCAAGTCGAAAAGTGTCGCCGACCTGTTCTGCGGTGTGGGGCCCTTCGCCGTCCGCCTGGCGGAGCGCGCGAAGGTTGAGGCCTATGACAATGACCGCGGGGCGATTGCCGCCGTCAATGCCGCAGCGAAGGCAACACCCGGTTTGAAGCCCCTCACCGCCGCCACGCGGGACCTGTTCCGGGAGCCGCTGGTGCCCAATGAAATGAAGGGTTTCGACGCCGCCGTGTTCGACCCGCCCCGCGCAGGTGCGGAGATGCAGGCGCGGCAACTGGCGCGCTCGAAGGTGAAAATCGTTGTTGCCGTGTCCTGCGATGCCGGCAGCTTCGCGCGTGATGCGGAGATTCTTGTGGGCGGCGGATACACGCTGCAGCGCGTGACACCGGTTGACCAGTTCAAATGGTCTTCGCATGTGGAAATCGTGGCGCTGTTCACACGCTGAACTGTGACTCCGCTGCAACAGCAGAACCAATTTGCCCGTGTGCGCTTCCATACATTGCGCAGTGGTGATACCAAGCTGTCTCACGCAAACAACCACAGGAGTTTCAGCCATGGAGATCCAATTTACGCGCTGCTGAACTCCGGGCCGTACTGAGGCTCGGGCCTCAGGCGGATAGCGTATTTTTCGCGCCACAGGCGCTTTCCCTTGATTTCGTAACGATCGGCTGACTGCGGACGAGGCGTCATTGCGCCTATTCGCGCCGGTTCATCTTTTCACGCGCGTGGGGTTTCCCATGTCTTCGCGATGGAGATACTTATGTTCTCTCTGAATTTCGATCCGCTGTTCCTGAGCCTGGAACGGGTAAAGGCGGCGGCAAAGACCTTGAATGCCACGTGGCAGAGGCCACCGAGCGAGGCGGACCCGCGCGAGTTGCAGCGGATGCAGGATGAGCTGCGTGCAGCGCGCGAGCGGATACGCATGCAGGTGACCGGCGGACGGTTGCTGTGGTGACGGGGCGGATGCTAGCCTTGACCCCATGAGCGATATCGACGTGATCGTGGTGGGTGCAGGGCTGGCAGGTGCCGCTGCTGCGCGCCGACTCCGCCAGCAGGGAAAAAGCGTGCGCGTGATCGAAGCGCGGGCGCGCTGCGGCGGGCGCGGCTATGCCAAAGCCTATGGCGGCAATGGTCCGGAGCTAGAATTCGGTGGCGCCTGGATCACCCCCTGGCACCAGCGCTTGCGGGCACTTGTCAGCGAGCACGGCCTCTCGCTTCGCCCGCGCCACGATGTGACGAACCGTCTGTGGCTGCGCGACGGCACGCTGCATGCGGATGGGCCGGCTGCCGGCGCAGAGGTGACGGCGCATGAGCGCGCCATTGCGCGGGTGGCCGCCGATTCAATCCTGCTCAAGAAGGGCATCACCACCAATGAGAAGGGCGAGCCGCTGACGGGCGTCCCCTTCAGGGACTATCTCGACCGCCTCCACTGCCCGAAGGCGACGCGGGATTTGTTCTCCGCCTGGTGGACCGTATCGGGCAATGGCGACCATGCACAGATCGCAGCATCCGAATTTCTCGCGAGCTGTGCCTATGACAACGGGCTTGCCGAGGGCATGATCAAGTTCTGGGCCGACACCGTGGTGCCAGGGATGGGCGTTCTGGCGGAGCGGATGATTGCGGCATCGGGTGCCGAGCTGGTGATGTCAGCCCCGGTGACAGAGATTGCGCAGAATCCAGATGCGGTGGAGGTTGTGAGCGGCGCTGAGCGCCACCGCGCGCAGGCCTGCGTGGTGGCACTGGGCCTCAATCAGCTGGCGGCCATCAGCTTCACGCCGGGACTCTCCGCCCCGAAACAGGCCGCAATTGCGCGGGGCCATGGCGGACGCTCGTTCAAACTCTGGATCAAGGCCGAGGGCGTTCCCGTGGGAACGCTGGTGACGGGCGATGGCAGCGGCATTGAGTTTGCCTTTGCCGAACGGAGCGGCGGGGACGGCTCAAGCTATATTGTGGGATTCGGTCTGATGCAGGACGGAAACACGCCCGCAGATCCCGCCTGGGTGAGGGCACAGATGGCGAAGCTTTTCCCCAATGCGCGGGTGATCTCGCATGACTGGCACGACTGGGTGGATGACCCCTTCGCACGCGGCACCTGGGTTGCGGCCCCAGCGGGGCATGAGGCAGGCCTCGACTGCGCCAATTGGCAGCCGCAAGGCCGGATCGCCTTCGCCTCCTCCGACTATGCGCGCGAGCAGGCGGGCTGGTTCGAAGGCGCCGTCATCGCCGGTGAAGATGCGGCAGAGGCCGTGCAGGCGCTCAGCTGAAGAGTTGACCGAAGATGTCGATCGAGGTGTTGGCGCCGCAGACGATGACACCGACACGCTCCCCCGCCTCCGGCCTGTAGGCGCCGGACAGCAGGGCGGCGAAGGCGGCAGCGCCACCGGGCTCGGTGACCAGCTGCATTTCGCGCCACAGCTTGCGCTGGGCGGCGCGGATATCATCATCCGAGACGAGCGCCACCTGTGCCACATGTTGCTTGGCGATGTCGAACATCAGCGTGCCAACCGTTGTGGCACCCAGCGAATCCGCAGCAAGACCAGAGGTCTTGACCGGCACACGCGCGCCCGCAGCGAGGCTTGCATGCAGCGTATCGCAAGTGACGGGCTCGACGCCGATGATCTTGATGCCGGACTGATACCATGCGGCAATGCCGCCGATGAGGCCGCCGCCACCCACCGCGACCAGCAGCGTATCGATGCCGGGCGCCTGCGCCTCAAGCTCGCGTGCCAGCGTGCCCTGGCCCTCGAGCGTTGGCACCGCATCATAGGCATGAACGCCAGAAGCACCGCTCCCCACGATCCAGGCATCGCACAAAGCCAGCGCCTCGCTGTAATTGGCGCCCTGCTGCACCACCTCCGCGCCATAGGACGCGATGCGGGAGACTTTCGCGGGCGACGAGATTTCCGGCACGAAGATTTTGGCGCGGTGGCCCAGCTGCTGCGCGGCATAGGCGACAGCTGCGCCATGATTGCCGCCAGACGCCGTGGCAACGCCTGCTGCCCCAACATGGGCCTGCAGCAGCGTGTTGAAGGCACCCCGCGCCTTGAAGCTTCCCGCATGCTGGAGAAGCTCGAGCTTGAGTGTGACGGAAAGTGCAACGCCCTCCACCACCACGTCGATCACGGGGGTGCGGCGCACATGGGGTGCAATGCGCTGAGAGGCTTTGGTGATGGTCTCGCGCGTGATCATTCGGCGGGCGCCACATTGACGAGCGTATCCGACTTGCCGCCGAACACCTGATCGTAATAGCGCTTCTGCGCCTGGGCCGCCGTCAGCGCATTGCGCATGAGGATGGCAACCGTGACAGGGCCAACGCCACCTGGCACGGGCGTGATCCAGCCTGCGGTTTCAGCACAGGCATCATAATCGACGTCACCCACGGTGATGTGCCGGCCGCCCTCTTCAATCTGGTTGATGCCGATGTCGATCACCGCGGAACCAGGCTTGATCATGTTGGGGGTGATGAAGCGCGGCTTGCCGACGGCCACGAAAATCGCATCCGCCGCGCGTGAGTGAACCGCGAGATTGCGCGTCATGTGATGGCAGACGGTGACGGTGGCGCCCTCGGACATCAGCAGGAACGCAATGGGCTTGCCGACGATTTCCGAATGCCCGATCACAACCACCTCGAGCCCTTCAAGCTTGAGGCCGGTGCGCTTCAGAAGCTCGACGGAGGCCGCAGCCGTGCAGGGAGCAAGCGAGGTATCACGGTAGACGATGTTGCCGATCGAGGCCGGGTGCATGCCTTCCACATCCTTCAACGGGTGCACCGCCGTCTGCAACTCGCGAACATCGAGATGCTTCGGCACCGGCCGCTGGATGATGACGCCGGTGACGCGCGGGTCCGTGTTCAGTGCCTGCAGAAGCCCCAGCATCTCGACGCGGGAGACGTTTTCGGGAAGGTTCCGCTCCTCGAACATGATGCCCGCCCGCTCGGCACCCCGCGCCTGGTTGCGGACATAGAGGCTGACCGCCGGCACATCGCCGATGGTGATGGAGACGAGCTTCACCGGCCAGCCCGCTGCGGCCAGATCTTCCACACCATGGTAGACATTGCGGGTGATCTCCTCCGCGACGGGCTTGCCGAGCAGGGCGTTATGGCGAATGGCGGTCTGGATGGTCATCAGCGGCAATTTCCTTGAATTGGGCGTCTCTTTCTCATGCGTTGATCTCCATGCGCAAGCCCCTTGCGTCCCGCGGCGGATCGGCGGGAAAGCGGATAGCCCGGCCTTCGGCAATCCGCCTGGCACTCCAGGCAGCCGCACAGGCATCGAGAAGATCATCCGCTCCCACATCTTTCCGGCGATATGTGTCCGGTGGGAGCTCCGGGAGCGGAAAGCCAGCGCGGGAAAGGAGCGAACAACGAAGCGCCAGGCCCCCGTCATGGGACTTTCCCTTCGTCTTCTTGGGGTGATCCAGCGGCGTTTCCCCATTCATGGCCCAGAAGGCGAGTTCCGGGTGGATTTCGAAAACCCGCGCCTGCAGGCCGGGCGTCATCAGTGCATAGATCTCGCGCATTTTGGGAAAGAGATGGAAGATCTGCTTCGAGAGTTTCCGCGGCGGATCAGACGCAAGCAGATTGGCGCTGCACGCTGCGCGATAGTCTTCGCACATCACCGC
The DNA here is from genome assembly GCF_965227715.1 of Aestuariivirga sp. Taxonomy (GTDB): domain Bacteria; phylum Pseudomonadota; class Alphaproteobacteria; order Rhizobiales; family Aestuariivirgaceae; genus Aestuariivirga. The sequence continues at coordinate 2,719,537 of NZ_OZ245771.1, read as the reverse complement.
CGCGCGGGCGGGAACCGAAAACACGCTGGACTTGCGCGCACCCAGCCTGGCGCGCACCTCACGCTCGACCGTGCGGCCTGAACTCTCCGGAAAGCCGATCGGCATATCGACCGCGATCACGATTGCGTCCAAAGCCAGCACATCCTCGAACCGGCGGCAGAGATGGTGCGAGAGGCTGTTCCCCCAGCGGACCGCGATCCATCCGCCGCGGCAGCCATCGACCCCGATGACCGGCGTCACGAGGGGTGAAGGGCGCCCGCGACATTCAGCACCGCGGTTCCGGCACTGATCGCAATCGCCCGGCCCAGTATTTTCATGGCGCTGTGAAGGGCCTGGACGGGCGGGCTGGTAAGACGCTCCGCCAGATAGAGCCCGCTCAGAAAATCACCCGTGCCATGCGGAACGCCGCTGAGCTTGTGGGTGATCACGCGGTGCACCTCCTGCGGGGTGACCAGCAGCGTGGTGATGTTCTGGCCCGCCGCGGGGATTGAGGTTGCGAGCACCTCTTCACGCCCCAGCGCGCGCGCAGCGGCAATGGCCTGCGTCTCATCCGTCACCTCTCGGCCGGACAGCCAGCCGAGTTCGAATTCATTTGGCGTCACGCAGCTGGCCTGCGGCAGAAGCTCGTCCCGGATGGCCTCAGCCACCTCTGCCGCAACATAGAGCTTGCCATGGTCACCGATCACCGGATCGACCAGCACATAAGGAACAGTGATGCGGCCAAGGAGCTTCGCCACCTCGCGCACCTGGGCAGCGGAGGCAAAATAGCCGGTGAGCACGGCGTCCAGCCCCTTCAATGCGCCCCGCGCCTCAAGGGCGGCCAGCATGCGGGCCATGTCTTCCGCGTCCGTCCGGAAACCTGCGGGCGCGCCATGGCCGGGGTGGTTCGACAGCATGATGGTCGGAAGCGCCAGCACCTCGAAGCCCTTCGCCTGAAGCGCCGGCACGGCAGCGCTGTTGCCAACGGGCCCCCAGACAACCTGGCTGGAGATCGCGAGCACGCGCATCAGATCACGTTCTTCTCGAACAGCGGCGCGTCACGCAGGATGCGCTCATAGCCGAAGCGGGTGAGATCGATGGTCCGGAAGCCGCCATCGATGATGAGTTCTGAAATCGCATTGCCCGCCGCCGGCCCCTGCTGCAGGCCATGGCCCGAGAAACCATTGGCGAAAAGCAGGTTCGATATTTCCGGATGGGGGCCGATGACGGCGTTCTGGTCGAAAGCGTTGTAGTCATAATGCCCGACCCAGGCGCTGATCACCTTGATCGCTTCGAACAGCGGCACACGCTCGGCGAGGCCGGGCCAGATCCGCTCTTCGAACCAGGCATGATCGACCTCCCAATCGAGCACATCCGGCTCCTCATGCTCATCCGGCGAAAGCCCGGCGAGGAAGTTGCGGCCCTCGGGGCGGACATAAATGCCGTTGGGAAGAACGGTGAGCGGCGCCTTGTGCAGCGCCTCTGTCGCTTGCGGGCAATCGAGAACATAGACATAGCGCTTGCGCGGCCCCACGGGGAGTAGAACGCCCGCAAGCGCTGCGAGCTGTCCGCCGCCGGCCCCAGCCGCATTGACCAGCGTGCCGCAGGAGAGCGCCTCGCCACCTGCCAGGCTGACGCCGGTGATGCGGTTCCCCTCGCGCGCAACACCTGTCACTTCATCCGCAATCAACTCCACCCCTTGCGCCACCGCCGCCTTGCGGAAGAGGGCCGCGAACATATACGGGTCCACCCAGCCTTCATTCGAAAGGCCGAAGCAGCCCGCCGCAATTCCATCCGCCACCAGCCAGGGAAAGCGCGCGGAGAGCTCATCACCGCGCAGCAGCACATTGTCCGCCCCATGGGCGAGCTGCACGGCGTGGTTTTCCTCCAGAATGGGAAGGCCCGCATCTGTGGCGCAGATCAAATAGCCCTGCTCCTTGAAGCCGATATCGGCATCGGGCCCGAACTCTTGCTTGAGGGATTTGACTAGCTTCACGCCGAACATCGAGAGTGCAATGTTCTCCGGCGTCGAGAACTGCTGGCGCAGGCCACCCACGGAGCGCGCGGTGCAGCCGGTGGCCCAGCTCGTGTCCTTCTCCACCACGGCGATGGAGCCGGTGAAACCGCGTTTCTTCAGATAATAGGCACTGGCGCTGCCGACGACACCGGCACCCACGATCACGACATCATATGTTTTCATGGAGGGCGACATTGCCCAATCGCCCGCTGCGCCACAAGGGCCGGAGCCATGCGCATCATCCAAAGTTGAGCTTCCATTCCCGCAATGCAGCGATTAGCTTGCGCCGCAAAAGACGAGAGAATGCCATGACATTCAGACCCAGACGCAGTGTTCTCTACATGCCCGGCGCCAATGAGCGCGCGCTCGAAAAGGCACGAACACTTGGGGCTGATTCGCTGATCCTGGACCTGGAGGATTCAGTTGCCCCCGACGCCAAGGCGGAGGCGCGCGCCAAGGTATCCGCCGCGGTGAAGGCAGGCGGATATGGCAGGCGCGAGCTGGTGATCCGCATCAACGGGCTCGATACGCCCTGGGGTGTGGATGACCTCAAGATGGCGGCGGAGGTCAACCCCGATGCCATTCTCGTTCCCAAGGTGGCGCGGCCGGGAGACATTGTGAATGTCTCCAAGATCCACGCCGGCATGGGCGGGGCGGAGGCAACCCGCATGTGGGCAATGATGGAAACGCCCATGGCCATTTTCAACGTGCGCGAGATTGCCTCCGTGCACCAGGTGGCCAGGCTCGCCTGTTTCGTTCTCGGCACCAATGATCTGCTGAAGGAATCCCGCGCCCTGGCAACCGGCGGCCGCTTCGCCATTCTGCCCTGGCTGTCGATGACGCTGCTGGCGGCGCGCGCCTATGGGCTTGATGTGATCGACGGCGTCTACAATGATTTCCGCGATGAGGCGGGCTTCCGCGCTGAATGCGAACAGGGCCGCACGCTGGGCATGGACGGGAAGACACTGATCCACCCGGGCCAGATTGAAACCTGCAACGCATTGTTCTCACCGGCGCCTGAAGAGATCGCCTGGTCCGCCAAGATCATCGCGGCCTTCGCACTGCCGGAGAATGCGGCGAAAGGTGTGATCACCGTGGAGGGTCGCATGGTGGAACGGCTGCACCTTGCCATGGCGGAACGCGTGGCAGCCATTGCGGAGGCGATCTCGTGAGCATCAAGACCAATCCCGGCAATTTCTTTGAAGACTTCCGCCTGGGCCAGCTGATCCGCCACGCCACGCCGCGCACGGTGACGGCGGGCGACCAGTCGCTTTACACCGCGCTTTACGGCTCGCGCTTCGCCGTGCAGTCGAGCGATGCCTTCGCGAAAGCCATTGGCTATCCGGCAGCCCCCGTGGATGATCTCCTCACCTTCCACATCGTCTTCGGCAAGACGGTTCCGGATATCTCGCTCAATGCCGTGGCCAATCTTGGTTATGCCGAATGCCGCTTCCTGGCGCCGGTCTACCCCGGCGATACGCTCTCAACCGTGTCCGAAGTGATCGGCCTCAAAGAGAATTCCAACGGCAAGACCGGCACCGTCTATGTGCGCTCGGTGGGATCGAACCAACGGGGCGATGAGGTGCTCTCCTTTGTGCGCTGGGTGATGGTGCGCAAGCGCGATGAGGCCGCACCTCCGCCGGAGACCGTCGTGCCGGAGCTTGCAAAGCGGGTGGAGCCTGCAGGCCTCGGCCAGGCCTGCCCCATGCTTGATCCCGCAGCCTGGGACTCAGGCCTTTCAGGCTCTCCCTATCTCTTCGGTGATTTTGCCGCGGGCGAGAAGATCGATCATGTGGATGGGATGACGGTGGAAGAGGCCGAGCACCAGCTGGCAACGAGGCTTTATCAGAACACCGCCAAGGTGCATTTCAACCAGCATTCGGAGTCACAAGGACGTTTTGGCCGCAGGCTCATCTATGGCGGCCATGTGATCTCGCTCGCCCGCGCCTTGAGCTTTAACGGGCTTGCCAATGCGTTCCACATCGCCGCCATTAACGGCGGCCGCCACGTGGCACCCTTGTTTGCGGGCGGCACCGTCTATGCCTGGTCCGAGATATTGGAGACAGCCGAGCTCCCGGGCCGCAGCGATGTGGGCGCTCTCCGCATCCTCACCCGCGCCACCCGAGATCTTCCGTGTACGGATTTCCCCGTGGCGGACGGCACGCCAGACACGCCAGGGGTGATCCTGGAGCTCGATTATTGGGCGCTGATGGTGCGGTGATAGGGGCCCGTTACCTTCTCCCGTCGATGGTTTCCTAATCCACCGGCGTCCACAGCACCTGATCGATGCGGGTGGCGCCTGCGGCCAGCATGATCAGGCGGTCGAGGCCCAGCGCCACGCCGGAGGCGGGCGGCATCAGGCTTAAGGCTTCGAGCAGCTCCTCATCGATCGGGTAGCGCTCGCCATAGACCTGTTCTTTCACATCCATCTCGGCCACGAAGCGGCGGCGCTGCTCATCCGGGTCCGTCAATTCGCCGAAACCATTGGCAAGTTCGACGCCGCAGGCATAGAGCTCGAAACGCTCCGCCACCCGCCCATCATGCTCGCAGCTGCGGGCGAGCGCTGCCTCGACGGCCGGATATTCGTAAAGCACGGTGATGCGGCCAAGCCCCAGCTGCGGCTCGACCTTGTCGGACAGGATGCGGCTGAAGATGTCCGACCAAGACTCCTCCGCCCCGAAAGCGACGGGAGACAGTGCTGCCAGCGCATCCCGGTCCGCCGTGCCGTCTTCGCGCAGGGTGGACAGCAGATCGACCCCGGCATGGGCCTTGAAGGCCGCATTGACGGTCAGCCACTCGGCACCGGCCAGCGGGTCCGCCTCCCGCCCGCGCCAACGGAAGACGGCAGTGCCCGCCACCCGTGCCGCCAGGCCAACGAGCGCCAGCGTATCGGCGATCACCGTTTCATAGGCTTCCTCCGCACGGTACCATTCCAGCATGGTGAATTCGGGCGTGTGGGTCAGCGTGCGCTCCCGGTTCCGGAACACGTGGCTTAAGTTGAAAATGCGGGTTTCCCCAGCGGCCAGAAGCTTTTTGCAGGCAAATTCAGGCGATGTGTGGAGATAGCGCCGCTCATGGCTGCCATCGGGCTGGATCAGATCCGTTGCGAAGGCGTGGAGATGGGCCTCATTGCCTGGCGAAATCGCGAGGGCTGCGCAATCCACCTCGAGAAAGCTGCGCTCCGAAAACCAGTGGCGCATGGCGGCAATGATGCGGTTGCGCGCCAACAGGAAGGGGCGGCGGTCGGCATGGCGGGCCGGCAGAAACCAGCGCGAATCATTGACGGCCACGGGCAGCGCCTCCTGGGGGGTTGGCTTCCAGCATGGCCGCTGCTAATACCGCCCGCAACCAAATCCGGCAATTCTTCAGAAAACGAGACACGAAATTGGTCAAGGTCATCGCAAGCGGCGTCCGCAAGGGCAATGTCATCGAGCATGAGGACGGCAAGCTCTATGTCGTGCTCAAGGCGGAATCCATGCATCCCGGCAAGGGCACGCCCACAACCACCATCGACATGCGCCGCATTTCTGACGGTGTGAAGACGGTCGTCCGCTACAAGACGACGGATCCGCTGGAACGCGCCTTCGTCGAGACCATCACGCATTCCTACCTCTACCAGGATGCCGACAATTACGTGTTCATGAACCCCGAGAACTATGAGCAGATCCAGGTTTCGGGCGACATGCTGGGCGATTCAGCCCCCTTCCTGCAGGAAGGCATGGAGTGCCAGATCGCGCTGTTCAACGGCACGCCCATCTCAATTGAACTGCCGCAGCGCGTGACGCTCGAAATCGTCGAGACGGAACCCGCCATCAAGAACCAGACGGCCTCCTCCTCCTTCAAGCCCGCCCTTCTCTCGAACGGCGTGCGCACCATGGTGCCGCCCCACATCGTCTCCGGCACGCGCATCGTGGTGGCCACCGAAGACGGCTCCTATGTGGAGCGTGCGAAGGACTGATAGGGTGCTGGCCTTCGCTTAGGGCACCGCAGATTTATACTCTATCTGTTCCGTCACCCCAGCGCAGGCTTGGGTCCCGCTTTATGTCAGCATGTGCGGCAAGCAAAGCGGGATGCCAGCCTTCGCTGGCATGACGGTATGAACGGGGAGCTCATCTCCGTTGAACGCGCGCCGATTTACACCCCATGCGTTCCGTCACCCCAGCGCAGGCTGGGGTCCCGCTTTCTGTCAGCATGTGCGGCAAGCAAAGCGGGATGCCAGCCTTCGCTGGCATGACGGTATGAACGGGGAGCTCATCTCCGTTGAACGCGCGCCGATTTACACCCCACGCGTTCCGTCACCCCAGCGCAGGCTGGGGTCCCGCTTTATGTCAGCGTATGCTGCAAGCAATGCGGGATGCCAGCCTTCGCTGGCATGACGGATCTCAGTCAAACGCGAGCTGCTCTAGGCAAAGGCCCTCGCCATCACGTCCCCCAGCCGTCTTGCGAAGCCTGCCGGGTCCAGTACCTGCTCGCCTTCAATGATGAAAGCCTGGTCCAGCAGCAGTTGCGCGGCGTCGGCGACGCTGTCAGCCCCATATGCCTTGACCTGTGCCGCCAGCGCCCTGATCAGCGGGTGCTGCGGGTTGATCTCCAGAATGGGCGCTGAAACGGCGATCCCTGAATCCCGGTTGCGGGACAGGAGCTTTTCCAGCGTGCGGTCCATGGCGCTGTCATTGACGATGCAGACGGCACTTTCGGTGAGCCGCTTCGACCCACGCACATCCTTCACCCGCTCTCCCAGCGCCTGCTTCAGCGCGGCGGCGAGCACGGCACTCGCGGCATCATCCGCCGCATCGGCAGGCTGGTTGTCCTTGAGCGGCAGGAGATCGAGATCGGCCGCGCCTTGGGTGACGGATTTGAACGGCTTTCCCTCATAGCCAAGTGCCGTGCGCACCCAGAAGGAATCGACTGGGTCCGTCAGCAGCAGCACCTCGACGCCGCGTGCCTTGTAGCCTTCGAGCTGGGGCGAGGCCTGCGCCTTTGCGGCATCCTCAGCGGCGAGATAGTAGATCGCCGTCTGATTTTCCTTGAGACGCGAGACGTAGTCCTTGAGGCTGACCCAATCGCCCTTGGTCGACTTGAATCGGACGATGTCATAGAGCTGGTCACGGCGCTCCATGTCTTCATAGAGGCCTTCCTTCAGCACGGGGCCGAAGATCTCCCACAGCTTGTGGAAACCCGCATCATCCGCATCGGCCATTTTGCGAAGCGCGGAAAGCACCTTGTTGGTGACAGCCTTGCGGATCGCCGCCACTTGCGGATTGTTCTGCAGCATCTCGCGTGAGATGTTGAGGGGCATGTCCTCCGAATCGATCACACCGCGCACGAAGCGGAGATAGGCGGGGAGCAGCTCCACGTCATCGGCGATGTAGACGCGCTTCACATAGAGCTTCTGGCGGCCGCGGCGCTCGGGATCATAAAGGTCGAAAGGCCGCTCACCCGGCACGTAAAGCAGCACGGTATATTCGTGCCGGCCTTCGGCGCGGTAGTGAAGGGTCAGCGCAGGGTCCGAATAGGTGCCCGAAATGTGCCCGAAGAATTCCTTGTGCTGTTCCGGCGTGATCTCTGACTTGGGCCTGGTCCAGATGGCATTGGCGGAATTGATCTGCCGCGCCGTTTCCTGGCCAACCGAGAGCATGATCGGATGGGCGATGTGATCCGAATAGGTGCGGACCACGCTTTCGATCTTCCAGTCCTCGAGAAATTCCAGCGCATCGTCGCGCAGATGAAGAATGATGGAGGTGCCGCGCCGCGCGGACGGGACAGCTGTGATGCTGAAGCTGCCGGAGCCATCCGAGGACCACATGAAGGCCTGGTCTGATCCGGCGCGGCGCGAGATCACATCAACCTTGGACGCAACGATGAAACCCGAATAGAAGCCGATGCCGAATTGGCCGATCAGATGAACATCACCCTGCTTCGCCTTCACCTGTTCCACAAAGGCTTGCGTGCCGGATTTGGCGATGGTGCCGAGATTATCAATCAGCTCCTGCTCGCTCATGCCGATGCCGGTATCGGTGATGGTGAGGGTCTTCTTGTCCCTGTCGGGGGTGATGGTGATGGAGAGGTCCGGCGCGCCCTCGAGCAGCTCGGGCTGCGCAATCGCCTCATAGCGCAGCTTGTCCAGTGCATCCGCGGCATTGGAAATCAGTTCACGGAGGAAGACGTCCCGGTCTGAATAGACCGAATGCACCATGAGCTGCAGAAGCTTTGCCACCTCCGCCTGGAACGGGTGTGAGGTTGCATTTTGCGATGCGGGGGATGTGTCAGTCACTGTCGTGTCGTTGGCCATGTCACCCTCTTCACAGGCATGTGATGTTGAAGAGCCCGATATCGGGTGCCTTGGTCCAATGGTCAAGAGGCTGAAATCAAAAGAAAAGCGGCCGGAAACAACTTATTCCGGCCGCGAAACTCTCATTCGAAAAACGCCTCGAACTCACACACGAACTGAAAAGGAGTTGGCCCGGCCGGCACACGCGTCGGGGGGCTGGGGGGCTGAGATTTCCGACGCTCAACACCAGCCGGGCCTCTAGAGGCAACAACTGGACAATCGCCTCCGAGATGGGCGGCAGCTTGATGTAAATGCGGCGGAAAGGTGATTTCTTTCGCGGCCTTGCCAAGCTGCGGGAACGGGTTCATCTTTCAAAACGTCATCAGCCTGTCACGAACATGCGGGGTTCAGCATTGGACAAGACGGACGACATAATTCCACTCCGCCCCTGGGACCATGGCACGCCCGCGGGCCGGGATGAGACAAGCCAGCGCAGCACGCAGAAGCCGCCCGAGCGGGTGGCATTCGACCGCAAGGAACTCCAGACCATTCTCGGCTTCTACGGCACCAAGGTGGCAGAGGGCGAATGGCGCGACTACGCGATGGATTTCGGGCGCGAAAAGGCGGTGTTCTCGGTCTTCCGCCGCGCCTCCGAAGTGCCGCTCTACCGGATCGTCAAGGACCCGTCTCTGGCGCGCAAGCAGGGACTATATTCCGTGGTGACGCAGACCGGCCTCATCCTCAAGCGTGGCCATGAACTGGCAACCGTTTTGCGCGTGCTGGCCAAGACGCCGAAACTTTCGACGATCTAGGCTGCGGGCGCTCCGCCGGCATCTCGGCGCAGGCCGGACTACCGCATTCCGGCCGCCGAATGAATCCATGGGAACACAGCCGCTCAAAAAAAACCCGGCCTTGGCAGGCCGGGGTCTTCCTCAGATCCGTTTCAGCTAGTTGCGGTTGCCGAACAGCCGCAGCATCATCAGGAACAGGTTGATGAAATCAAGGTAGAGGTTCAGGGCACCCATGATGGCCTTGCGGCCACTCACCGTGCCGTCATCCGACTCGAGATACATTTCCTTGATCTTCTGGGTGTCGTAAGCCGTGAGACCGGTAAAGATCAGCACGCCGAGCACCGAGATCACCCAGGCGAGGCCAGAACTCGCCAGGAAGATGTTGACCAGCGAGGCGACGATGATGCCGATGAGACCCATGAACAGGAACGAGCCCATCGAGGTCAGGTCGCGCTTCGTCGTGTAGCCATAAAGGCTCATGGCGCCGAAGGTAACGGCGGTGATCAGGAAGACCCGGGCGATGCTGTCATGGGTGTAGACGAGGCCAAGCGAAGCAAAGCTCACGCCCATCAGAGCCGCGTAGATCCAGAACGTCAGCTGCGCGGCGGACACGCTCATCTTGTTGATCCGGAAGGACAGAAACAGCACCATGGCAAAGGGTGCCAGCACCAGCACCCACATCAGCGGGCCGGTGAAAATCGCCTGGCCGAAGGGCGTGAGCTGCATGCTCGCGCCGGATCCGTCGACGGCGGCCATGAAGGTCAAGACGGCAGCAACGGCCGTGATACCGAGGCCGGCAGCCATGTAGTTGTAAACCTTAACCATATAGGAGCGGAGCCCCTGGTCGATCTCGGCCCGGGACTGATTCCTCACCTGGGTCTGAAAGCGCGTGTCGGCCATCGTTTCGTTCCTCCAAAAAACCTTGGCACGAATATGGGTTCGTGCCACTTCTGCCGCAACTTACAGGAAATTTAGGAAAGCGCCAAGGCGATCACGAATTCGCGAGCGCTTCCATCTTACGGGCGAGCGCCACGTCCTTCTCCGTGACACCGCCCGCGGTGTGGGTGGAAAGCGTGACTTCGACCCGGCCATAAACATTGGCCCATTCCGGATGATGATCAGTCTTTTCGGCATAGAGTGCCACCCGGCTCATGAAGCCCCAGGCCTGTGAAAAGGACTTGAATTGATAGGTTTTGGTGATGGCATCCCGGCCCTTGGCCTCGGCCCAGCCATCCAATTCATGCAGCGCCTTCGCGCGTTCGACTCCGACCAGTGGCTTGTCCGTCATAAACCTGCCTGCAAACGATATGATTCTTCCACCGCATAGCGACCACCCCCACGTGACGGCCGGGACGAGAAGAGCACGAAGCGCCCGACCTCGAACACCCGGCTCTTGTAGAGGTTATGGGAGGCGATGAAGCGGTGCAAGGCCTGATGGTCTGGGTCCTTCAGCCGGGCCAGCGTCACATGCGGTGCAAATTTGCGCGGCTCCGGCGGCAGGCCCAGTGCCTGGCAAATGCGCTCATGGGTGGATTGGAGACGGCGGAGATCGGCGCATTCCTCCACGCCCGCAAACAGCGTGTGGGGCTTGTTGCCGCCGAAAAAGCCTGAGCCCGTGAGGCGCAGCTTGAAGGGCTTTGCCTCCACCCCATCGAGCTCATAGCTGATTTCACGCGCCAGCCCTTCGTCAATGTCGCCGATGAAGCGCAGGGTGATGTGGTAGGATTCCCGGTCGATCCAGCGCGCCCCGCTGATCCCGCCCCGCATCAGATCCAACTCGAAGGCCACATCGTCCGGGATTTCGACGCCGGTGAAAAGCCTGGGCATGGCGGGCCTCCTTTGCCGTTAAGGATGGGCGGATCGCGATACCGCGACGGTAACGTGATTCTCGCCAAACCAAAGTGCTATTTTGGACGGACCTGCTGAAGCAGCGCCTCGGCACTGGGCAGAATGCGGGTCACGATTACATCGACCCCTGCTGGGTTTGGGTGCATGCCATCTCCCTGGTTCAACTTCGGGTCTGCGGCCACGCCCTCCAGAAAGAAGGGGTAGAGCGCCACGCCGTATTTCTGTGCCAGCCGTGCATACATGCCGTCGAACTGAGCCTGATATTCCGGTCCCAGATTGGGCGGGGCCCGCATGCCGGCCAGCAGAACGGGAAGTTTCTTGGCTTTGAGGCTTTCCAGAATTTGGTCCAGCGCCTGCTCCGCCTGGGCCACGGGAAGCCCGCGCAGCGCGTCATTGGCACCGAGTTCGACGATCACGCCATCAACCGGCTCGCCCAGCGCCCAGTCCAGCCTGGCGGCGCCATCAGCTGCGGTGTCTCCCGAAACGCCGGCATTGATCACTTTTACGTCATGTCCCTTCGCCTTGAGGGCCGCCTCCAGCTTTGCCGGAAAGGCATCAGCGGGAGCAAGGCCCAAACCGGCCGTGAGACTGTCGCCCAGCACCAGCAGCGTGGCGGGCGCGGCGGCGGCACCGGTAACCATGAGGAGAAGAAGGATGAGCGCGGCGGAAAGTTTCAACATGCTTCGTCACTTAAGCGCCACGGTTCTCGGGTTCAAGCATCCGCCCCTCGACACGCAACGTAAAGGACGCCATGTACGACGCAATGACCACCGACGCTGTCTCCCTCCGCAATGTGCACCTGACCCTGCCGAGCCGGGCTGGCAATGTTGACATCCTGCGCGGTGTGGATCTGACGGTGAGGCCGGGGGAAGCCCTGGGCATCGTCGGTCCGTCGGGCTCCGGCAAGACCACGCTGCTGATGGTGATTGCAGGCCTCGAACAGGCCTCGCGCGGCGAGGTGACGGTTGCAGGCCAGTCTCTGACCGGCAAGGGCGAGGATGAGTTGGCAGCCTTCCGGCGTGACAATGTGGGCATCATCTTCCAGTCCTTCCACCTGATCCCCACCATGACGGCCCTCGAGAACGTGGCCGTGCCGCTCGAATTCCGCGGCGCCAGCGATGCCCTCGAGATTGCTGCGGACAGGCTGAAGCGCGTGGGCCTTGGCCATCGGCTGGACCATTACCCCGGCCAGCTTTCGGGCGGCGAGCAGCAGCGCGTGGCGATTGCCCGGGCGCTGGCCTCCGGTGCCAAGATCATCATCGCCGATGAACCCACCGGCAATCTGGACCATGTGACGGGCGAGCAGATCATCAAGCTGCTCTTCGACGTGAAGGAACAGAACGGCACGTCGCTGATCCTGGTGACGCATGACCGCGCATTGGCCCAGCGTTGTGACCGCATGGCGGAAGTGCTTGACGGCAAGATCGTGTCCGGCGCCCACCCCGGGGCTTCTTCATGAACCCTGGGCTGTGGCTGCGCTTTGCGCGCCGTGACTTGCGCTCAGGGCTCCAGGGCTTCTGGATCTTCCTCACCTGCCTGGCGCTCGGCACCGGCACGATCGCAATCATCGGATCACTGTCGGGGGCCATCCAGAACGGGCTCGACGAGCAGGGCCAGCCCCTGCTGGGGGGCGACCTCGAATTCGCGCTGATCCACCGGCAGACAACCGATGACGAGCTGAAGTTCATCGCCTCCAAGGGCCAGGTGAGCAAGGTCGCCACCGTGCGCGGCATGGCGCTGACGGCGGATAACACGGCCCTCGTCGAGGTGAAGGCGATTGACGGCAATTACCCGCTCTATGGCGCAGTGGCGCTCGAAGGCGGCATGCCGCTGGCCGAGGCTGTGGCCGTGAAGGACGGTATTCCGGGTGCTGCGGCGGACCCCCTGCTGATGGGCCGCCTCGGCATCAAGCCGGGGGACCGCATCAAGCTGGGTTCAGCCCAAATCGAAATCCGTGCCCTGATCAAAAGCGAACCGGACCGCCTGTCGGATGGCATCGTTCTCGGGCCCCGGTTGATGATCAGCGAAGCAACGCTGGACCAGACCGGCATCGTGCAGCCGGGAAGCCTCGTCACCTGGCGCTACCGCTTGAAGCTGCCGGACAGCGCGCTCAGCGCCGCCAAAAAAGTGGAGAAGGACGCAGACGCCCAATTCAAGGACGCCGGCTGGCGCATCCGCACCCGCAACAACGCCGCAGCCGGGGCCGATGGCTTTGTGGAGCGGCTCGGCTATTTCATGACGCTCGTGGGGCTTGCCTCGCTCATCGTGGGGGGTGCGGGCATTGCCAATGCGGTGCAGGCGTTTGTCACGCGCAAAATGGGTTCGATCGCCACGCTCAAATGCCTAGGAGCCTCGGCAGGCGATGTGCTGGGGATCTATCTGACCGAGATCCTGATCGTCGCCGCCATCGCCATTGCATTGGGGCTTGCGGCGGGCGCCATTGCGCCACCGCTCATCGCGGCGCTGTTCGGCAGCCTCATTCCGCTGCCGTTGTCGCTGCACTTCAACGTGCTGCCGCTGCTCTTTGCGGGCGCGCTCGGGTTTCTGACCACCATCGCCTTCGCGCTCTGGCCGCTGGCGCATACGCGGCGGGTTGCTGCCTCGGCCCTCTTCCGCGCGCGCATCACGCCGGTGCGCGGCTGGCCGGGCGCGCGTGAGATGACGGCGATTGTCATCGCGCTCGCCCTCATCGCCGCCCTCACCTTCCTTGCCTTCGAAAACATGAAGGTGACGGCCTATTTCCTTGGTGGTCTGATCGCGAGCTTCGCGGTGCTCTTGGGCTTGGCGCGGCTCATCATTGCGGGGGCCGAACGGTTGCCGCGCAGCCGCTCCGCCATCTGGCGCTATGCGATCGGCAATATCCACCGGCCCGGCTCCGCGGCGGCCTCCGTCATCCTGGCGCTCGGGCTGGGGTTGACACTCTTCGTCACGCTGGCCTTGACAGACCGCAGCATTTCGAACGAGCTCCTCTCCTCCATCCCTGCGCGGGCACCGGCCTTCTTCTTCCTCGATGTTCCGAACACGGAGCTTTCTGCTTTCAAGACGGCGGTGGAAACGCAGCAGGGCGTGACCCACGTCAACAGCACGCCGATGCTCCGGGGGCGCGTGGTGGCAGTCAAGGGCGTTCCCGCAGAGAAGGTGAACGCCTCGCCTGAATCCAACTGGGCGCTGCGGGGAGACCGCGGCATCACCTATGCGGATCAACTGCCCGAGGGCTCGAAGCTCGTTGAGGGTGAGTGGTGGCCAGCTGATTATGCGGGCCCGCCGCTTGTCTCCCTTGTCGATGACATCGCCAAGGGAATTGGCGTCAAGATCGGTGACGAGATCACCGTCAATGTTCTGGGCCGGGACATTACGGCAAAGGTCGCCAATCTGCGCAGCGTGAACTGGAAGAGCTTGGGCATCAATTTCGTCATGGTGTTCACCCCCAACACCTTGAAGGGCGCACCGCACAATCATGTGGTGACGGTCGAGATGAAGGGTGGGGATGAGGCAAAGCTCCTCAACACCATGGCCCGCGCCTACCCTTCGGTGACGGCGGTGCGCGTGAAAGACGCCATCGACATGGTGAGCGGGCTTCTGGAAAAGATGCTGGTGGCCATTCGCGGCGCCAATGTGCTGACGCTTCTGACCGGCGTACTGGTGCTGGCAGGCGCACTGGCCGCAGGGCTTTCCGAACGGCTTTATGAGGCGGTGGTGCTGAAAACCTATGGCGCCACCAAGCGCCAGCTCATTGCGGCTTTTGTGATCGAATATGCAGGACTGGGCCTTGCAGCAGCGGGTTTCGGGCTGGCCGTCGGCTCCGCTGCTTCTTGGTTCCTGGCGCGTTTCATTCTCGAAATGCCCTGGAGCTTCTCAGCGCTGACGGCCACGCTCACGGCCTTGATCGCCATGGTGGTGACGGTGGCGGCGGGACTTGCCGTCACCTGGCGCGCACTTTCCGCCAAGCCGGCGCCCTTCCTGAGAAACGAGTAGAAATCATCGGCAACTCACGTTAGGCAAGACCGATGGTCGTCCTCAACCGCATCTATACCCGCACCGGCGATGCCGGCGAAACCGCGCTCGGCTCAGGCGAGCGCGTGTCCAAGGCGCATCTGCGCATCCAGGCCTATGGCACGGTGGATGAAACCAATTCGACGCTGGGCGTTGTCCGCCTGCACACGGCCACGCCCGAGATGGAAAAGCTCGATCAGATGCTGGCGCGCATCCAGAACGAGCTGTTCGACCTGGGCGCGGATCTGTGCGTGCCCGATACCGGAAAAGACCTGGGCTATGAGCCCTTGCGCATTCTGCCCAAGCAGTATGAGCGGATCGAAACCGAGATCGACCTCTTGAACGGCGAACTCTCGCCGCTCCGCTCCTTCGTGCTGCCGGGAGGGCATCCGGCTGCGGCGAATCTTCATGTGGTCCGCACCGTCTGCCGCCGCGCCGAGCGGCTGATCGTGGAGCTTGCCTCGCATGCGGGCGAACATGTGAGCGAAGGTGCCGTTGCCTATGTGAACCGGCTCTCGGACTTCTTCTTCGTGGCCAGCCGCTGGGCCAATGCGAGGTCAGGCGCAGGCGACGTGCTGTGGGTCCCGGGAAAGACCCGGGGCGAATAACCCGCCATGTTCGTTCCCCTTCACGATTCAACCCCGCTGAAGGTCATCCGCTTCCAGTCTGTGACCGTCACCATCATTGCAATCAACGTGGTGATGTATCTGACCACCGGCGCCTTCGCGCCCGAGCGTGTTCTTGACGTGATCGCGGCAGGCTGGGGCGTGATCCCGGGCGAACTCACCCACATGGCGGCCCCCGTTCTGGGCTATGAGCCGGTGCCGGAGCCGCTCACCCTTCTCTCCTACATGTTTCTCCATGCCGGCTGGTGGCACCTGATTTCCAACATGCTGTTCCTCTGGGTCTTCGCGGACAATATCGAGGACGCCTATGGCCACACGGCGTTTGCCCTGCTCTATTTGACGGCAGGTGTGATGGCGGCCCTGGTCTACACGCTGCTCTCGCCCAGTTCCAACATGCCGCTGATCGGGGCGTCTGGCGCGGTCTCGGGCGTTCTCGGCGCCTATGTGGTGCTGTTCCCCAAGGCGCGGGTGTGGATCCTGCTGTTCCTGCGTATTCCGCTGCGCATCGGCGCCCTGTGGGTGTTGGGCGGGTGGTTTCTGCTGCAGGTCTTCTCCTGGTGGATGGATCGCGGAAACCCGGAGGCTGGCACAGCCTGGGGTGCCCATATTGGCGGCTTTCTCGCGGGGGCAGGCATGACCTATGCCATCCGCCGCCGGTTGTGGATGCGCCTCAGCCTGTGAAAGCTGTCCCTTTGGCGCAGGAAAGCGTCGCATTCGGCCATCAAGCGGCGTTGCTGGAATTGACTTGAGGTTTTCCCATCACTAGGGTCCGGCCACTTTTCAAAGACTGCCAAATCGAGGAACGGAATGAAAGTCCTGGTCGCTGTGAAGCGGGTCGTCGACTACAACGTCAAGATCCGTGTGAAGGCCGACGGTTCGGGTGTCGAACTGGCCAATGTGAAGATGTCGATGAACCCCTTTGACGAAATCGGCGTCGAAGAAGCGGTGCGGCTGAAGGAATCCGGCAAGGCGACGGAAGTCGTGGCCGTGTCCATCGGGCCCGCCCAATCGCAGGAAACGCTGCGCACGGCTCTGGCCATGGGTGCTGACCGCGCCATTCTCGTGAAGACCGACGATCTGGTGGAGCCCCTGGCTGTTGCCAAGATCCTGAAGGGCGTGGTGGCAGCTGAAGGCCCCGAGATCGTGATCCTCGGAAAGCAGGCGATCGATGATGACTGCAACCAGACCGGCCAGATGCTGGCGGCCCTTCTGGGCTGGCCGCAGGCAACCTTCACCTCGAAGCTGGAGCCCGGTGCGGGCGAAGCGCAGATCACCCGTGAAATCGACGGTGGCCTGCAGATGCTGACGGTGAAGCTTCCGGCCGTAGTCACCACCGATCTTCGCCTCAACCAGCCGCGTTATGCGTCCCTTCCCAACATCATGAAGGCCAAGAAGAAGCCGCTGGAAGAGAAAACACCCGCCGATTACGGCGTCGACACCGCACCGCGCCTCAAGGTCGTCAAGACCGAGGAGCCGCCCAAGCGGCTCGCGGGCATCAAGGTGAAGAGCCCGGCCGAACTTGTGGCCAAACTCAAGGAAGCGGGAGCAATCTGATCATGGCTGTCCTCCTCATTGCAGAACACGATAATGCCACCCTCAAGGACGCAACCCACAAGGCCCTGACCGCCGCAGCCCAGATGGGCGGCGACGTGCATGTGCTGGTGGCGGGCAACAATGCCGCCGGCGCTGCGGCGCAGGCGGCAAAGCTCGACGGCGTCAAGAAAGTGCTCCACGTCGAGAGCACGTCTCTTGAGCGCCCGCTGGCCGAGCCCATGGCAGCCCTCATCGTGGCACTGGCCCCCGCCTATGACCATCTCGTCACCGCCTCGACCGGCAATGGCAAGAACGTCATGCCGCGCGTTGCAGCCCTTCTGGACGTGATGCAGATTTCGGACATCTCCGAGGTCAAGTCCGCGGACACTTTCGTGCGCCTGATCTATGCCGGAAACGCCGTGCAGACAGTGCAGTCGACGGACAACAAGAAGGTCATCACCGTTCGTACGGCCTCCTTCCCCGCAGCGGGCGAAGGCGGTGCGGCGGAAATCGTGAGCATGAACGCGCCGTCCGACCCCGGCCTCTCCTCCTACAAGGGCGAGAACCTGTCGAAGTCGGACCGGCCGGAGCTCACCTCGGCGCGGATCGTCGTCTCCGGTGGCCGCGGCATGCAGAACGGTGACAATTTCAAGCTCCTCGAGTCGGTCGCCTCCAAGCTCAACGCCGCCGTTGGCGCCTCGCGCGCAGCGGTTGACGCAGGCTATGTGCCCAATGACTATCAGGTCGGCCAGACCGGCAAGGTGGTGGCGCCTGACCTCTACATCGCGGTGGGCATCTCCGGCGCCATCCAGCATCTGGCGGGCATGAAGGATTCGAAGATCATCGTCGCCATCAACAAGGATGAGGAA
Source organism: Aestuariivirga sp. (assembly GCF_965227715.1). Lineage (GTDB taxonomy): Bacteria > Pseudomonadota > Alphaproteobacteria > Rhizobiales > Aestuariivirgaceae > Aestuariivirga. The sequence goes on along the minus strand of NZ_OZ245771.1, from coordinate 2,701,610 downwards.
GCCCCGATCTTCCAGGTGGCGGATTATGGGCTGGTGGCCGATCTCTTCACGGCCGTGCCCGAATTCGACGCGGAGCTGGCAAAGCTCGGCAAGTAATCGGCGTGGAATGACCAGACATCAGGGCGGCTTCGGCCGCCCTTTTTCTTGCGAGCAGCCTACAAACCTTCACTCACACAGTGAGGCGAACACCTCAATTTACCGATCATCCATGCAAGATGAGCAATAGCCCACCCTAAAGTGCTATTGCTGCACATGCGAAACGCTCTTGCTCCGGAAATAGGCGCGATATAGGCTCGCGCATCGTTTGAATTCAGGCGCCTCGTTCACATGCAGATCAGAAAAGTCGGCGTCATCGGCGCCGGTCAGATGGGAAACGGCATCGCGCATGTCTGCGCGATCGCCGGTTATGACGTTGGCATTTATGACGTCACCAAGGAGCGGATCGAAGCGGGCCTTGCTACCATCAACGGAAATCTCGCCCGCCAAGTGCGCTCGAACAAGCTGTCCGAGGCGGACCGGGACCAGGCCTTGTCGCGCATCCGCGGGGTCCATTCCTATGAGGGCTTCGGCGACTATGATCTGATCATCGAAAGCGCTGTTGAAGACGAGCAGGTCAAGCGCAAGATCTATCAGGCACTCTGCCCGCATCTGAAGCCCGAATGCCTGGTGGGCTCCAACACCTCATCGATCTCGATCACCAGGCTTGCCGCTGCCACCGACCGCCCCGAGAAATTCATGGGCATCCACTTCATGAATCCCGTTCCGGTGATGGAGCTGGTGGAGCTGATCCGCGGTATCGCGACCGATGAGCAGACCTTCTCGGTCGCCCGCGAATTCGCCGCATCGTTGCGCAAGACCATCGCCGTCTCGGAAGATTTTCCAGCCTTCATCGTCAACCGCATTCTGCTGCCGATGATCAACGAGGCGATCTACACGCTTTACGAAGGTGTGGGCGGCGTTGAGGCCATCGACACGGCCATGAAGCTGGGTGCGCGCCACCCGATGGGGCCGCTGGAGCTTGCGGATTTCATCGGCCTCGACACCTGCCTCTCGGTGATGCAGGTGCTGCATGATGGGCTGGCGGATTCGAAATACCGCCCCTGCCCGCTGCTGGTCAAATATGTCGAAGCCGGCTGGCTCGGCCGCAAGACCAACCGCGGCTTCTATGATTACCGCGGCGAGAAGCCGGTCCCGACGCGCTGATCAGCCCTTTTCTGCAATGGCGGCGTTGATGAGCGCCTTGGCCTCCGGACTCGCCCACTCGGCAGGCCCGAGCAGCCGGCCGATCTCGCGGCCCTGGCGATCAACCAGGATCGTCGCAGGAAGCCCCGCCGACTGAACGTCATTCACAATGGCCGTGGTGGGCTCCACATAGAGCTTCAGATTATCGGCTCCTGTTTCCTTCAGGAAGGCGGAGGAGGCTTCGGCCCCCTTGCGGTCCACGCTGATGGCGACAACCTCGAACTGGTCTGAGCCCAGCTCCTTCTGGAGCCTCGCAAGATCCGGCATTTCCTTCCGGCACGGCGCGCACCAGGTGGCCCAGAGATTGACCAGCACCACCTTGCCCTTCCAGTCCGAAAGCTTGAGCGGATTGCCCGCGCCATCCTGGAAGGCAAGGTCTGGCAGCGGTTTGGGCTCGGGCCTGATGAGGAAGGCGGCGAGAGAGCCCGTGGCCAGGTCTTTGGAAAGCCCGCCTGGGGCCGCCGGGGCCAAGGCTGCAGCCACAGTTTCCGCAGGTCCGGCCTTGCGCCACCCCTCCTCATACAGATAATAGCCCGTGATCGCCGCGAGCAGCAGGAAGCCCGCCGCGATCTGCGGCAGGGGACGGATTTTCTTCTTTTCAGGGCTCATGCGCAGGATGTCTCGGACGGAATGAAGGAAATTCGATGACGAACAAGATGTGGGGCGGGCGGTTTCAGTCAGGGCCGGACGCGATCATGGAAGAGATCAACGCCTCGATCGGCTTCGACAAGCGCCTGTTCGCCCAGGACATCGCGGGCTCGAAAGCGCACGCCGCGATGCTCGCGAAACAGGGAATCATCTCGAAATCCGACGCCGCAGAAATTAGGAAGGGCCTGGACCAGGTGCAAGCCGAGATCGCGGCGGGAACCTTCATCTTTTCGCGGGCCCTCGAGGACATCCACCTCAATGTCGAATCCCGCCTGAAGGAATTGATCGGCCCCGCCGCGGGCCGCCTCCACACCGCGCGCTCCCGCAACGACCAAGTGGCGCTCGATTTCCGCCTCTATGTGCGCGACACCGTGGACCATCTGGACCGGCAGCTGAAAGAGCTGCAGCAGGCGCTGGCGCAGAAGGCTGTGGCCCATGCCGCCACCGTGATGCCAGGCTTCACCCATTTGCAGGTGGCCCAGCCCGTTACCTTTGGCCACCACATGCTGGCCTATGTGGAGATGCTGGCGCGGGACCGCTCGCGGCTTTCAGACGCAAGAAAGCGCATGAACGAGAACCCGCTGGGTGCAGCGGCCCTCGCGGGCACGAGCTTCCCCATCGACCGCCACATGACGGCCGAGGCCTTAGGATTTGACCGGCCGACCCGCAACTCGCTGGACACCGTGGCCGACCGCGATTTCGTTCTCGAAACCCTGTCCGCCTGCGCCATCTGCGCGATCCACCTCTCGCGGCTGGCGGAGGAGATCGTCATCTGGTCGACAAGCCAGTTCCGCTTCGTGAAGCTCTCCGACAAGTTCACCACCGGCTCCTCCATCATGCCGCAGAAGCGCAACCCCGATGCAGCCGAGCTGGTGCGCGCCAAGCCCGGCCGCATAATCGGCGCACTGGTCGCACTGCTCACCGTCATGAAGGGCCTGCCCCTGACCTATTCGAAGGACATGCAGGAAGACAAGGAACCGGCCTTTGACGCCTTTGACAACATGTCGCTTGCGATTGCCGCCACGACGGGCATGGTGAAGGACATGGTTCCCAATGCGGAAGATATGCGCAAAGCCGCGGCCGCCGGATTCTCGACGGCGACGGACCTTGCCGACTGGCTCGTCCGTACGCTGAAGATGCCGTTCCGCGACGCCCACCATGTGACGGGAAGCCTCGTCGCCCTGGCGGAGGCCGAAGGAGTCGACCTGCCCCAGCTGCCGCTCGCGGCGATGCAGAAGGTAGAACCGCGCATCACGAGGGATGTCTACAAGGTGTTGACGGTTGAAAGCTCCGTTGCCTCCCGCGTGAGCTTCGGCGGCACCGCTCCAAGGAATGTGACGCGCGAAGCTAAGCGCTGGCTCAAGCTGCTGAAAGGGTGATGGGATGAAACCGATGAAGAGTGTTCTGATGCTCCTTGCCCTTTCGCTGGCGCTTGCCGCCTGCGGCATCAAGGGTGACCCGGAGCCGCCACCCGCCACCGAGAAGACCCAACAGGCACAATAGCCCATGCATCATTTCGCCTATCGTGACGGCGTGCTGCACGCCGAAGACGTGAATCTGAAGGAACTGGCGGGCGAAATCGGCACGCCCTTCTATTGCTATTCCAGCGCCACGCTGGAGCGGCACTATAAGGTGATGCAGGATGCCTTTGCCGGCACAGACCACATGATCTGCTATGCCATGAAGGCCAATTCCAACCAGGCGGTGATCCGCACCATGGCGGAGCTGGGTGCGGGCATGGACGTGGTGTCCGAAGGCGAATTGCGCCGCGCCCTGGCGGCCGGCGTTCCGGCGCGAAAGATCGTATTCTCCGGCGTCGGCAAGACGGCGCGCGAGATGGCGCTGGCACTGCGCGAAGGCATTGCCTGTTTCAACGTCGAGTCGGAGCCTGAGCTTGACCTCCTGTCGGAAGTGGCCAGGCGCGTGGGCCAGCGCGCCACCGTGTCGATCCGCGTGAACCCGGATGTTGACGCCAAGACCCATCACAAGATTTCAACCGGCAAGGCCGAAGACAAGTTCGGCATTTCCTACAAGCAGGCACGTGACGTCTATGCCCGCGCCGCCGCCCTGCCCGGAATCGATGTGGCTGGCATCGACATGCATATCGGCAGCCAGATCACCGAACTCGAACCCTTCGAGAAAGCCTTCCGGCTGATGGGGGAACTCACGGCGGAACTCCGCAGCGATGGCCACAACATCCGCCACCTCGATTTGGGGGGTGGCCTCGGCGTTCCCTACCGCGGCACCAATGACGTTCCTCCGCACCCGGATGAATATGCCGCCATGGTGAAGCGTGTGCTGGGACCCTTGAACCTCAAATTCGTTCTGGAGCCCGGGCGCATGATCGTCGGCAATGCCGGCATTCTTGTCTCGCGCGTCATCTATGTGAAGGACGGCACCGAGAAGCATTTCGTGATCCAGGACGCCGCGATGAACGACCTGATCCGCCCCACGCTTTACGACGCCTATCATGAGATCATTCCCGTCGACGAGACCGCAGGCACTGAGACGATGACGGCCGATGTGGTGGGGCCGGTTTGTGAGTCGGGCGATTATCTGGCGAAGAGCCGCAAGCTGCCCAAGGTTTCGCAAGGTGACCTTCTCGCCACCCTGACGGCCGGTGCCTATGGCGCCGTTCAGGCGGGAACCTACAATACGCGCCCGCTGGTGCCTGAGGTGCTGGTCAAGGAGGCCCATTGGGCCCTGATCCGCCCGCGCCAGAGCTATGAAGAGCTGATCGGCATGGACCAGCTCGCCCCCTGGCAGGAAAAAACGAAGGCGTGAGCGCAGTTTCAGGATTGTGAACGGCTCTCCGGCACAATTTGGCCTCCAATTGTGTTAGCATGGCTGCCAGATGCCGACCGGAAATGACCAGCTGATCCAGATGAAACGCGTTGACCGCAAGATCGGTCAGGCGCGGTTGGCGCTTGGTTTTGAGCACCTCTGGGCCGGCCTGCATTGGCCGCTGGTGATCCTCGCAATCGCGGCGGCCCTGGTGATCGGCGGGGTTCTGCCGCAACTGCCCATTTGGCCGCGCCTGGCGGTGCTCATCTTCTTCACAATCGCTTTGCTGTGGTCGCTCTGGCCGCTGCGGCACCTGCGCTGGCCAAGCCGGCACGAAGGGATGCGCCGGGTGGAGGAGAAGACGGGCCTCACCCATCGCCCTGTTTCAGCCGGAACCGACAGTCTTGCCAATGGCGCAAACGGGCCCATGCAGCAGGCCATCTGGCAAGAGCACCGGCTGCGACAGCTGCGCAGCCTGAGCGATCTGAAGGCCGGTGCCCCCGCCTCCACCTGGCGTGACATCGACCCTCGCGCCCTTCGTTTGCCCGCAGCGCTCGCACTCGTGGCGGCGATTTTGCTGGGCCCCGGCGACCCGCGCGGCAATCTGGTGGACAGCTTTGCCTTTTCGGCGCCTGCCCCGGCACCGCAGCTTGCCATGGATGCCTGGGTCCGGCCCCCCGCCTATACCGCCGTGCCGCCACTTCTTTTGACGAGTCCGGCCATGGCGGAGCGGCTCAAGCTCGACCCCGAGATTCACATTCCGGAGAAATCCGTTCTCTCCCTGCGCATCACCGGGGCCAAGGCGCCTGTGCTGTCCTTCCACGCGCCCGTGGAGGGAACCGGTCCATCGCCTGAGGTGCAGGGCTTCAAGCCCAAGATTAAGAGTGCTGATGGCGTGTTCCAGGCCGAGGTGACGCTCGAGCGGCCGGCCATCATCAAGGTGACGGACGCGGAGAAGGAACTGGGGAGCTGGCGCATTTCCCTGATCCCTGACGCACCGCCGAAGGTCGAGATCTCCGAAACACCCACGGGCGATTCCTCCGGCATGCTGACCGCCAAGTGGAAGGCGTCTGACGATTATGGCGTCACCGGCATCACCGCTGACATCTACCTCGCCGACACGCAGGACGATGGCGAAGGCTTTACCGATGCCGGCATCTTCGAGTTTGACCCGCCGAAACTGCCCGTGAGCCTGCGCAGGGCGAACTCCCGGGACGAGACGGGTGAGTCGAAGGCCGACGTTGCTGAACACCCGTGGGCCGGCTTCATGGTGGAGATGACGCTCACGGCGCGTGATGCCGCCGGCAACACCATGCAGAGCGAGAAGCGCGTGTTCCGCCTGCCCGAGCGCCAATTCACCAAGCCGCTAGCCCGCGCCCTGATCGAGCAGCGCCGCCGCCTGATCCTGGACCCCGAGGAAGCGGGCGGCGTGGCCGAGATGCTTGATGCGATCCTCACCTATCCCGAGGGTCTGATCGAGGGTTCGGGCCCGCACATTGCCATTGCCGCAGCGCTGTCGCGCCTGCGCGACACCGATGACCGGGCCAATGTGGACACCGCAATCGGGCTCCTGTGGCAGATCGCCGTCAATGTCGAGGATGGTGTCCTGGCCGATGCCAAGGCTGAGCTTGAGGCGATCCGCAAGGAGCTGGAGAAGGCCCTGCGCGACGGCGCGCCCCCGGAGCGCATCGCCCAGCTGACCGAGAAGCTGAGGAAGGCGCTCGACCGCTACATGCAGTCGATGATGGAAGATGCCAAGAAGCGTATGTCCGAGGGCCAGAAGAACCAGGCGCCGCAGAAGGGCATGGTGGTGACGCCCCAGGACCTCAAGAAGATGCTGGACATGATCGACAAGCTGTCCAAGAGCGGTGACAATGAAGCCGCCCAGCAGATGCTCTCGCAGCTGGAGAACATCTTGCGCAACATGAAGCCGGGCATGCCGCAGCAGGGGCAGCAGGGCCAGGAAGGCCCGCTGAGCCAGATGCTGGACAAGCTTTCGGATCTCATGCGCCAGCAGCAGAAGCTGATGGATGAAACCCAGCGCGCGCCGCAGCAGGGCATGGGTGAAGACGGCCAGCAGGACGGTGAGCAGAATGGCCAGCAGGAGGGCCAGCAGGGCATGGGTGGCCTTGGTGACCGCCAGCAGGGCCTCAGCCAGATGCTGGAAGAGCTGATGAAGCAGTTCGGCCAGAACGGCATGGACGCACCGCGCTCCTTCGGCCAGGCCGGCAAGAGCATGAACCGCGCGGAAGGATCCCTGCGGGACGGTGACAAGGACCAGGCACTGGGAGATCAGGGGGAGGCACTGGCCAAGCTGCGCGAAGGCGCACAGGGCCTGGCCCGCCAGATGATGCAGCAATCCCAGGGTCAGCAAGGCAATGAGGGCCGCGATGGCGAGGCCCGCGGCGATGACCGCGACCCGCTCGGCCGCCCCCTGCCCAGCACCAGCGAAGACACCGGCCCAGACCGCAACATGCTGCCGTCTGAACAGGCTCTGCAGCGTGCGCGTGAGATACTCGATATGCTCCGTTCGCGCGCCGGCGATTCCGCGCTGCCGAAATTCGAGCGCGACTACATCGACCGGCTGCTGCGCGGTCTCTACTGAGCAGACGGCACTTTCTGCTCAAGGGTAAGATTGCCGGCAACCAGCGCCCATCTGCCGCGCCTCTGTGAGATGGTGTCCACCGTGAGGCCACCTGGCAACCTGCTGCCGACGATCACCGGCACCAGCGTCTTCCCCTGCGAGGAGGCAATGGACACGAAGGCCACCCCGTCGACAACTGTCAGCAGTTCATAGCCAGAGAGCCCAGCCGCACCGGCAGCCAGATCGGGCGCGCGATTTGACTGCCGTTTCCCTGTAGTCCCCAGCGATTGCGTGGTCAGCGGATCCGTTCCGTCCGGGCCTTCCATGATGACTTTGCGAGGAGCCGGCGGAAAGTTGAGGCCGAGATTGGCCGGCGGATTTTCCATGCCGTCCAGTTCGATCACTTTGATCGCGGCAAAGGCACTCACGCCCGCAGCAAGAGCAAAGGAGAGCACATAGGTCAGAATATCGGTGAATTTCTGGGTCATGATGCCACGTGAGTCGCATCTGTCAGTCTCTGCCCCAGACCTTGCGTCAACCCTGCGAGGGCGTAACTAGCGGTCGTAGCGGAGCGACAGGCCCTTGCGGGCCAGGGAGAGAAGGCAACGGCCGGCAATGGCCTCCGAGAGACCGGCATTCTGGCGGGAGGCCTGCACATTGGCCAGGAGCGTGGTTCCCGCCGTCACGAGATCGGTGAGGCTCCAGGCGCGAAGCTGGCCCAGGACCAGCCGCTGGCGCCGGAAGAACACGGGGGGCCTCGCCTGCTTGACCGCCTGTTCGGCCTGTGCGCCGCGGTCGATCGCCAGGCGGAACTCCGCCAGCCGCATGGCATGGAGATGAACCACGCCCAAAAGCCTTGACGCATCTTCGCCGCCGCGCACCAGGTCGTGGAACAGCCGGTCCGCCTCCTCCACCTCGCCGCCAAACACGCTGTCCGCCAGTTCGTCAGGCGTGGAGCCGGTATCGTTGCCGCAGACGGCCTCCACATCTTCAAGGTTGACGCGCTCTGAGCCCAGGCAATAGAGCGCCAGCTTCTCGGCCTCGCGCCGCACCAGCCCGCGGGCGGTTCCCGCCAGTTCAATGAAACGGGCGAGTGCATCAGGCCCGATCTTCAGCCTGTCCTGCGCCAGGATCTGCTCCACCATCGCGGCAATTTCACTGGCCTCTGCCTCATAGAGGGGCACGATCAGCGCATGCGGGCTTTTCTCGAACTGGCTGCGAAGCTGCGAATTCTTGGGCAGCCCCGCGGCCTCCGCCACCACGAGATTTCCCTGCACCTTGCCTTCGAGCACCGGCATGATGGCCTTGAGGAAACCCTCGCCAACGCCCTTGACCCACACGGCCCGCGCGCCGCCGAACATGGAGATCGACTGCACCTCATCCGTGAGCCTTGCGGGATCTGACGAGAGATCCTGTTCGCTCAGCGCGGTGACGGCGAAGGGATCGTCCAGCGAGCCTGCGGCCTTCTTGACGGCGCGCTGCGCCAGCTCGCGCACGGCGTCTCCTTCATCGCCGTAAATCAGGATGGCGGTGATCGCCGGATCCGGCTTTCGGAGGAAGGCATCGAGCCCCGCCGGCTTGATGGCCGTCATGACTTCGGCTGTTGCTGCTTTGCAAACCAGGCGGCGATGCGGATGCGGATGTCGGAGCTCACCTCATGGGCGGCGCGCTCCTTGGCATCCGTCTGGGCCTGAAGATCGGCGAAAGGCTCGCGGATCACGTCATAGGCAGCGCGCGCGAAGGTGGTGCCCTTGGTCAGCACGGTGCCGGTGGACCTGTCCACCAGATCGTAATTCACGGTGATCAGAATGGCCTGACGGGTGACGGCAGGCTGCTTCTTCTGGATGACGCCTGTATCGTTTACGGTGGTGGCCAGATTGAGGATGTACTTGTCTTGTCCCTTGCCGCTCTGCAAGCTTGAGATCAGATCATTGCGGATGATCTGGCCCACGCGATTTTCTGCTTCCGGAATGGAGATCGACGCGAGTTGGCCCGCCACGCCGGGATCAACCGAGGACGAGCCATAAAGCGGCCGGTAGCCACAGCCGGCAAGCGCCAGTGCGGCAGTGAGAAGGAGAATGGCGGAGGCCCTGCGCATCAGCCGACAATATTGGCGATACGGCCGGGCACCACAATCACTTTCTTGACAGGGCGGCCCTCCAGCGTGCGCGCAACCGAATCGAGCTTCAGCACCAGGGCTTCGATTGCCTTGGCATCAAGGTCCTTCGCCACCGTGATCTCGTCACGGCGCTTGCCATTGACCTGAACGGCAATCGTCACTTGATCATCCGCCAGCAGGGCAGGGTCCGCCTTGGGCCAGGCCGTATCCACCACAAAGCCGGGCTTTTCCAGCACCTGCCAGCATTCCTCCGCCAGATGCGGCATCATGGGGGCAGACATGAGGACGAGGAATTCGGCGGCTTCCTTGACGGAAGCCTGATCGGCCTTGGCGCCTGCCAGCGCCGCGCTCAGGGCATTGGCAAGCTCATAGACCCGCGCGATCGCCCGGTTGAAGCGGAGCGCCGAGAGATCTTCCGTCACCGCATGGAGTGCCTTGTGGGCGGCGCGGCGCAGCTCCAGCGAGGAGGTAGCATCGTTGCCGCCCGCGAAGCCCGCAGCATCGTTGACGAGGCGCCAGATGCGCTGGGTGAACCGCCAGGCGCCTTCGGCGCCTGCTTCCGTCCACTCGATGTCGCGCTCGGGCGGCGTATCGGACAGCATGAACCAGCGCGCCGTATCAGCGCCATAGCGCGCGATGATGTCGTCCGGGTCCACGACGTTCTTCTTGGACTTCGACATCTTCTCGACACCGCCAACTTCCAGCGGCTCGCCCGTTTCGGCATGCACCCACACGCCGTCCTTGTTCACGGCATCGGCGGGAAGCACCCACTCACCGCTCAGTGTACGGAAGGTTTCGTGAATGACCATGCCTTGCGTGAACAGACTCTCGAACGGCTCCTTGATGGCGAGATAGCCGGTGGCTGTCATCGCCCGGGCATAGAAGCGCGAATAGAGCAGATGCAGGATCGCATGCTCAACGCCACCAATGTACTGGTCCACGCCCATCCAATATTTTCCGGCCGCCATGTCGACCGGCTCTTCCGCATGCGGCGAGCAGAAGCGCGCGAAATACCAGGAGGAGTCGATGAACGTATCGAAGGTGTCCGTCTCGCGCCGCGCAGGCCTGCCGCAGGAGGGGCAGTCCACGTGTTTCCACGTCGGGTGATGCTCCAGCGGGTTGCCCGGCTTGTCGAAGGTCACGTCATCCGGCAGCGTCACCGGAAGCTCGGACTTCGGCACCGGAACGATGCCGCAGGAGCTGCAGTGGATCACCGGAATGGGGCAGCCCCAGTAACGCTGGCGGGACACGCCCCAGTCACGCAGGCGGAAGTTCACCTTGCGCGCGCCGATGCCCATCTCTTCCATGCGCCTGGCAATATCTTCCTTGGCCTCGGGCACGCTCTTGCCATCGAGGAAGTCCGAGTTGATGAGGACGGTGTTGTCACCTTCCTTCTCGACAAAGGCCTCGTCACCGATTTCGAAGGCCGCCGGATCGGTCCCCCGGGGTGCCACGACGGGGAGAACCGGGAGATCATATTTGCGGGCGAAATCGAGGTCGCGCTGGTCATGCGCGGGGCAGCCGAAGATGGCGCCTTCGCCATATCCCATCAGCACGAAATTGGCCGCATAGACCGGAAGCCGCACGCCGGGCCGGAACGGGTGGCGGGCATAGAGCTTCAGGAACTGGCCCTTCTTCTCCGCGCGCTCAATCGTCTCTTCCGATGTGCCGAGCGCTGCCACCTCCCGACGGAAGGCGGCAAGCCCCTCATCCGTTTCGGAGAGGCGGCGCGCCAGCTCATGGTCAGCCGAAATAGCGCAGAAACTCGCGCCGAAAATCGTGTCATGGCGTGTCGTGTAGACCGTGAGGCGCTCATTCAGCGTGGCGCCGTTCTCGTCTTCAAGCGCGAAGGAGAAGCGCATGCCTTCCGAGCGCCCGATCCAGTTCTTCTGCATCAACCGCACTTTTTCGGGCCACTTGGTGAGGCCGTCGAGCGCAGTCAGCAACTCATCCGAATACGCGGTGATCTTGAGGAACCATTGCGCCAGCTCGCGCTTTTCAACCAGCGCGCCAGAGCGCCAGCCGCGGCCGTCGATCACCTGCTCATTGGCGAGCACCGTGTGGTCCACAGGGTCCCAGTTCACCATGGAGACTTTGCGCTCGACCAGCCCCGCCTTCATGAAGTCGATGAACATCGCCTGCTCATGGCGGTAGTAGGAGGGATCGCAGGTGGCGATCTCGCGGCTCCAGTCCAGCGCCAGCCCCATCGACTGGAGCTGCCGTTTCATGCTGGCGATGTTGTCATAGGTCCAGGACTTCGGGTGAACGCCGCGGTCGATGGCGGCATTCTCCGCCGGCATGCCGAAGGCGTCCCAGCCCATGGGGTGAAGCACATTATAGCCCAGCGCCCGGCGGAAACGCGCGATCACGTCTCCCATCGTGTAGTTGCGCACATGGCCCATGTGGATGCGGCCCGAGGGATAGGGGAACATCTCGAGCACGTAATATTTCTCGCGCGCGGGGTCTTCCTTCGCCTCGAAGCTCTTGTTCTCGGTCCAATGCTTCTGCCAGCGCGGTTCGGCTTCGCGCGGGTTGTAACGTTCGATGCTCAAGGTTCTGATCCTGTCGGCGGCGGGAAACTGTCTGGGCCTTGCTGGTACCAGTCCTTGAAATGGCCTGCAAGCTTGGCCTAAAGCTGCGTGCTTACAGGAGTTTAGCGAATGGTCCATGAGGGTCTCAAAAAGGTGCTGAACGGGGTCATGCAGGCGGAAGCCTCCGCGGGCCGGGCGCCAGGCAGCGTGACCCTGATCGCGGTCTCCAAAACCTTTGACGGCCCCGAGATCATGCCCGTGATCGAGGCCGGGCAGCGGGTCTTCGGCGAGAACCGCGTGCAGGAGGCGAAATCGAAGTGGCCCGCCCTCAAGATGCGCTGGCCCGATGTTGAGCTGCACCTGATAGGCCCCCTGCAGTCCAACAAGGCTGCAGAGGCCGTGCAGCTGTTCGACGCCATCCACACCGTGGACCGGCCGAAAATCGCCGAGGCCATATCTCGGGAAATGCGCCGCCAGGCCAAGCCGTTGAAGCTTTTCGTCCAGGTCAACACCGGCCGGGAGCCGCAAAAGGCTGGAATCGACCCTGATGCGGCGGATGAATTTCTGGCGGAGTGCCGTAACGTCTATGGCCTCGAAATCTCAGGCCTCATGTGCATCCCGCCGGCTGAGGAAGACCCCGCCCCCCATTTCACCCTTCTGGCGGAGATCGCCCGGCGCAATGGTATTGCCGGGCTCAGCATGGGGATGAGCGGGGACTATGCGCCCGCCATCGCCTGCGGCGCCACCCATGTGCGGGTGGGATCCGCGATTTTCGGCACCCGCGGCTAGATCTGGATCCGTGTTCGGGGGCCGATCCACTTGAGGATCGTCCGCATGTCCTTCAGCGACACGGCAATGCATCCAGCGGTCGGACCGCCGTCCGGCTGGCGGAGGTGGAAGAACACGGCACTCCCATTCCCCTGCACGCGGGGCCGCTCATTGTGCGAAAGCTCCACCACGATGTCATAGAGATGGTCCTGGCGCTGCATCGTCTCATGCGAGGTGGCATAGGGAATGCGGACCAGGCGGTTGTAATTGCGGTCGCCCACGGTTTCGCACCAGCCGTCGTGCCGGCGCATCACCAGCGGGGCGAGGCCCGAACGGGGCGGAAAGCCGCGGTCTGCCCGGTAGAACAGGCGGCGGAATCCCCATGTGCCGCGCGGGCTCGCCCCATCCCCCTCACGCTTCAGCCAGCGCCGGCCGGTGCGGCCGAGGGAGCAGGGAAAGGTCAATTGCCCCACCTTCAGAAGACCCGTGGTGGCGCGGCCGCTGAGGGTGAGCACATAAATTGTGTCGATGGGATTGGTCACGGTGACGTGTTTTGCGCTTTGGCCTTGAAAAGAACAAGCAACACCCTAACATTGCGTTTCGCAGGGGCAAGCGATTTCAAAGGCTTCCGGGCATAAGGGGCTTTCATGAGCACCACGAAGAAGATCATCATCGTCGATGACGACGACTTGTTGCGGGAAACGCTCAAGGAGCAGTTCTCGCTGCATGACGAGTTCGCGGTGACCGAGGCGGCCACGGCAACGGCCGGAATCAAGGTGATCAAGGCAGATAGCGCGGACCTCGTGATTCTGGATGTGAACCTCCCGGACATGGACGGGCGTGAAGCCTGCAAGATCATCCGCCGCAATGGCTACAAGGGGCCGGTGATCCTGCTCACCGCCCAGACCTCCGAGGCGGACACGATTCTGGGCCTCGATTCGGGCGCCAATGATTATGTGACGAAGCCCTTCCGCTTCGCCGTGCTGCTGGCCCGAATCAGGGCGCATCTGCGCCAGCACGAGCACAGCGAAGATGCGGTGTTCAAGGTTGGGCCTTACACCTTCAAGCCTGCCGCCAAGCTTCTGCTGCGGGACGACAACCGCAAGATCAGGCTGACCGAGAAGGAAACCGCGATCATCAAGTTCCTGCTGCGCTCTGGCGAGCAGATCGTCAGCCGGGACGTGCTGCTGCAGGATGTCTGGGGTTATAACGCCGGGGTCACCACCCATACGCTCGAAACCCACGTATATCGTTTGCGCCAAAAGATTGAACGTGACCCGTCCCACGCCGAAATCCTTGTCACCGAAGGTGGCGGTTACAAGCTCGTGCCCTAAGCTTGGCGTTCCCCCCGTCCCGTGTTACGAGCATGACGAAAGCTGAGGGAAAAATGGGGTCAGGGGCTGCAGAGCTTCAGCCGGACCACGCTGAATGAGTGTGAGGGCTGACGTGGAAACATTCCGGAGCATTCCGATCTTTTCGGAGTGTGAAGCCGTTCACTTGCAGCTGCTCGCCTTCTCTGCCGTACGCGAAACTTTCAGCACGGGTGACGTGGTGATGCAGCAGGACCGGCTGGGTGCTGCTGCCTATCTCATTCTCAGCGGTGAGGTTCTGCTCTCGACCGTGGAGGCCGGTCCCATTGGAACGGCAGGGCCTGGCGCCATGCTGGGCGAAGTGGCGATGATCGGTGACCGGCCCTATTCCATCACCGCGACGGCCGCGGAACCGGTGGCGGCCGTGCGCATCGACCGCGAGCTCTTCATGCGGGTGGCAGGAGAATTTCCCGAGTTTGGCCGGGCGGTGTTCAGCATTCTGGCCCGCAAGCTCGATACCGCGATGGGCGAACTCGAAATCACCCGGCAGAGCTTCGAAACGGCGCGCTCCTTCAAGAGCCTCTAGATCAGCGAGCGCTCAAACGAGATCAACGCCCAGCTCGCACCGTTATGACAGCGAAGGCTGGCTACCCGCTTTCGTTGCAGCACATGTTGATACAAGGCGGGACCCCAGCTTCCGCTGGGGTGACGGGAAGGAGAGGGCGCAGATCTTCCGGCGATTTTACGAGACCGCCCGATGCTCAAAGAGCCAAACTTAGGCCGAGAAGCTCGCCACCACGGGCACGTGGTCCGATGGCTGCTGCCAGCCGCGGGCTTCCTTCACGATTTCGATCCTGGAACACTTGGGCGCCAGCCCTTGGGTCGACCAGATGTGATCTAGCCGGCGGCCGCGGTTGCTGGCCTCCCAGTCCCGCGCGCGGTAGCTCCACCAGGTGTAGAGCTTCTCCTCAGGCGGCACATGGTTCCGCATGAGATCGACCCACTTGCCCTTCTTCTGGATCCGCAGCAGACCTTCGGTCTCGATGGGCGTATGGCTCACGACCTTGAGCAGGTCTTTGTGGGACCAGACGTCGTGCTCGAGCGGCGCGATGTTGAGGTCTCCCACCACAATTCCCTCATGGCCCTTGGGCACGCAGTCCTTGCCGAACCAGCTTTCGAGCTCGTCGATGAACTGCAGCTTGTGGGCAAATTTGTCGTTGATCGCGGGGTCCGGCTCGTCGCCGCCGGCGGGCACATAAAGGTTATGGATGGTGATGGGCTTGGTACCCGCCACCGTCACGGAAATGTGGCGGCAGTCTTCCTTGCCGCAGAACGGCTTCGTGGCCTGTGCCAGGAAGGGGCGCTTCGAAACAATCGCGACCCCATGATAGCCCTTCTGGCCGAACTCAGCGATATGCTCGTACCCCAGCTCGCGGATGGGACCTGAGGGGAACTGCCCTTGCGGACATTTGGTCTCCTGCAGGCACAGCACGTCCGGCTGCCAGCCTTCAAGAAGCTTGGAGACCAGCCCGATGCGGAGGCGGACCGAATTGATGTTCCAGGTGGCAACGGTAAGACTCATGCCCCTGCTGATAGCGGGAGCGGAAGGCCGCTGGCAAGGCCTGTGGATTAGGGCCCGTTCTTGCTGTCCCGCACGATCTTGACGACGAAGAGCTTGGGGTCAACCGGAACGCCGGTCTGCACGTTCTCGAGGCCAACCGTGGTCTTGCGTCCCTTGCCGTCGATCACGATCCACTGCTGGAGCGCGTTCTTCACCTTGTCGTAGACGAGGGTGAGCTGACCGCTGCCCAGCGTGTTCTTCTTGTCCTCGAGCGTCACGGAAACAAGTCCGTCCTGCTCCTGGAAATCGAGGATGTTGGTTTCCTTGGCGATGTCCACCTTGTTGGACAGCACAAGCCGCAGCGGCGTCTGGGACAGGGGGAGCTGGTCACCCTTTTCCTTCTTCACATTCTTGATCGTGAGCCAGGTGCCATCCGAAACGATCAGGAAGGGATTGGGAGGCGCATATTCAAACCGCATTTTGCCGGGCTTGGAAATGTAGAACACGCCCTGCGATTCGTTGCCCTTGGGGCTGATCTGGGTGAACTCGCCCTGCATCGTCTTGATGCTGTTCATATAGTCCGAAATCCCGTCGACCGAGGCCTCCTGCTCGGGCGTGAGCTTCAGCGGATTTCCTGCCAGCGCCGGCAGGCCCGAAAAGGCGACAAGCGTTAGTCCCAGGAAGGCACGGCGGGAGAGCTGCGAGAAACTGTTCATCCTGTTCTTTCCGGATAGGGCGCGAATTGCCCGGACTTCTATGCCATGGCACGCTTATCCGCAAGAACGGGCCAAATTTGAGGCAAGTTCCCGGAAAGCCACATGGCAATGCTTTACACCCGGGCGCTGTCCCCGGGAACGAGGATCTCGCGCTTGCCGGTGGCGTTGGCAGCCGAGATCAACCCCTCGCGCTCCATCCGCTCGATCAGGCTTGCCGCCTTGTTGTATCCGACCTGCAGGCGGCGCTGCACATAGGAGGTCGAGACCTTCTTGTCCCTGAGGACGACGGCCACTGCCTGGTCGTAGAGATCATCACCCGTGCCGCCCCCTTCGCCGCCGGTGCCGCCGCCATCGCCGAAGGCGCCGTCCTCGGGCTCCTCGGTCACGGCCTCCACATAGCTGGGGGCACCTTGCGCCTTGAGGTGGCTGACGATCTTTTCCACTTCATCGTCGGCCACGAAGGGGCCGTGGAGACGCGAGATGCGCCCGCCGCCGGCCATGTAGAGCATGTCGCCCTGGCCCAGAAGCTGCTCCGCGCCCTGCTCGCCCAGAATCGTGCGGCTGTCGATCTTGGAGGTGACCTGGAAAGACATGCGCGTCGGGAAGTTGGCCTTGATGGTGCCGGTGATGACATCGACCGACGGGCGCTGCGTGGCCATTACCACATGGATACCGGCGGCACGCGCCATCTGCGCCAGCCGCTGGACGGCGCCTTCAATGTCCTTGCCGGCCACCATCATCAGATCCGCCATCTCGTCGATGATGACCACGATGTAGGGCATGGGCGAGAGGTCCATCGCCTCCTTCTCGAACACAGGCTCGCCCGATTCGGGGTCGAATCCGGTCTGAACGGTGCGGTGCAGTTCCTCGCCCTTGCTTGCGGCAAGCTTCATGCGGGCATTGTAGCCATCGATGTTGCGCACGCCGACCTTGGACATCTTGCGATAGCGATCCTCCATCTCGCGCACCGCCCATTTGAGCGCGACGACCGCCTTGCGCGGATCGGTGACGACGGGCGCGAGCAGATGCGGAATTCCTTCGTACACGGACAATTCCAGCATCTTCGGATCGATCATGATGAGCTTGCAGCGCTCCGGCGGCAGCCTATAGAGCAGCGACAGGATCATGGTGTTGATGCCCACCGATTTGCCCGAGCCCGTGGTGCCCGCGATCAGAAGATGGGGCATGCGCGCCAGATCGGCGAAGACCGGTTCGCCGCCAATGTTCTTGCCCAGCGCAATCGCGAGGTTGAGGTTGGTTTTCTCGAAGGTCTCCGACCCCAGCATCTCGCGCAGGAAGACGGTTTCGCGCTTGGCGTTGGGAAGCTCGATGCCGATGGCGTTGCGCCCCTGCACCACCGCCACACGGGCCGAAATGGCGCTCATGGAACGGGCAATGTCATCCGCCAGGCTGATGACGCGGGATGATTTGATGCCGGGGGCGGGCTCCAGCTCATACAGGGTCACCACGGGGCCGGGGCGAACTTTCAGGATCTGGCCCTTGACGCCGAAATCATCGAGCACGCCTTCCAGCATGCGGGCATTCTGCTCCAGCGCGTCATCCGAAAGCTCGGCAGGCTTTCCCAGGCGCTTCGGCTCCGCCAGAAGCGTGAGGGGCGGAAACTCATATTCATCCGGGGTGGCGAAGGCGAGGCCGGGCTGCATGTCCTTCTTCAGCCGCTTGCCCTGCTTCACCGGCTTGTGGCTGCGGGCGACCTGCGGTGCCGGCACCTCTTCGGCCTCTTCTTCATAACATTCAGGCTCGGGTTCCGGCGCATAACCATCGTCCGCGTAAGCCTCCTCATAGGCTTCGGGTTCTTCCTCATCGGCTGGTTCTGCTGCGTAGGTGCGGCGCGGTGCGGGGCTGAGCACCGGCTCGATGCGAGCATTTCCGCGCCCGCGGCGCGACGGCGCCTCAGGCTGCGGTGCCAGGCGGCGGATGATGTCATCTTCGCCGTCCTGGCGCTCGAGCTCGGCTTCGGTGCGCCTGATTTCACGCCAGCGCGCCCACAGATCCCCTGCCGTGCTCCGGAGTTGGCGGAAGGCAGCTCCCATGGCGCCCGCCACCCGGCGGCTGCGGCCTGGCGCTGCCTGGACCTTCTGGACGGCGGCCGCCCGCGTGAGGCTTAAGGCGCGCAGCCCGAAGTAGACGCTGGCCGCCAGCATGAGGAGCCCGGAAATCAGTCCGGCGAGATGGCCTTTGATGGCGATCGACAGGACCATCATGATCAGATTGTGCAGAACGTCACCCGCATTGCCGCCGAGGCCGGAGGTGAGCGACCATCCGCCAGGTGCGGGCAGGGCAGAGAGCGTGGCGCTCACCGCCAGGGCGCAGAACAGCCAGGCGATCACCTGCCGGAACGGCCGAGCGAGCCCCTGATGCGCCAGAAGCCCCACCGCCCAGCGCATCGGGATTGCCAGCAGCGCGAGCACGCCGAGGCCCAGGAACTGCATCAGCTCATCGGCCATCACCGCGCCGGGATAGCCCAGCCAGTTCCGCGCCGCGCGGTCCAGCGCATGGTTGAGGGACGGGTCATCGACCGACCAGGAGGCAAGGGACAGGCTGAGAGCGATCAGCACCAGGAATGCCGAGATGCCCGCCGCCTCGAACAGCCGGCGCTTGAAGAAGATGCGGACGGCGGCTGGCACAGCGCTGTCGTCAGTATCGTAGGAAGGTTGGTACGCCATCGCAAAGCCTCCGCCGGGGAGGTCATCCTCCGGCTAACACATGGTTAAGCCATTCTGGCGGCGGCGTGGTTAAGGCGGGGTTTAAGCCTTCCGAAAAGCCAACCGGCGGGGAAGACCCCGCCGGCAGCATGTGTGTGCTGGTTCAGGCGCCTCAGTTGTAGGCGCGCTCACCATGATCGACCACGTCGAGGCCTTCGCGTTCTTCCTGCTCCTTGACGCGGAGGCCGAAGACGGCCTTGCAGATCATCAGCGCCACGACGGACACGATGGCCGTCCAGACGATGGCGATGATCACCGCCATGAACTGGGCATACATCTGGCCGCTGAAGGAATAGGCCGCCGTTGCCACCGTGGCGCCAGCCGCCAGGTAATCCGTGACGCCGCTGCCGCCCAGGGCAGGGTTCACGAACACGCCGGTCAGCAGTGCACCCAGTATGCCGCCGATGCCGTGGACGCCGAAGACGTCCAGCGCATCGTCATAACCGAGCTTGCTCTTGAGCACGACCACGGCCCACAGGCAGAGAAAGCCTGCCGCAAGGCCGATCAGGATTGCCGCGCCGGGACCCACGAAGCCGCAGGCCGGTGTGATGGCAACCAGACCCGCCACAAGGCCCGAGGCACCGCCCAAGAGGCTGGGGTGGCCGCGGAACATCCACTCTCCGCCCATCCACGCCAGCGCCGCAGCACCAGCCGCGATGGTGGAGTTGAGGATGATGAGCGCGGTGAGGCCGTTGGCTTCCAGGCTGGAACCGGCATTGAAGCCATACCAGCCGAAGAGGAGAAGGCCCGCACCCGTCAGCACGAAGGTGAGATTGTGCGGCGCCATGGGATCACGCCCGAGGCCCACGCGCTTGCCGAGCACGATGGCGCAGACGAGGCCCGCAACACCGGCGTTGATGTGAACCACGGTGCCGCCCGCGAAGTCGAGGGCGCCGAGGTTGAACAGATAGCCGTTGGTGGCGTTGACCAGCGAGGCATACTCGCCGAGCACTGCCGCCTTGGCATCATCCGTCGTTGCAGCGCCCAATGCGGCGAGCAGCTGGTTGGCCTTGTCCTCACCCACGATCGAGGCAATGAGCGAGAGATTGTCCGCCGACAGCGTGTAGGCATCGGGGCCGGCCCAGAACCACACCATGTGGGCCATGGGCAGATAGGCGAAGGTGAACCAGATCACCATGAACAGCAGCACGGCCGAGAACTTCATGCGCTCGGCATAGGCGCCGACGATGAGGGCCGGCGTGATGCAGGCAAACGTCATCTGGAAGATCACGAAGGCCAGTTCCGGAATGTTGGTTTCCTTGGAGAAGGTGCCGATCTCCGAGGCCGGCGTCACCCCGGCGAGGAACAGCTTCGAGAAGCCGCCGATGAAGGGGTTGAGCGAGGCCGAGGCATTCCCCGTGAAGGCCAGGGAATAGCCGTAGAGAACCCACAGGATCGAGATGATCGAGAAGACCACCAGAACCTGCATGAGTACGGACAGAACGTTCTTGGCACGCACCAGGCCGCCATAGAACAGGGCGAGGCCCGGCACCGTCATCAGCACCACGAAGCAGGTGGCAACCAGCATCCAGGTGGTGTCACCCTTGTTGACGGTTGCCGCAGCACCGGCCGAGGTTGCGGAGAGGATCGAGAGGCCGAGTCCCGCCGTTGCGGCAAGCGCCGGCCGGCGGAGGCATTGCTTAAAATCCATGAAATTGCTCCCTGTAAGCATGATTAGAGCGCGGCGGCGCCGGATTCGCCGGTGCGGATGCGCACCGCCTGTTCGAGCGGCAGCACGAAGATCTTGCCGTCACCGATCTGGCCGGTCTGGCCCGCGAGCTGGATGGTTTCGATGACCTTGTCGGCCATGCTTTCGTCTACCGCCAGTTCGAGCTTCACCTTGGGCACGAAGCTCACGGTATATTCGGCCCCGCGATAGAACTCGGTATGGCCGCGCTGGCGGCCATGGCCCTTCACTTCGGTGACTGTGATTCCCTGAATGCCGAGAGCACCCAGCGCTTCTCGCACCTCTTCCAGCTTGAATGGCTTTATGACTGCAATCACAAATTTCATCCACAACCCCCTTCTGAATATGTGTGTTTACTTAAACAAGATTCATGCCAGTTTGGGCAAACTGCTAAATGTTTGAAACCTTGGCGAAATTTGACTCACCACTTTCAGTACATGCATAATATTTAAGCATGTTGCGGTGCAAGCAGGTGATCAGATGGAATTTTAAGCAGAGTGATCCGCGACTCAGCACCACCTGTATTTCAGGGGCGATACCGGCGAAACAGGAGCCATGACCAAAGCTTACGACATCATCGTCATCGGCGCGGCGCTGAACGGCCTCGCGGCAGCGCTTGCTCTGGGTGGACGCCAGGTGAAGCGGCCGCTGGAGATTGCCCTGGTGGATGCCCGCGACCCGCGCGCCTTCGCCTCCAACGCCTTTGACGGCCGGGCCTCCGCCATTACCGCTGCCGCAAGGCGCATGTTTGGGGCGCTGGGCGTGTGGGACAAGGTTGCCCACGAAGCGCAGCCGATGACCGACATCATCGTGACCGATAGTGCGATCCCCGGCGGGGCCCGCCCGGTGCTGCTGCAGTTCGGCGCGGATGACATGAAGGGCGGCCCCTCCGCCCATATGATTGAAAACCGCTTCCTCTATGCTGCCATGCTGGAAGAGGCCGAGGCCGCGCCTCACATCAGCTTTGTGGTGGGCGATCCTGTGGAAGGATACAGCTTCGGACCGGGCCTTGCCGCGGTTCGGCTGGCCGGGGGCACGGTGCTGCGGGCGCCGCTGATCGTTGCCGCCGATGGCCGCAATTCGCCGGCGCGTGAGGCAGCGGGCATCAAGCTCATCGGCTGGCCTTATGACCAGATGGGCCTCGTCGCGACGGTCGAGCATGAATTGCCGCACAACGGGCGGGCGGAAGAGCATTTCACCCCCTCAGGCCCCTTCGCCATCCTGCCCCTGCCCGGAAACCGCTCCTCCCTCGTCTGGTCTGAACGGACGGAGGCCGCCCAGCGCATGCTGGCGCTGCCGCTCCCTGATTTCGAGGAGGAGCTGAAGCTCCGCTTCGGTAGCCATCTGGGGGAGGTGAAGCTGATCTCGGGCCGCCATGGATACCCTCTCGCCATGTATTTGGCCGAGAGCTTTTCAGCACCACGCCTGGCGCTGGTGGGGGACGCTGCCCATGTGCTGCACCCGCTGGCGGGGTTGGGCTTCAACCTGGGCCTTCGCGATGTGGCGGCGCTGGCGGATTGCATCCATGACGCATCCGGACTGGGCCTCGACATCGGCAGTGAGGCGGTTCTGGACCGCTACACCCAGTGGCGCCGCTTCGACACGGTGGCAACCGGTGCGGCCATGGATGGCATGAACCGCCTTTTCGCCAACACCAACCCGGTTCTGACGCTGCTGCGCCGCGCGGGCCTTCTCGTGGTGAACCGCATGGGCGGCATGAAGTCGATGTTCGTGTCGGAGGCCGCAGGAATTTCCGGCAATTTGCCGAAGCTCTTGCGCGGGGAGAAGGTTTAAAGCCTCGCACGGTCACGGGACGTCACGGACAGAACTCCGCCCATCCGTTTCGTCAACCCAGCGAAGGCTGGGGTCCTGCTATCTGTCAGCATGCGCCACAAGCAAAGCGGGATGCCAGCCTTCGCTGGCATGACGGTATGAACGGGGAGCTCTCACGGCTGAAGTAAGCCTGTCGGATATCCTCAATACGCCCCATCCGTTCGTCACCCCAGCGCAGGCTGGGGTCCCGCTATCTGTCAGCATGCGCCACAAGCAAAGCGGGATGCCAGCCTTCGCTGGCATGACGGTCGCGCGGGAAGCTCTAACGGCTGAAGCCGGCTGACGTAAGCTTGTCGAGATAGGCCTGCCAGATCGTTTCGCGCTCGCGGCCGAGCTTCAGCAGATAGGGCCAGGTGAAAAGCCCGGTCGAATGCCCGTCGTCAAACACGACGCGCACTGCATAGCTGCCGACAGGCTCGAGCCTGCGAATTTTCACATTGCGCTTGCCCCAGACGAGCTGCTCCTGCCCGGGCCCATGCCCCTTGACCTCGGCACTCGGGCTTTCGACCCGCAGATATTCCGCCGAAAGCGCATGCGCCTCGCCCGTATCGAAGCGCACATGCAGCGCTCCGCCGCCGGAGACCAGCCGCAGCTCCTCCGGCCAGGGCTCACTCACGGTTGATCTCGCGCGCCTCATCGGGAAGCATGATGGGGATGCCGTCCCGGATCGGATAGGCGAGGCCCGCCGCGCGCGAGATCAGCTCCTGGCGTTCGGCATCATATTGCAGCCGGGTCTTGGTGACGGGGCAGACCAGCAATTCCAGAAGGCGGGGATCGGTGCGGATGTCAGGCATGTTCTGTCCTATTGCAGGCGGGGCTTGGCGCCCTTGCCAAGCTTGCCGAGAGCCACTTCGGTGAGGGCCACCAGCACATCCGCCCTGGTCTTGAGATCGGGTGCTTCGAGCAAGGCCTGCTTTTCCGGCGGCGGATAGGGCGCCAGCAGCGACAGCGTGTTGACCAGCACTTCTGTCGGCGCCTGATCGACCTCGCCCCAATCCGCACTCATGTTGTTGGCGTCGAGATAATCGCGGAACACTTTGAGCAGCGCCGGGCGGTTCACATCCGCAGCTCCGGTGCCGGTCACAAGGTCAGCGGCGAAGGGATGATAATTGGCGATCACCTGGCGGTAGGGCGTCGTCACACTGAGCTCTTCCACCACCTGAAAGCGGCTGACGCCGGTGAGGGTGATGAGCATGCGGCCATCGGCTGCTTCTGCATAGGAGGTGATGCGGCCCACACAGCCCACTTTCATGAGCGCGGGAACCTCCGCCGCCTCCTGGCCTTCCGCAGGCTGGATCATGCCGATCAGCCGGTCTGAAGACAGGGCATGATCGAGCATGGCCAGGTAGCGCGGCTCGAAGATGTTGAGCGGCAGATCGGCACGCGGCAGCAGCAGCGCGCCGCCCAGCGGAAACACGGGGATGCGCTGCGGCAGATCATCCGGTTGGCGATAACGGTCGAAGAAGCCCATGGGCGCCCCGCCTCCTTCCAGTTTACGAGAACAGCACCGACGAAAGCTTGCGGCGGCCGGCAATGGTGAATTCATCCTTGGGGCCCCAGGCCTCGAAGAACTTGACGAGCTGCTTGCGCGCCGCCTCATCGTCCCAGCTGCGCATCTTCTTGATGATGTAGATCAGCTGGTCCGTGGCGTCCGCGCGGTCGCCCGCCCCGTTGAGCAGTACGGCAAGCTCAAGCCGTGCCTGGAAATCATCCGGGTTCTTTTCGGTCTTCGCCTTGAGCGTACCGATCTCTGAGACGTCAACGGGGTTGAGCGCCAGTTCCAGCGCCGCCCGGGCGCTCAGAATCTCCGGGTCATTGGCCTTGGCGGGCGGAACCAGCGCCAGCGTCGCCTGCGCGCCGTCGAGGTCGCCAGCCGCCATCTGGCAGCGCGCCATCCCGGCAATGGCACCTGCGTGCTCGGGGTCGACCTGCAGCACCTGGCCGAAGATCTGGCCAGCCGTCGCAAAATCCTGGAGCTCCAGGGCGGCCCGGGCCTCGGCCACGGCGGCTTCGATTTCTTCGGCCATATTGCCCTGGCTGCCCAGGCGGTCGACGAATTGCTTCAGCTGGCCCTCGGGCAGTGCGCCCATGAAGCCATCGACGGGCTGGCCATCGACAAAGGCATAGACCGCGGGGATCGACTGGATGCGCATCTGCTGGGCGAGCTGCTGGTTCTCGTCCACATTGATCTTGACCATGCGCACCTTGCCGCCGGCCTGGCGCACCACCTTCTCCAAGGCTGGCCCCAGCTGCTTGCAGGGCCCGCACCATGGCGCCCAGAAATCGACGATGACGGGCTGCTGGCGGGAGGCCTCGATCACGTCCACCATGAAGGCCTGGGTATTGGACTCCTTGATCAGGTCGCCCGGCGCCACGGCGGGGGCGGTGGTGCCAGCGGCCGGTGACTTGCCACCGATAATCATGCTCATGGGGTGATGCCCTTCAATCCATATGTTCTGCCCCTTAAATGGAGCAATCGGCGTATCTTTTCAATGCAGGGCCAGATCAGGCCACGGCGACGATTTTCGGGTCATGCCCGCAGGACCGGATGAAGGCCAGAAGATCTGCCGTGCGGATGGTGGTGGTCGCATTGTTCTCGAGCGGGTGGTAATTCAAAAGCTCATGCGCCATCATCTTGGCATCCAGCACCACATTCACGCGGACCTCGCCGTCATTGATGAGCCCGAACGGGGTGACGGAGCCTGGCTCGACGCCGAGCACCTCCATCAGGAGCTCCGGCTTCCCGAAGGACAGCCGGCGTGACCCGATCCGGGCTGGCGCGGCCTTGAGGTCTATCTGCGCCTCCTCGAGGCAGACGATCAGCCAGAGATTGCCCTTGTCGTCTTTCAGGAACAGGTTCTTGCAATGCCCGCCCGGGATTTCGCCTCGGAGCGCCTGCGCCTCCTCCACCGTATAAACGGGAGCATGATCTCGCGTTGTGGTTTCGATGCCGAGGGCTTCAAGACGGGCAAAAAATTCGTCACGGGTCGCGGGCATGGCGGCCGATATATCCTGCTGAACGTTGAGATGATCTTGTTCTTGCATTTGGCAACGAGTTAGGCAATAAGGCCCCCACCCACCGGCACAGCCGGTCAGGCCAATGGATGCGGGCGTAGCTCAGGGGTAGAGCATAACCTTGCCAAGGTTAGGGTCGGGCGTTCGATTCGCCTCGCCCGCTCCAATTTTTCCCAGCAGTCAATCGGCAGTCTGTCCGGCGGATGGTTTTCCGCATGGAAGACTTGTCCCGAAGAGCCGATGAAACTAGCCTGCCGTCATCGCTCATCTGCAATTGACGAAGGCCCATGCCCAGACCTCATGACTACAGCCTGACGGGCGAGAGCAGCCGCTATGCGCTCGCGCATGGCCTCGCCAACGCCGAGTGGTACCGCGCACCCATTCCGCGCGCCCGCATGAAGGAGTTGATGAAACGGTCGGACGGGCCTGCGATCCGCGATACGGTCATCTGGTTTGCGTCCTTCTTCGTCACCGGTGCACTGGCCTGGTACTTCTGGCCGGGGCTGTGGTCGATCCCGTTCTTCCTGGCCTATGGCGTTCTCTATGGCTCATCCAGCGATTCACGCTGGCACGAGTGCGGCCACGGCACGGCCTTCAAGACGGCCTGGATGAACGATGTGATCTATCAGATCGCCTGCTTCATGATCATGCGGGAACCGACCGTGTGGCGCTGGAGCCATACCCGGCACCATACCGATACGATCATCGTCGGCCGGGACCCGGAGGTGGCGGTCATGCGCCCGACCGTGATTCTCAAGGTCATTCTGATGTTCTTTGCCGTGCCGCAGGTCTGGGGTGCGATCAAGAGCATGATCCGCCATTCGCTGGGGCGGCTGACGCCGGATGAGGCGGACTTCATACCGGAGATGGAGCGCCACAAGGTTTACCGCACGGCCCGCATCTGGCTGGCCATTCACCTGGCGGTGGCCGCCTTCGCCATCTCGGCCGGCTCAATCCTGCCGATGCTGTTCGTAGGGCCGCTTCCCACCATGTATGGCGCCTGGCTCCACATCGTCACCGGTCTCACACAGCACACGGGCCTGCCGGAAAATGTCCTGGACCACCGCCTGAACTGTCGCACCGTTCTGATGAACCCGGTACTGCGCTTCCTCTACTGGAACATGAATTATCACATCGAACACCACATGTTCCCGATGGTGCCCTACCATCGTCTTCCCGAGTTGCATGAAGAGATGAAGCCCTACTGCCCGCCGCCCTACCCCAGTGTGTTTGCGGCCTACCGGGAGATTATACCAGCCATTCTCCGCCAGGCGAGGGAACCGGCATGGTCGGTGGAGCGCCCTCTTCCAGCGGCCTACCCCGCAAGACTTGCCCCGGCAGAATGACAGGAGAATGTGATCCGATGCCGCAATGGGTGGAGGCCTGCGCCGTGACCGACGTCGAGCCCGAAGACGTGATGCGCTTCGATCACGGCGGCCGCAGCTTTGCGATCTACCGCTCCCCCGATGATGAATGGTACGCAACCGACGGACTGTGCACCCATGAGAAGGTTCATCTGGCGGATGGCCTGGTGATGGATCACATCATCGAGTGCCCCAAGCACAATGGCCGCTTTGACTATCGCACAGGGCAGGCCAAGGGCGCGCCGGCCTGCATCAACCTCAAGACCTATGCGGTGAAGATCGAAGCTGGCAAGGTGCTGCTGGACCTGGGCTAAGCAATCATTCGGGCAGAGCGGCGGGCGCCCCAATCAGCCCGCGATGCACCATGGCATGGATATCGACGGCATAGCTGCCGAGAAACAGCACGAATGCGGAAATGACCAGAACCTCGCACTGTGTATAGGCGATCTGGACCACATAGGCGCTGATCGGGAGTGTGTGGTCCTTCACGAAGAACAGCACCCCATAGAGAACGGCGAGTGCCACGATCACGAGAGCAAAGCGGAAGCGGAAACGGTGCATGCCGGGGCGGAACAAATAGCTCTCTTCAGGCAATTGATATTTCTGCTGGAGATGGAGAAGCACCCGGCACAGCGTGGCCGCCAGAAGGATGGTGACGGCCTGCGCCGCAAAGAAAATATAGCTTCCCAGCATGTGAAGGTCGCGGTCGATCGAGAAGGTGTACTGGGAAGTGAGGACCATGCCGAAGGATGCGGCGATCTGACAAGCCAGGGTCAGAAACGCCAGCCCATAGAGGGCGGTTTTGAACGAGCGTCCCGCCGGCATGCGGGAAATGGACACGAGATAGGCCCAGAAGATCACTGGCAGGGCAAGTGCGATCAGGCCGGTGATGACCAGAATGACAGTGGCGAATGGCGCTCCGATCGATGGGTCGCTGATGGCGCGGCTGATGGTCGGGGGATCATCGGCATAGTCCGGGTGGCGGAACAGAAAGGAATGCCGCGCCCAGACGACGAGCGGCACTTCGATGATGGGCACCAGCGCTGCAGGCAGGGCAAGCAGCACGGCAAGGGAGCGGCGCGGAAGGAGCGTCATATTGGCCATTGTGGCGCCGAGGAGTGCATCAGAACCTTCTGTCTTTCAAGTCCTGTAAGCAGCCCATTGGCCGGTCAATCGCGCGGGAATGGCCGTGAACCAGCCGGCCAGGGCGGAGAGATGGTCCTCCACCGTTCCCGGCCGGCGGCTGACAGCGCGGAACATGGCCAGCGAGATCGCTGCGAACAGGAAGTAGATCGGCCACAGGGCAAGGGCGGGACTGACGCCCTGCTTTTCGATGAGCCCCGCACCGAACTCCACGATCTGGTGGTAGACGATCACAACCAAAAGCACGAAAATGCCCTGATAGATGTTCCTCTTGCGCGGGTTCAGCACCGCGAGGGAAGCTGCCAGCATCGGCATGAAGAGCGAGGACAGGGCGATGACGAGCTTGCGGTTGAGTTCGCCCGAGATTTCTCCCTCCGTGGCATTTGGAAGGGATCCCTTCTGTGCGAAGAACTCCGGCAGGAGAAGTTCATTCTCATCGTCTCCGCGCGGCCTGAAGCTTGAGATCACGGCATCGAGCGGCAGATCGAGTGTT
The DNA here is from genome assembly GCF_965227715.1 of Aestuariivirga sp. GTDB lineage: Bacteria > Pseudomonadota > Alphaproteobacteria > Rhizobiales > Aestuariivirgaceae > Aestuariivirga. Next base: position 2,673,086 of record NZ_OZ245771.1, on the reverse strand, counting down.
GCAAAATCCAGATGCTGGACGGCATTGGGATCCGCCCTGTCCATCACCTTGATCTGCTCCCCGTCGAATAGCCGCAGCACCGGACGCATGGTGGTTGAGATCAGCCGGCCCGACTCCGCCGTGATCGTGCTCGATCCGCCCTTCTCCAGTGGCTCGAATATGAAGATATGGTCGAAGCTGCGGCGGTCGGATCTGATCTTGTCGATCAGCACAGTCTGGTTTCCAATCTTCATGAAGGTGCTGTCGCGCGCCTTGAGATAGAAATTCTCCTTCTCGAGCTTGAAGACGACGGCCCGATAGGAATAACGGCCGAGCGGCTGCAACCACCCGACGACGGCGAGGTTGATGCAGGTAACGCAGAGGCCGAGAACAATCAGCGGCATGAAGATCCGCTGCAGGCTGGTGCCCGTCGCTTGCAATATGGCCAGTTCGGAATTGGTCGCAAGGCCGCGGACGGCCGAATAACACCCCCAATATACGGCCAGCGGCAGCATGAAGGACAGATAGTGCGGCACAAAGGAGGCGAGCAGCCGGCCTACCAGAAGATAGCCGCGGTCACTGCCGATGGTGACGTCGAGGATAATCAGGAAGCGCGCAGCCGACAGGACGAGCAGGCCAATGCCGATCGTTGCGGCAATCGGCACCAGCGCGCGGCGAAGCATGTATCGGTCGATCAGCTTTATGATGGCCGCCTCTGCTTCAGCATCGATGATGGCCGCATGTGCTCAAGCATTCGCGGGTGAATTGAAAAGCCATTTCGGAGCGAAGTGGCGGATGACGATGGAGTTGTTGCGCTGTGCGTCAGGACCAGGTCCCCGGTTGATCCGCCCGAGGCTGGTCTGCCGGTAGAAGCCCCGCTGCAGCTTTGGCTGGTAATTTGCACGGGCGGCGGGAATGACGAAACGCGGCGCCCGGCAATGGGCGCTGATCCAGACATCATCGACGAAAAACGCAGCCTCCGGTGCCGATCCATAATCCGTCACCGCAGCAAGCTCGAAGAATTCCGGCTTCACGAGATAGGCTGAGAGGCCTTGGAGAATATCCACCTGCAAGGGGCGGGAAAGGCGGCGGGCGCGGACGGGCGCCGGGGCGCGCATCGCAAGATTGCTCCACACGGTGGTCGGGCGGTCCGTGAGATCGGGGGGCACCACCCATCCGCTCATTCCAAAAGCCGATTGAGGTGCTTTCTGGGACGCCGACACCAGGTCTTCGACCAGGGTGGCGGGGTAGATCCGGTCATCATCGGCCACGATGATCCGGGTGCCGGGCGGCTCATGCTGGAGTGACGGCAGCAGCTTGGTTGCAGGCCCCATGTCCTCGCACCACCGGATACTGACGGACCGGAGGCCCTCGAAGAAGGATGGCACGCTGTAGGCAACGCCCTCACGCCGGCTGAAACGCGGCAAATTGAGAACGATTTTCCGTGGGGCCATGCGTTGGCGCATCAGGCTCTTGAGCGTCCGTTCGATCAGTGGCAGACGGCTGGGAATGCTCGTGAGGGAAATGATGGCATCCGACCGCAAACGATTTTTTTCCCAGAAACTGTCGAGCTGGCCAAGGCTTGTGCGGCTGAGCTGGATTTCATCGATGCAGTCCGGGACCAGCGTCTCCCCCTCAAAGAAATCATGTATCTTGATGGCGGCGGCGAGGCCTGCCACGGCCAAGCCGCCTGCAAGTCCCGTTAGCATCGCCGATGATCTGGAATATCCTTCATTCGTTTATGTTAAAAGAACCACTGTTGATTGTCAGCGGGAAACTTCTTGAGCAGCCACAATAAGCAAAGCCTCGGCCAGATCTTCGCCGATCATGGGGCGCTGAAGCTTCGGGAGGAATTCGCCACCGAATGGGCCGTCGCCATTTTCTACAGGCCCGTGGCACTGGTGCTGACCTGGATGCTGCAGCACACTTCGGTCACACCGATCATGGTGACGCTGGCGGGTCTAGCAGCGCTGGTGGGGATGTCGGTTGCAGCAGCGTTTCTGGCACCGCAGGCAGCCATCACGGCCGTGGTTGTGCTGGCATGTGCCTTCATGATCCTGGATTGCGCGGATGGCCCACTGGCGCGGTTGCGGAATGAGGCTGGAGGACTGGGGCAATACGCCGATTTCGCCGCCGACATCTGCTACCGCCTTGTGTTTTATGGTGCTGCTGGCTGGGTTCTTGCGCAACATCCCTCCATCGCGCCGCCATGGCTGGCAGCGGCAGGCTTTCCCATTGCACTTGGCTCGGCCTGGATGATGACGTTTGCAAGACTGTGCCGCGTCTATGCGGAACTGCGCTTTCCGGCCCCACCTTCGCAGGAGCCAAGGTGTCTTTCGCTCCTGGGGGTGATCGAGGGCTTCATCTCAGGTCTGGATGGCATGGTTCCTTTCATCGCCGCGGCAGCCTGGATCTCCGGACATCCGCAGGCGTTTTTCATCTGGGTCTTTCTTTATGGCATTCTGGATGTGATCAACACCCAGGCCGGAATCATCGGGCGTCTGAGGAAGCTGCCGCGGTGAAGGCGCAGTTCAGGGACATGGCCAATCCTGCCGTGGCAGTGGCACTCAGCTTCGGCCTGGGTCTGGCGTCCTGGGCGCCCGGCACCTTTGGCGCTGCCGGCGCCTTTCTGCCCTATTTTGCGATCTGGCAGTTGGGCTGGGCCTGGCAGGCGATTCTGACCATCCTGCTTTTCGCGCTGGGATGCGCCGTGTGCGACCGCACTGCGGCGTACTATAAGGTGGAAGACCATTCGGCAATCGTCTGGGATGAAACCATCGGCATGCTGATGGTGCTGGTGCTGTCACCCGCCACACCCCTTTGCTGGCTGCTGGGGTTTGTGGCCTTCCGCGTTCTCGATATCCGCAAGCCCTGGCCCATCCACCTGGTGGAGACGCATCTGCGCGGTGGGCTTGCGGTGATGCTGGATGATGCAGCGGCGGCGCTGGGTGCTGCGGGAATTGTCTGGCTTGCCTATGCCGGTGTTGTGCAGGTCTTCACGGTTTGAAGCTCTCCCGCACCTCCACCCCGCTGGCCAGGGAGTGCCCCGCAAGATCGACGCGTGTGACTTTCGGCATAGCGCCGCTCTCATCGAGATGAAGAAAGGCATGATCGAGCACGCAAGGCTCGCCTGCCACCTTGGCCTCGAGGCGGGGCCTTCCATTGACAAGCCGCAGAACCGCGCTGCGCTGCGGATAGGAGACGACCTGCAGGCAGAAGCTGGGGGCTGGCGGGCCTGACAGCCTTTGAGCCTTCACGCCAAAAGCGATGTTGCGCTCCAGAAATGAGAGCTCCTGCCGCTCGCCCTGATCATTGAAGCGGCGCCAGAACACATCGACTGGCTTCTTTGGATCAAGATGCCCGTCTGCACCCATGCGGGCGGTATAGACGATGGTGTTGGAGTTCATCGAGCGCTGCACGAAGAAGATCTGGTTTTCGTCATGCGGAACGGCATAGGGGGTGCTGCCGGAAGGCTGATCGCCCCGGGCTGCAGGCGTTCCCATCACCAGTGCCGCACAGCCGAGGATCACCCTTCTCCGGTTCATCTCTGGTCTCTCGCGCCGGTCTCACAGTCCTGATTTTTGCAGAATGCTTCTTGCCCGCCAGAAGCGTTGCAGAGCCGTCAGATGCGTGAGCAGAGCGAGGAGCCACAGGGCGGGGGGTATGAGCCCACCGGCGAGCCCGGTCCTGCTGCCGAACACGCCCTGGCAGACAAGGGCGATGCAGATGAAGAAAATCCTCTCCTGGCGCTCGAACAGGTCCGGCCAGGCTGCATTGTCGATCTTCGTTTCAACGGCGGTACGGGCTTTCATGTAGCTCGTCAGGAATGCGCCCGACAGCGCGAAATAGGCTGCGGGCCAGGCATCGCTCACATAGGCCAATGCCGCCAGTGCCACGAGTTCCTGATAGCGATCAACGACGGCATCGAGATAGCCGCCGAAGGCACTGCACTCATTGCGGATCCGGGCCACGGCGCCGTCAAGCGAATCAGCTGAGAAGGCAAGCGCCAGCGTGACCGCGAACCACACAGGCGAGCGGTGCCAGACATAGGCAAGACTTGCAACCGAGATCAGCCCAAGGCCAAGAATCGTCACCTGGTTGGCGGTGAACACACGGGCGAGCGGCCGCGCCGGAAATTCCCACAAGGGATCGATATATTTCTTGAACAGACCGTCAATCATGTAGGGCTCCAGATCTCTCGAAACTCATGCGGAACCAGCCCGCATTTCGCCGGTAGGCATCGTGGAAAAGCCGGAAGCGTTGATCGAAATAGGACTGCTTCGATTGATCCGGCTGATAAACCGTTTCCGAGGACCGGTCGAAATTGCGCGCGGCCTCCCAAACCGTCGCTTGCCACCCCAGTGCCGTGGCGGCAATGGCGGCTGTCCCCCTGACCCCCGCCATGCGCGGCGCGGCGGCAACGGCAATCGACGTTCCGAGGCAGTCCGCCAGGGCCTGGCACAGTGCCGGGTTCTGCGCACCGCCCCCCACCGCGCGGAGCAGATGTGCAGTCTTGGTGCCACGCTGGCGCGATACTGATTTGTAAGCCCAGCGTGTGTTCAGCGCCACGCCCTCGATCACGGCACGGCGCAGGCTCGCGCGGTCATGCTGAAGCGAAAGGCCCAGAAATGCGCCGCGGAGGCGATTGTCATCAACCGGAACGCGCTCTCCCGCGAGCCAAGGCAGGAACATGGGGGGATTGGCCGCCACTGAACTTGCTGCCGGAACCGTGTCTGCCCCGATCAGCTGATCAAGCCAGTCAATGCAGGCGCAGGCGCTCTCCTGCGTGGCAATGAGAATGGGCCGGTTGCCGATGGGACTGAGGATTGTCGCATAGCCTTCACTCGCACTCAGCCGGCGGCCAGGATAGAAACCGCTGATCCAGGAGCTTGTGCCGAGCGAAACATGAAGCTCGCCATCCTCCACCGCTCCACTGCCAATTGCCGCGGCGCAGACATCGCCCGCGCCAGCAAAGACCGAAAGCCCCTCGCGCAGACCAAGCTCGGTTGCGGCATCCGCGGTGAGGCCGCCGGGAGAGGATGTGCCTTCCACAATGTCAGGCAGCAGGTCACGCCGGAGGCCGAAGTGAGACATGAGGCTTTGCGACCAGCCTTCGCGGCCCGGCCTCGTGTCCATCATCCAGGTGAGGTTCGCGATATCGGCCGTCGTCACCGCATGGCCGGTGGCACGCAGGACGAGCCAGTCTTTCACATCAAGCAGCTTTACCGTCCGCGACCAGATCTCGGGCTCATTCTGCTGCAGCCACATCATTTTTGCCGGAGGATCCATGCCGTTCAACGACGGCGCACCATTGGTGAGCCGGATCGACGACAGGAGCTTCAGGGCGCCATAGCCGAAGACCTTGGGAAAGCCCCCCATCACCCCGCGCGCGATGGCTGCCGCGCGCTTGTCGAGCCAGATCATGCAAGGCCGCAGCGGCTTGCCCTCGGCATCCACGGCGACGACGCCGCACATTTGTGAGCCGAAAATCAACCCGGCCGCACGTTCACGCAAGCCCGTGCACTGGTTCGACAGATTGACCAGCGCCAGCCGCAGGGCCAGCCACCAGTCCAGCGGATCCTGCTCGGCACGGCCAATGCCCGGATAGGACACAGCATAGGCCTGATCGGCGACATGGAGAACGTTGAAGCTGCGATCGACCAGACCAACCTTGAGGCTGCTCGTGCCGACGTCGACCGATATGATGAGATCCGGTTTCACGATGCGCCAGGAAAGGAATGAGGCTAAGGACAGCCGGTATCGGGAATCTGCTGGGGAAGGTCAATTCCTTTGTTGCAATCGAACACCGCGCTGGCTCCGGGGCAGGATGGCGCAAAGCCTGTGGATGTGGTGATCACCTGGGTCGACGACAGGTCGCCAGGCTATCATGACCAGCTCAAGGCCCATGCCGCAGCAACTGTGGACCTGGACCCATCCCGCACGCGGGACAATCTCGACATCCTGCGTTTTGGGCTCAGGTCACTCGAACGGCATGCACCCTGGGTCAACCGCGTCTATCTGCTGACATGCAGGCCGCAGGTTCCCCAATGGCTGGCCGCCGGGCACCCGAGGATGACGGTAGTACACCATGACGACATCATGCCGGCGAAGATGCTGCCCACTTTCAACTCCTTCGCCATCATCAGCCACATGCACCTGATTCCCGGCTTGTCGGAGAATTTCATCTATCTGGAAGACGACATGCTGTTCTTCCGTGATGTGAGCCGAAGCGATTTCATCGACCAATCGGGAAGGCCTATCGTGTTCGAGCGTGGCAAGCTGACGCCGCGCTATGAGACGATTCGCAATCTCCAGACGGAACGGCCGTGGAATCTCGCGCTTGCCGAATCCAATCGCCTGCTGGACGAAGCCTATGGTCCGGCACAGCGGCGCTATGTGAACCATGTGCCGCTGTGGATTGCCAGGAGCGCCTGGCAAGGCATGATCGATCATTTTCCGGCAGCCTTTGATGCCACGCGCAAGTCGCGTTTCCGCGCTGCCGGCAATGTGGCGCCCGAATACCTCTATCCGCAGTTGCTGCTTGCCGAAGGCCGTGGCGTCAGAGCGGATGAACAGCGCCTCCGTGAAAGTTGCGGCTATGTGCCGCTCGAGGATTTCTGGCCGGTGACCGCCTTTGGCTTCTGGCGCATTGCCAGGCGGCGCCCGAAATGGGTGACGCTCAACGATAATTTCGGCCAGCATCCGAATGGGGTAACGGAGCGGCTGGCGCGCCGCTTCCTGTCATCGGCCCAGCCTCAGCCATCGCGCTTCGAGCGGGCATGATGCAAAATCGCCTCGCGATAGGCCAATTCGAAATCGCCAATCCGTGCGCCCACGTCAAATTGGCGGGCATGGTTCCGGCCCCAATGGCTCAAGGCTTCCACCTCCCGCGGGCGTGACAGGAGCTCGGCAATGCGCTGGGCCAGAGCCACTGCATTGCCAGCCGGCACCAGGAGACTTGCCCCTTCGCCCGTGAGCACGGTGCGGTAGCCTGCATTGTCCGCACCGAGAATGGGCGTGCCGCCAGCCAGGGCCTCTGCCAGCACGATGCCGAAGCTTTCACCATAAAGCGCGGGTGATACCGCCAGCGTTGATTCGGTGAGAAGGGAAACCTGCTGCTGGGGCGACGGAGCGGGAACATAGTCGATCCAGCCATGGCCAAGCTGCGCCTGTGTGGCGAGGACGTCACCCCGCAGGTCGCCATCGCCCGCCAGGACGAAGTGTGGGGATGGAACGCCAGCGGCGAGAGGCACTGTTCCCGTGGCCAGAAGCCTGATCGCCTCAAGCAGGACGTAAACACCCTTGCGGGGCTCGAGCCGCCCGACAAACAGGATACGCGGCCGGGAAACGGCCCGCTTCTCAATGGCGAAGAACGGTGAGAGATCCGTGACCGGCGGAAGCACGATGGGCTGAACGCCGGAAGGTCCTGGCCTGAGATGCGCCATGGGTGAGGAGGAGACCGCAATCGCCCCGTCGAGCTGGGACAGCAGATAACGGCTCAGCACCTTGAACAGGTTTCGCAACACAAACCCGGTTACGCCCTGTGGCGGCGTATCGTGAAACGTTGCAATACCCGGAATGCTCAGCCTACGGAACACCTGCCAGGGCATGAGCGGATCCCAGATGGTATGAAAATGGGCAACATCCGGACGCCAGGAACGAAGATCTTCAAGGAGCGAGAGACGCTCAGCATGCGAAACCCAGCTGACTTCGAAGCGCGTGCCACCCAGCCTTATGCTGCGCATGCCTCCGGCCCGCCGCAGCCCGGGCTGGGGGAACTCCGAACGCCCCGGGGCAAGGATCAGGGTCTCGTGGCCCCGGGCCGTGAGCGCGGCGGCGAGCGCGTGAATGTGCCGCTGCACACCGCCATGCCGGTCCGGATCATATGGGCAAACGAGAAGAAGCTTCATGCCCTGGAAACGTGAGCCGCAGCACGTCCGCGCGGGCTACACCTTGTAGACATAGGCCTGGCCCGGCACGCGCTCGCAATCCGGTGGGAAGCTCATGCGCTTATCCGCGTAGTATTGCTCCCGCCAGTCTCCCTCGGAATTGCGGTTGTAGGTGATGTAGAGAACACGGCGCGGCCCATTGGTGCGGTTGGGGCCCGAACGGTGCGGCGCGAAGGAATCAAAGAAGATCGCATCGCCAGGCGCCGTCGGAATGGCGATGAAGTCCATGCCTCGCATCTGTTCATCGCCCAGCGGCTGCCAGAGATCGCCGATGAGGCCGCGGTTATGGTGGCCCAGCACCATTTCCAGACAGCCATTTTCCAGCGTGCAGGGATCAACACTCACCATGGCCGTAATGTGAAACGTGCAGTAGCGGCCCCAGTCGGCCTGGGCATCCTGATGGGGTTCGAATCCCGCACCTCCGGCAAGCTTGAAATTGATCTTCTCCTTGAACAGCACGGCCTCTTCGCCCAGCAGCTGCGCCATGATGCCCTTCACCTCCGGACCATCGCACATCCTGCGGAAACCTTCATGGTAAGGGCAGAAATTCTCGATGCGCTGGAGAAGCCTTTGGCCTTCGCCGGGGGCCGTCTCGAAATACTTCATCGCCTTGCCCGGCACTTCGGGCCATGCCTCGACATCATCCGTCCAGCCAACGAGATCCGCGAGCGCCTGGCCAGCGAAGAGCCCGCGGATCAAGAGGTAACCACTGGTCCGGAAGTCTTCGATCTGTTGCGGGGAAAGCTGCATGTGGGGCTGCGTAACTTGACAATGTGCACAAAATGCTACACGCCCCCCTGCCTGTCGAGAAAATTTTCTTGTCCTTTCTTGGCTGGCCAAAGCGGCCAGAACACGGGAACATCATTGGTGATCGAGAGAGCGTTGATACTTGCGGCCGGGCGGGGCGTGAGAATGGGGCCGCGGGGCCGCGGAATTCCCAAGGGCTTCATCGAAGTGGGCGGAACCCCCTTGATCGTCCGTTCGCTTGGTTTGCTGGCAGCGGCGGGCATACGTGACGCCGTCATCGTGACGGGACATTTGGCCGAAAACTTCGGCGCGCTGCGGCCTATTCCAGGCCTGAACGTGTCACTGGTGCACAATCCCGACTATGCCGTGAAGGGCAGCTTCGAGAGCCTGCGCGTTGGGCTTGGCCATGTGGCAGCACCGTTCCTGTTGCTCGAATCAGACATCATCTATGAGCCGCGGGCGTTGCAGGCCGTGCTGACGGCGGCACATGACAGTGTGATTTTGACATCTGGGCCCACGGGCGCAGGTGATGAGGTCTATGTCTGGGCCGATGGCCAGGAAAGCGATGCAACGTTCCGCGGCATGTCCAAGGTGAAATCCACGCACGCGGACGTGCCTTTCGGTGAGCTTGTCGGCATTCTCAAGCTGGCCGACGCTGTGGTGCAGCAGCTTCTGTGCAGCGCCGCGGACGTGCCGGCCGATGGCGATTACGAGAGCGCGCTGGTGCGCGCTTCGCGTGAGAGTCCCATCAGCTGCATCAGGGTCAATAACCTGCTGTGGGGCGAGATTGACGATGAGGCCATGCTGGCCAATGTCGAGACCCGGCTGTGGCCCGCTCTTCAAATGAAGAGCTGAGACCGCATATTCCGCGGCTAGCCTGCTGCGTCTGCCATGTCCGCCACGCGTTCCGTGAGCTTGCCGTTCTCGAAGATGATCACACGGTCGCAATAGGGAAGCCACGTAAGGTCATGCGTGGAAACGACCACAGTCTTGCCCCGTTCGCGCAGCCACGGAATGAGGGTACGGAAGAAATACTCCCGCTTTTCGGGGTCTTGGTCGGCCACGAATTCATCGAGCACCAGAATGTTCCGGTCCTCCAGCAGCGCGATGGCCAGGGCGAGCCGCCGCCGCTGCCCTGCAGACAGATCAATCCGGCTGATGCTGTCTCCTGCGATGCTGGTGATGCCGGAGAGATGAACCTTGTCGATCGCAGCATCCGCTTCCGCCTGCTCCACCCCTTCCAGGCCATAGATCTGACGGAAAACGTGGAAGCTGGTAAAGATGGCCGAGAACTGCGAACGATAGATATTCATGTCTTCAGGCGTGAGCGGCTTGCCGTCGAGTTCAATCGTGCCGCGCACCGGGTCGAGAAGCCCAGCGAGCACATTCATGAACGTCGTCTTGCCGGAGCCATTGTTGCCAACCAGGAACACGACCTCCCCCTGGCGCAATTCGAAGTCGAACGGGCCCAGCTCGAAGCTGCTGGTCTCCCGCGAATCATACTTGGCCTCGATTCCGCGCAGTGCGATCTGGCGGAAGGGTGGCACCTTGTCGATCGTGCGTTCGACCACCTGTTCGAAGGGCTCCAAGGCCCGCGCGAGATCGGCAATGCGGAGGTAGGAAACAAGTGTACCGATGACGGATGGATAACTCGTGACGATCTGTTCGAAGGGCATCAGCGAGAACAACACGAGCGTGAGGATCTGGAAGGTAATCACCGAATCCGTCTTCACCAGATAGGGCACGAGAAAGACGATGCCGGCGAAGAGCAGAAATTTGAGCGCCTGAAAGGAAGATTCGCCCGTTTCATAGATCCGGTTCACGCGGATCAGAAGCTGGCGCAGCGTTTCCAGCACCCGGCTGAGATCGCCTTTGAAGCTTTGGCGTCTCGGATAATGCAGCCGCAATTCGCGGAAACCCTTGAAGAGTTCCGACACGCGCTCGAAATAGGCAACCTCGAGAGCGCGGGCATCGGCATTGAGCGTGGCCATCGCCCTTTGCTGCACATGATAGGCCAAGGTGCCGCCCACCATCACCAGAATCACGAAGAAGCCCGCGACGAAGGAATAATAGAAGAGTTGCGGAATGGCGATCGCGAGAAAGATGAAGGAGGGCAGAAGGCCAAGCAGCGTATTGGTGAAGCCCGCGACGGTGCTCACATCCGTCGTGAGAATGTGGTAGAGCGAGCCATGTTCATGACGGTCGAGAAAGCTGGGTTGCACCTTCAGGAGCCCGCCGATCAACTTCAGGCGAACGCTGTTGACGACATAGGTGGTCGCGGCCGTCGTGATGACTTGATAGGCGAAGGACGATCCGATCACCACGACGAAGGTGAGCACGAACAGCGGCAGCCAATGTGAAATTGTTTGATCGATCGGCGCGGCAGCGGCCTTGTTGACCACCAGCATCACGAAGTCGCGCGACAGGCCCGCCGTGAGGGCCAGCGCAAACACCACATATTTCAGGCGCTGTGGCGCGTGCAGCCACAGAAACCTGAGCATCGGCAGCAATTGCTTGAAACTAGCGGTCACGAAATGGGTAGCCAGATTTGTCTCAATGGGTCGGCTGAAGCGTGCGCCCCAGCCTTGCCGGGAATTGCGGCACTTGATAGACAGACTTGCCGATGCCCACAACAGGAAGTTTTCAGAGGGCCTGAAACCGGCCACGGGCGAGCATGAAATCTGACCGGCACAAAACACCGCTGATCGTGACCGCGGCAAGCGAACGCCAGGCCCGCACGCTTTCGCAACTGCTGCTTTCAGCAGAGCGCCATGACGCGCACCGGAACGGCAAATGGATTGTCCAAGATCTTGGGCTATCACCTGTGGATCGCGAGTTCATCGCCCTGCGTTTCCCTTGGGTGAAACGGTTGCAGCAGCCCCACTTGTTTTCACCGGGTGCCGCGAGGGGCGGCAGCATTCCGCTGATGTTAGGGGAAGCAGCGTGCGGCCATGATGGGCCGGTCTTCTGGCTCGATTGCGCTGCAATCCTGAGGGCTCCGCTGGATGCTCTGCTTGCAAAGCTTGAGGAGCGCGGATTCTGGGGCTTGCGCGTGCCAGGCACGCTGCCGGACATCTGCACCATGGACTTGTTTGATGCATGTGAGGTGCCCCTCGAAGTGCGGCACGTACCCGGATGGCATGGAGGCGCGCTGGGTTTCGATACGCGCCACCCTGTTGGCAAAGGCCTGCTTGAGGATTGGATTGCGGCCCAAGGCGGACAAGCGGATGCGGCCACTTTGAACTGCCTTTTAGCGAAGGCGGTCTACACCGCGGCGCTTAACCCAGATGCGGCGGATACCGTCGTCCGTTGGGCCCAACCTTGTGCTGCCATATCGACGGATAACCCCGTGCCGCAATGGATTCCGCTGTGGGCAGACCCTGCCGTTCGCGCCTGGCATGCCGCAGGCAAGGCCGTGAAGAGGCTGTACCACCGGCTGCGCCATTTCGACGACACGCGCATTGACGGTTTCAACCGGCGGCGCACGGAGCATTTTTCGGTGAAGATCCGTCATGTTGGTGAAACCTTCGCGACGAGCATCCCGTCACCCCCGAACGGTTATTTCGCGGACCCTTTCGTTCGTGTGAGAGACGGAAAGACCTGGCTCTTCGCTGAACAGTTCCAGTACAGGGAAGATCGCGGCCATCTGAGCGTGATGGGACTGGACGCCAAGGGCGCGATCACATCCGTGGAAGCGCTCGCCTTCACGCCAGCCTATGCCGCACTCGACTGCCATGCGTCCTACCCATTCGTCTTCGAGCATGACGGCGTGGCTTACATGATCCCCGAGACACATGAGCACCGCGCGATCGATCTTTTCGTCTGCGAACGCTGGCCCGATCGCTGGCAGCTTTCGCGCAGGTTGTTGTTTGGGATCGATGCCGTCGATTCCATGGTGATTCAGCATGAAGGCTCATGGTTTCTGCTGACGTCCGTGAAGGGCGGATGGCCAAACCGCCATCTCGAAATCCATTGCATGGAGAACCTCCTCGAAGCGCCCCTCACCGCTCATCCCATCAATACTTTGGGGCTCTATGGCGAAAGGGCCAATGGAACGGGCCGGAACGCCGGTTTTCTCGGCCCGCAGCAGGACGGAACGCTTATGCGGCTCATGCAGGACAGCCCTCATTACTATGGCGAGGGTCTGCGTCCGATGCGCATTCTGGAGCTCACAAGAGCGACGTTCCATGAGGAACCTGCATCTTTCATTGATCTCTTTCCGGGCTTTGGCCCTGATACATCCTCTCATCACGTCAGCCGGGCGGGAGACATCATTGCCTGGGACGTCCGTGACAGAATGCGCTCGCGGCATCGCACCAAGAATTGGAAGAGAAATCGATTGTCGCGCCGGGGTTGAAACCCGGTGCCGACAGTCTCTCAATGGGAAAATCGTTCATCCACTGTGCACGTCGATTTGGGGGCTTTGGCAACTTGTGTTGCATGTGAAAGTGTGGGAGTGAAGTTTGATCAAAGAAGATTTCTTATTTTGTGAGGATGTGCCTTGATTCGTACGGCTGTCGTAGGCGTCGGAAACTGCGCCAGTTCATTGGTTCAAGGCATTTACTACTGCCGCGCCATGGGTCCATCCGCAGTCGGCGTGCCGTTTCCCCAGCTGGGTGCTTATGTCCCGGGCGACATCGAGATCGTTGCCGCCTTTGATATCGATCAGCGCAAGGTTGGGCGCGATCTGTCTGAAGCGGTTTTCGCCGCGCCGAACTGTACCGCCATCTTTCATAAGGACGTGCCAAAGACTGGCGTGCGCGTGGGGCGGGGCCCCAGCCTTGACGGGATGACGGCATTCCTCGGCAATCAGGCGCCGCATCGCAGTTTCGTGCCGAGCACAGAGGCAGAACTCTCGGCAGCTGAGGTTGTATCCGCCTTGAAAGCGGCGGGCACGGAAGTCGTGATCAGTTTTCTGCCCGTTGGCTCGCAGATGGCCAGTGAATTCTATGCCTCTTGCGCGCTGGAGGCCGGTGCCGCTTTCGTCAATGCGATTCCGGTGTTCCTTGCCAGCAACCCCAAATGGGGCAACGCCTTCCGCCAGAAGGGCCTCCCCATTCTCGGGGACGATTTCAAGGCGCAAGTTGGCGCCACGATTCTGCACCGGACTCTGGCTCACCTCTTTGACATGCGCGGCGCGGTGCTGGACCGGTCCTACCAGCTGAATGTCGGTGGCAATACCGACTTTCTCAACATGATGGATCACGACCGGCTGGTGAACAAGCGCGAGTCGAAAACCGAAGCCGTACAGTCCGCACTGGAAACCCGCCTGACCGACGAGAACGTCCGCATCGGTCCGTCCGACTATGTGCCCTGGCTCAACGATCAGAAAGTGGGCTATGTGCGCCTGGAAGGGCGCCTGCTGGGTGGTGTTCCGATGAACATCGAAGTCCGCCTATCGGTGGAGGATTCGCCCAATGCAGCCGCCATGGCGCTGTCTGCGATCAGATGCGCCCGCATTGCCCTGGACCGCAAGCTGGCAGGCCCGATCTGGGAGGCATCCGCCTTCCTGTTCAAGCATCCGCCGAAGCAGGTGAAGGACGAGGACGGACAACGTCTCCTGCTCGACTTCGCTGAAGGCAGGCTCTGACGCCAGCCATGACGGAGCATGCCGTCATAACCGGAGGAAGCAGCGGCATCGGGCTCGCCATTGCGAAGCTTCTCGCCTCGCGGGGGATCGCAATTTCCCTGATCGCCCGCAACAGGGACAAGCTGGCTGCAGCGCAGGCTGCCGTTCTGGCCGCGGCAACTGGTGCTGCCGAAGTCCAGAGCTTTTCGGCAGATGTGCGTGATGCCGCAGATCTGAAACAGGCGGTCGAATCCGCAAGCGCCAGCTTCGGCACTCCAAGCTGGGCCATTTCTTCGGCGGGCATCGTGCTTCCCGGCCTTTTTGCCACCCAAACCTTGAGCGACCATGAGTGTCAGTGGCGCACCAATTATCTGGGCTCGCTGCAATTCGCCCACTTCATGTTTCCCTATCTCGCCAAGTCCGGCCAGGGAAAGCTCGTGCTCATCGCGTCCGGAGCGGCCTTTGCGGGGATCTACGGCTACAGCTCCTACGGCCCCACAAAATTTGCCGTGCGCGGCCTAGCCGAAAGCCTTCGCGTGGAGTTGAAACCGCATAATGTATCCGTCACCATTGCCTTTCCCGGTGACACGGACACGCCGCAATGGCGGGCTGAACTGCTGGCACGGCCGAAGGTCACGAGCCAGCTGGCAAATGGCGGCGGCGTGTTGAGCTCCGATGCCGTTGCGAAAGGTATCGTAGCCGCGGCCGACCGGGGTGATTTCGATGTGACCTTCGGCTGGCAATTGCGGCTTCTGGGGCGGACCCACAGCCTGATCGGACCTTTGCTTCGGCACTATCAGGACTGGCTGGTGAGGCGCGCCGGCGAACCGACGTGACGAACCATCTGACGGTTGCCGGTTTGGTCGGGGTGATTGGCTTTGCCTTCGCCGTGGGTGCGGCCCTCCTGATGGTCCTCAACCTCTTGCCCAAGACGCGGCCAGCTGCGCGGCAGCTTTGGCCGTTGCTGGCGTCCGAAGCGGTTATACTTCTGGCTGGCGCCCTGCCCTGGCTGTTGCCACCCGCCCTGCTGTCCCTTTGCTTGCTGATCGGCGCGGCGCGCCTGGGGTTTGAAAGCGGAACGGTTTACAGCAAGATCGCCGGCAGACGGCTCGCGGCAACTGGCCTGTGGGCCTTGTCCATCTGTGCCTTGTTTGCATGGTTTGCAGAGACCTCTACGATCATGAAAGCGGGCATCTCGCTTCTCATCATCGCGGCAGCCTCGACCGCCTCTGGCCGCCGCTGGCCACAGGGAAAGGTCCTCGCCAGTTTCATCATTTTTCCACTCTTGCCGCTGGTGGCCTTCATTCATGCCGCGGCAGATCCCCGGCTGGTGCCCTTTCTTCTCCTGGCCTTCCTCCTCGTCGAGATATTCGACAGCTTCTCGCTTCTGGGTGGGCGCCTCTATGGCAGGACACCGCTGGCGCCCCGCCTCAGCCCACGGAAGACTTGGGAAGGTTTCGCCACCGGCGCTGCGGCCCTCTTCGGGACAGTTCTGGCATTGGTATTCGGGCTCGACCTTGGCTTGGGCGCCATGCTGCTGTCCGGACTGGTGATTTTCGTGGCAGCTCCGGCAGGGGACTTGCTCGGGTCACTGCCCAAGCGCCGCGCCGGCATCAAGGACTACCCGCCCGTAATGACGGTGCAGGGAGGCCTCCTCGATATTGCCGACTCATGGCTCGTGGCAGGCCCTTGTCTCGCCGGACTAGCCTTCCTGCTGGGCTGGGTGTGAGGCACACAACACCCGAGCCTCCGCAACGGCGAGGATTTTACCCTCCTCCGAGGTTGCAAGAAGCCTGAGATGAAGCACGTGCCCGTCTTGGCCGAGCAAGCGGGCAGAGAGGGTAATGCTGCAGCCAAGCAAAGCCGGCGCCACAAAACGCACACTAAATGCCAGGATGCGCGCGCCGGGAATGCGCTCGAGGAATGTTTCGAGCCGGGCAGCAAGGAACATGCCATGCAGGACGGGCCCTGAAAAGCCAGCCCGCCTTGCAGCAGCTTCACTCAAGTGCACTGGGTTCAAATCCAGTGAAGCCGCGGCAAATGCCGCAACGGCGTCTGATCCGATGCTGCCAGTCGCAAGAGAAACGGGAAGGCCTGGCATTTCCTCAGGCATGCGGATCATGCCGCCACCAGACGGATGTCCGAAACGAATGTTGCGGTGGGCTCTTCATCGCCAATCCGCAGCCTCTGCTCGATGCGGATCCGGTCACCGGCGAGGCGCGTGAAGCGCAGATCGCAGATATAGTCCACCCCGGCGCAGAGATCGCTGCGTGCTGTCACCTCCTGGCCCAGGTGAATGCAGAGTCTGCCCTGTGCCAGGTCTTTCAGGGCAGCCGCAACGTGATCACTCGCAAGGGCCCGCAAACCCATGGCGAAGGGAACGCGCGTGCCCGGCTCCCCCAGTGCCGCGCGGTAGGAAACGACGTGCTCCGGTTCGATGCGGAAGGGAAACGGTGGCAGCACGAGTGTGCCGCTGGTCTCATGATGCATGGCTCATGCCTTGCGGATGACGAGGCTCGCGTTGATGCCGCCGAAGGCAAAGGAATTCGACATGGCGGCGGCAATCGGGAGGCTGCGGGACATGTTTGGAACGGGGTCAGGAATGCAATTCTTTTCAGGACCGGTCCAGTTGATCGTCGGCGGTGCGACCCCGTCTCTCATGGCACAGACCGTGACGACCATTTCGAGAGCACCGGCCGCACCCAGCGCATGGCCATGCACCGGCTTGGTCGAAGATACGGCGATGCACCCGAGGTCAGGGCCGAAGACCCGCCACATGGCTTCGCTCTCAGCCCTGTCATTGAGAACCGTTCCGGTTCCATGGGCATTCACATAGTGAATGTCTGAGGGTTGAAGCCCGGCATCTGCAAGGGCCGTTTCCATGGCACGGGCCGCGCCATCGGCATTCGGCCGCACGATGTCTCCGGCGTCACTGGTGGTCCCATAACCGGCGAGCTCCGCATGGGGCCGGGCATGGCGGGCTTGGGCTGCCGCTTCCGTTTCGAGCACCAGCAAGCCAGCGCCTTCGCCCAGAACCATGCCATCGCGCCCCGCGGAAAACGGACGGCAGAGTCCTTGCGTCATAACGCGCAAGGTCTCCCAGGCTCTGAACGTCGCGGGCGTTATCAGACATTCGCTGCCACCAACGATGGCGCGGTCCGCAAGACCCTGGCGCAGCAGCATCATGCCGAGGCCAATGGCCTGATTGGCGGACGAGCAGGCGCTGGACACTGCGAGCGTCAGGCCCTGCGCCCCATGCGCCATGGAGACATGAGATGCCGCGGCATTGGGCATGACCTTGGGGATCGTCATCGGATCCGCCCGCTCATGCGTCTGGTAGAACTTGTAATGTTCGATATCGGAGGTCGAGGCGCCACCGATCCCGCTCCCGATGATGACGGCCGTGCGCGGGCCAAGGGGGGCACCTTCAGGCCAGCCCGCGTCCGCCAGCGCCTCGCGTGCAGACAGCAAGGCCATCTGGGCAAACCGGTCGGTGGTGCGGAGTGTTTCGATCGGGAAGTGGGGCGCAGCGTTGAAATCGCTCAGGTGAGCTGCCTGCCTGACCAGCTGGTTTGCAGTTCGCGGCAGGTCAAGGGTGCAGACCCCAGATCGTCCATCACGTGCCGCGTGCCACAGTGCGCTCACCCCGAGCCCGAGCGCACTGACGGCCCCCATGCCGGTGATGAAGACGCGCGGACCCGATTTCATCAGCTGCGCGGCTTGTCCATGTGCGGACGGATCGCGGCCAGAAATTCTCCGACGGTGCGTGAGTCCGAAAGCGAACCATCGACCGGAATATAAACGCCGAACTCTTCCTCAATGGCCATCAGCATGACAATCACGTCAGCAGAGGCAATTCCGAGGCTGTCGAGTGTTGCGTCTGGCACGAGCTTGGCACGATCAACCAGGCCTTCACGGGACACGATTGCGAGAAGCCTGTCCTCAATGCCGCCAGAAACCTCCATGAGCTCGTAAAATTCCAATTCTCAATCGTGAACGAAGCGCAATCTAGAAAGGACAGCTTGCAATGTCTATAGAAGTTTGCCGTGTTTCACGCGCGTCCGGCGGGCTCATCGAGCAGCCGCTGTGAGGCGGTTTCAATGTCCTCGATGAGTTTCTGGCGAAAGGCGGCACGTGGCAGCCGCGACGGAATCGCGGGCAGAAACGCCAGCACGATATGCCCGGGATAGGGAAACAGCGCACGGGCGGGCCATACCCGCCCCGAGTTGACCGCCACGGGGATGCATGCCGTCTTCAGGACGCCATAGAGCACATCAACACCCGGCTTGTAATCCGGGGCTGCACCAGGACTGCGGCGGGAACCCTCCGGAAAGATGACGACAGGACGCCCATCGTCATGGGCTCGCCGTGCTGCCTGCAGAAGCTGCCGCGCCGCATCGAGATTGCCAGACCGGTCGGCCCCAATGTGGCCGAGCCGCCGTTGCACCCAGCCGATCAGCGGCACCGACAGCAGTTCCCGCTTGGCGATGATCGCGGGATCGCCAAGAACATATTGCAGAAACAGCGTTTCGAAGGCGGACTGGTGCTTGGCTGCGACCAGAACGGGCCCCTTTGCCCCTGCCACATCGCCCCGAATCTCCCAGCTTACCCCTGCGATCACGCGCAGCAGTCCGAGGACAAGAAACAAATAGGATGTGACGATGGCCCGGACCCAATGTCTTGGCAGCAATATGGCTGGGAGGAGGAAACTATAGCTAAGGGTGAGAACCGCAATCAGAAACCAGAACACTGCAAAACGCAGCGGACGCAAAGGTCCACCGCGCACTGTGCTTGGATCGCTCTCCCGCGCGCAAGGTGGCTGGGTCCGCGACGGCGGCTGGTCATACTTTCGCATTCATCGTCCTGCGCTCCGCTTCCGGCGAATTCTAACAGTTCCATAAGAACTATGCGCCATTGTTTCAGCGGAGCGACGCAGCCTTGCAGAGAGGGACTTTGCAGCACGATGCCAGGGCCTTAAGTTCCGGAACCTGCCATGCACCAGCTTGAGAAGGATTTCAGTGAGAATTCAGCAGACAGAACTTCCGGGGCTCCTTCTGCTCACACCGCAGCGCTTTGGTGATGCCCGGGGCTACTTCGAAGAGACATGGAACAAGCGCGGGCTGTCCGCAGCCGGCCTTGAGGCTGAATTCGTGCAAGACAACCATTCTCTCTCGGTACGGGCCGGCACCCTGCGCGGACTTCACGCTCAGGCGCCCCCTCATGCGCAAGCGAAGCTCGTCCGCTGTACGCAGGGTGCGATCTATGATGTGGCGGTGGATGTCAGGCAGGGATCCCCCGGCTTCGGCCGCTGGACAGCGGCGGAACTCACGCCAGAGAACGGCCTCCAGCTTTTCCTTCCGGCGGGTTTCCTGCATGGCTACTTGACCCTGAGACCAGACACTCAAGTGCAATACAAATGCACGGCATACTATGAGCCTGCTGCGGATCTGGCGGTTCGCTGGGACAGTCTCGGGATCAGCTGGCCCCTTGCGGGCGCTCCGCAGCTTTCGGACAAGGATGCCGCTGCCGTGCCGTTCTCGTCGTTCAATTCTCCCTTTCTCTATGAAGGGGAGCCATGAAAATTCTTGTCACCGGGGGCGCGGGCTTTATCGGATCCGCCGTGGTGCGGCTCGCGGTGGCGCGCGGCCATGAGGTGGTGAACCTCGATGCCCTCACCTATGCTGCCTGTCTGAGCAATGTTTCGAATGTTGCCGCGTCTCCACGCTACCAGTTCGAACATGCGGACATCAGAGACGGGGACAGGTTGCACCGGATTTTCGCAAGCCATCGCCCCGATGCGGTGATACACCTCGCGGCCGAAAGCCACGTCGACCGCTCGATTGATGGTCCGGGCGCTTTCGTGGATACCAATGTCATGGGAACCTTCCGTCTGCTTGAGGCCGCACGGGAGTATTGGACAGCGTCCGGCAGACCCGATGGCTTCCGGTTCCACCATGTCTCGACGGATGAGGTTTTTGGGTCTCTGGGCACCGAAGGTCGCTTCACCGAGGATACGCCCTATGCGCCGCGAAGCCCCTATGCCGCATCGAAGGCGGGATCAGACCATCTCGTGCGGGCCTGGCATGAAACCTATGGCTTGCCTGTGGTGGTAAGCAACTGCTCCAACAATTATGGGCCCTATCAGTTTCCCGAAAAACTCATTCCCGTGGTGATCCTCAATGCGATCGCGGGCAAGCCCATTCCCGTCTATGGCCAGGGGACAAACATTCGCGACTGGCTTTATGTGGAGGACCACGCCGATGCCTTGCTGCTCGTGCTCGGCAAGGGGGCTGCGGGGCGAAGCTACAACATCGGCGGGGAGAGTGAGCGCCGCAACATTGATCTGGTGCTCACGATCTGCGCCGTTCTCGATGCCAGGCGGCCGAAAGCTGTGGGCTCATATGCGGATCAGATCGTCTTCGTTACAGACCGCCCCGGCCACGATGCACGCTATGCAATCAACGCGCGGCGCCTGCATGACGAGCTGGGCTGGAAGCCGAACGTGAGCTTGGAGGATGGCCTCGCCCGAACCGTGACATGGTATCTCGAGAATGAGCCCTGGTGGCGCGCCCTGGAAGACCGAAAGGGTGTCGGCCAACGGCTGGGCGTGACCGCGTGAAGCTGCTCGTGTTCGGCAAGACGGGTCAGGTCGCACGGGAGCTTGCGCGCGCCCCGCTGGCAGGGGACGAGGCGATGTTTCTCGGCCGCAGCGAAGCGGATCTGCGGGATGCCGCCGCCTGTGCCGCGATCGTGAACAACTCCGATGCTGATGCCGTGATAAATGCTGCGGCCTTCACGGCCGTCGACCGGGCCGAGACTGAAGAGGCCGAGGCCTTCCGAATCAATGCGGATGCGGCCGGCGCAATTGCGCGGGCCTGTGCGGCACGTGCCATACCGCTGCTCCACCTCTCTACCGATTATGTGTTCGATGGCGCGGGCAGTGACGCTTTCAGCCCCGATCATCCCAGAGCTCCGCTCAACGCCTATGGCCGTTCCAAGTGCCGGGGCGAAGATGCTGTGAGAGAGAGCGGTGCGCGCCACCTGATCCTGCGCACCAGCTGGATCTTCTCGGTTCACGGTCATAATTTTCTGAAAACCATGCTGCGCCTCGGCCGGAAACACGCCGTTCTCCGCATTGTATCGGACCAGCTGGGCGGGCCCACACCTGCGCCCGCCATTGCGGCTGCACTCCTTGCCGCCGCCAAGGCGATGTGCGGGGGCCACGCCGGGGGCACGCATCACTTTTCAGGGACACCCGATGTAAGCTGGGCCGCATTCGCGCGTGCCATCATGGACGAGGCAGGATTTTCTTGCCGGATTGAAGATATCGCCTCGGCGGATTATCCGGTGGCGGCGAGGCGTCCTCTCAATTCACGGCTCGATTGTTCGTCTCTTGAACAGGCCTTCGGCATTGCGCGCCCAGGCTGGCGCGACGCCCTTCATGACATGCTGCAGGAACTGGAGACCGGAAATTGAGGCGCAAAGGCATCATCCTCGCAGGGGGTTCCGGAACACGGCTCTGGCCCGTTACCATTGGGGTCTCGAAGCAATTGCTTCCGGTCTATGACAAGCCGATGATCTATTATCCCCTTTCGGTGCTGATGCTGGCAGGCATCCGCGAGATTGCGATCATCACGACGCCGGAAGACCAGTCGCATTTCATCCGGGCCCTTGGCGATGGCAGCCAGTGGGGCCTGTCCTTCACCTATATTGTTCAGCCCTCACCCGATGGGCTTGCACAGGCCTATTTGCTTGCCAGGGATTTCCTCTCGGGGGATGCCTCTGCGCTGATTCTGGGAGACAATATTTTCTTCGGCCACGGGCTTCCGGACGTTCTGGCGGCTGCAGGCGCACGCGACGCGGGGGGAACGGTGTTCGGCTATCACGTGGCGGATCCACAACGGTATGGAGTCGTTGATTTCGATCAAGAAGGCCAGGTGCAGGCCCTGGTCGAGAAGCCCGTTTCTCCCCCCTCCAACTATGCCGTGACAGGCCTCTACTTCCTGGATGGCCGGGCGCCCGAGCTCGCGGCCCGGATCAAGCCTTCGCCGCGGGGCGAGCTTGAAATTGTCGATCTGCTGGAGCTCTATCGCAGAGAGGGACAGCTGCACGTGGAGAAAATGGGCCGTGGCTTCGCCTGGCTCGACACCGGAACACATGCGAGCCTTCTGGATGCCGGCAATTTTGTCCGTACACTGACGGATCGCCAGGGCCTGCAGGCCGGCTCGCCTGACGAGATTGCCTATCATGCCGGGTGGATCGACGACGCCCAGCTTCTGGCCCGGACCGAATTGTTCCGCAAGAATGACTACGGAACCTATCTCCAGAGCCTAATCAAAAAACTTTAGCCCAAAGAGAGACTTCTGCCTGGGCTTTGCCGCCGCAGCCTGGGACTTTGGCAGTTTGCGGGGGACGATCTTCGCCACCGGCGGCACAACAGGCGGCGGTGCTGCAACAACCTCTTCACGCGGCGGTGGAGGCGGCTCGAAGCCGCAAGACGCGGGCAAAGTTCTGTCCACCAAAGGTGATGCTGCACGCGGGCCTGCGGCAGCCTTGCAGCGGGCAGAAAGCTCATCCCCGAATGCCGGCTGGTCTCCGAAGCAGGCGAGGCCTGCGCCATTGCCCGTTGTGTCGAACCGGACGGGTTGTACGCCCGCCTCCGCCACAGCAACATTCATGGCATTGACGATGGCGATCCGTTTCGATGCCTCGGCGGGTGGCATGGCTTCAGGCACTGCATGCATGCCGCGGACGGGCAAAAGCTCCAATGCGCGGATGACGGGTGCCTCACCCGGTGCGAGCCAGAGATAGGCCTTGGCATAGAGGCCGAAATCCCGGCAGCTGCCATAGCGGCTCATGTCCTGCGTGCCGGTGTGCATGAAATTGCCGAGCCCATAGAAAATGACACCGCCATTGCGGAATTCGACACCCGAGGGAACATGGCTGTGATGACCGAAGACGATTCCGGCGCGGTGCGAGTCGATCGCCGCACGAAGGCGTGCCCTGTCCCGCGCCAAGGGAAGGGACACGAGTTCCTTGCCATAGTGCACGGAGAGCACGCGAACGGAGGCTCCGCTTGCCGCGAGACCGGCGGCGACGCGATTGAAATCCTGCGGGCTCGCATAGAGCGGCTGGCCGGGACCATCGGGCCCGGCATGGTTGAAGCCGATGCCAATGGCGGCGATCCCGATGCGGATGCCGCGCAGATCGAAAACCCCAGGCTGATAACGGTCAGTCCCGATGCCCAGCCCGGCAAAGGCCTTGAGCCCCAGAGATTTGGCGGCCGCCAGATGCGCCAGCGTTTCCACAATCCCCAAGGCGCCGAAATCGCCCGCGTGGTTATTGGCGGCCGTCAGCACGGTGAAGCCCGCGGCAATGGTCTGGCGCAAGCCTTCCGGGTCCCCCATGAAATTGAAGGACTTCTCAATGGGCGTAAGTCCATGGTCTTCCGCAATCACCGTTTCGAGATTGGCGAAATTGGCATCGGCATTGAGAAGGGGTGAAATGCCTCCGGTAAAACGATCCCACGGAATGACGGCGCCATGCTTCACCGCCCCGTCAGTGCGGGGAACATCACCATGACCGGTAAAGCCGATGTCACCTGCGAAGCCCAGCACCAGGAGGTGGGCGGGAGGCGCCGGAAGGGTTTCTTCCACACTCGCGCGGGGCGGCAGGCTGCCAGTGACCAGGGCGTCGCTCGCCTCTGCCCCTCTGGTCAACGCAGCAGTCAGCATCGCCGCTGCGACAGCGGCCAATACCCGTCTCAACCCTCGCCTCACGCGTATGTCTTCATTCATCTGTTTTCTTCTAACTGATTCGATGGTCGCCGGAGTCAGGCTGTCCACAACAACGCGCCCCCCGTTGCTGGCATGCAGAAACTGCAGGGCTCAACTCGACGTCACGGGACCTATGCAATATGACATCCGCATCCGGAAGCGATCCGGACGGGCGTGGAGCTGGGCCATATGACGGATATTCACTATGCAATTGCGGCGGCGAGGCCGGGTGGGCCGGACGTGCTTCAGCAAACTGAGCTTTCACTTCCACCTCCCGCAGCAGGTGAGGTGCAGATCAGGCACCGCGCCATCGGCGTGAACTTCATCGATTGCTATTTCCGGTCCGGGCTCTACCCCTGGCCAGACCCGCAGCGCCTTGTTCCCGGGGCGGAGGCTGCGGGCGAAATCATCGCCGTGGGCCCAGGCGTAACGGCACTCCGGGAAGGGGACCGGGTTGCCTATACGCTGCCCAACAATGCCTATGCCAGTGCCCGCAACATTGCTGCGGCCCATGTGGTGATCCTGCCGGACGGCCTTTCCTTCGAAACCGCCGCCTCGGTCATGTTGAAGGGCCTGACCACGCGTTACCTGCTAAAGGACAGCTATCGCCTGCAAGCTGGCGAGCAGGTCCTCTTCCATGCCGCCGCAGGCGGTGTGGGCCTCCTTGCCGGGCAATGGATGCGGGTCATCGGCGTCGAACCCGTAGGCACCGCAGGCGGCCCCGCGAAATGTGATCTTGCCCTGTCAAATGGCTTCGCCACCATGATCGATTACCGCGAGCAGGACTTTCTTGAGGCGGCAAGGGCCCTGGTGCCGGAAGGCTTTCACGCCGTCTATGATTCCGTCGGCAAGGATACGCTGCTGAAATCCCTGAAATGTCTCCGGCTGCACGGCTCCCTGGTCAATTTCGGACAGTCCTCGGGGGCCGTCAGCGATTTTCGCATCGCGGATCTGGCGGCGGGCTCCTTCCACCTCACGCGGCCGGTGCTGTTTCATTTCACCAGCAACAGGCGCTGGCTCGAGAAGGCCTCGGAAGAACTGTTCGGCCTGATCCTGGACGGCCGCATTCGCGTGCAGACCCAGACGGCTCCGCTCACATCGGCAGCGCAGGTTCATGCCGATCTCGAAGGCCGGAAGACCACGGGTTCAACCGTTCTGATCCCGTGAGGTCTTCTCGAACAATTTTTCTAAGGTGACATTCGTCTCCGGGTTTGATGATGTCCCGCGCAAAGGCTCCAAGCCCCTGATGCCCGAAAGGATTCAAGCCATGTCCACCGTCAAGCTGATCGAGGATGCCGAGAAAGACCCGCGCGTGAAAGCCGTGTTCGACGATATCCGGACGACCCGCAAATCGGACTTCATCAACAACTTCTGGCTTTATCTCGCCTTCGATCCGCCGTTGCTGGAAGAGACTTGGGGAGGCGTCAAGGCCGTGATGGCCACGCCCTCAGCCCTCGATCCGCTCACCAAGGAGCTGATCTATATCGCGGTCTCGATCACCAATTCCTGCCGATACTGCGTGCATTCCCACACGGCGGCAGCCCGCGCCAAGGGCATGACCGATGAAATCTATGCCGATCTCCTGCGCGTGGTTGCCACCGCCGGCCGCACCAACCAGCTTCTCAACGGGTTGCAGGTACCAGTCGACAAGGCATTCGACCTCGAATGAAGATGAAGCCCGCGCAGCCTCGCTTGACGCTGGGAGCAGGCGTGCTGCAAGCTCACATGCCCGAACGGGGGAGGCAGCAGAATGTTGGGAGCTAGCGCACATGGCGCCTGGAGCCAGGAGCGCATCGTCCTGGCACTTGCCGTGGTGCTCTTCGTCATTTCAGGCATTGCGCTGCCAGGCTTTCTGGCCCCCGCGAACCTGATCTCGATCGTTCATTCCGTGTCGGTGCTGGGGCTACTTGCGGTGGCCATGGCGATCGTCATCATCGGCCGCGGTATCGATCTTTCGGCCGTGGCCATCATGGCCATGTCGGCCGCCTGGTATCTGCAGATGCTGAACGACGGCTGGAGCGAGTGGCAGGCCTTTGGAATTGCGGCGGCGGGCGTGCTCGCGATCGGCCTCGTCAACGGCTTCCTCGTCGCCTATGCCGATGTGCCCGCAATCTTCGCCACGCTGGCCAGCGGATCCTTCGTCTTTGGCTTCGTGCGTTCGCGGCTGATCACGCAGGATGCCGTGCCGGTGCCCGCCGGCCACTGGCTGGAGCAGCTTGGTGGCGTTCACCCCTTCGGAATCCCTGCGGAAGTCTTCGTCTTCGCGGGCGCTGCGTTCCTGGCCTATCTCTTCCTGCGCTTCACCAAATGGGGGCGCTACGTCTATTACATGGGTGACAATGCGATGGCGGCGCGCAACATGGGCATTCCAGTGCGGCCCATGAACCTGCTGCGCTATGTGATCTCCGCCTTCATTTCGCTGGGGGCTGGCCTTCTCACCGCGGCGAGCCTCCACTCCATGAACACCCGCATCGTGAATTCCACGCTGCTCTATGACATCATTCTCGTCGTGGTCATCGGCGGCATCGGGCTTTCGGGTGGCAAAGGCGGCATGCGCAACGTGATCGTCGGTGCCGTTCTGATCGGCATCATGAAGAATGCGATGACCATCCTCGACGTTCCCGACATCTACCAGAACCTCATCAAGGCGACGATTCTGCTCATCGCCATCGTCATCGACAGCCTTGTGAACCCGCGCGATGAGCAAACTGCCCAGCAGGGCGACATCTGACAAACAGGAGACGACACCGATGAAGCTCAAGACCTTGCTTGCCACACTCGCCACATCGGCGGTGCTGGCTTTCACAGCGCCCGTGATGCAGGCCATGGCAGATGATGATCCGGGCCCCGCGGCCTATGAAGCGGCCCTCAAGGGCAAGCGCGTGGCACTGGTTCCGCTGGCCATGGGCTTCGACCTCGCCCAGGGCTGGTCCGCCATTCTGAAGCGGGAAGTGGAGGCCTTTGGCGGCACTTTCGAAACGCGTGACCCAAACTGGTCGACCGAGGCCGGCGCACAGGCGATCACCGAACTGATCTCGTCCGACACCAAGCCCAATGTCCTCATCGTCATGGCGCCGGATCTGAACTCCTATTCCAAGCTGATGAAGAAAGCCCAGAAGGAGGGGATCTACGTCATCCTCATCGACAATCCGGCCAACTTCAAGGCCGACGCCTATGTCGGCGGCGACTGGACCAAGCTCGGCATGCTGGAAGCCGAGGCCGTGGTGAAGGGCTGCGGCGACAAGTCATCGAAAAAGATCGGCCTCGTCCAGGGAGACGAGGTGAACGCCACCAGCCTTTACCAATATGCCGGCATCATGAAGGCGCTGGAGCAGCACAAGGACTTCCAGGTGGTGGCCAAGCCCGATTCCAACTGGGATGCCACGACGTCACGGAATGTGACGGCCACCATGCTGCAGCAGAACCCGGACATCTGCGGCATCATCGACTTCTGGGACGGCGATGCAACGGGTGCTGCCGCAGCGATCCGCGATGCCGGCAAGCAGGACCAGATCTATCTGGTGACAACCGGCGGCGGCGAGGAAACCAACACCTGCGCCAATGTCTCGAACGGCACCTTTGACGCCGTCGTCTCGACCGAGCTCTACAATGAGAGCGAGGCGATGGTGGCGATGATCAAGTATCTGCTGCAGAGCGGCCAGCCCCCGGGCACCGCCTCGCCCTATATCTACACGCTGATGTCCACCGTGACGAAGGACAATCTGAACCCGCGGAGCTGCTGGAGCCTAAAGGGCCTGCAGGCCGCGGCGGAGGTCAAGTAACGCGCCGGAACGGGCGGCCCCTTCTTTCAGGGCCGCCCGTCCTCATCTTCCCTTGTCCCATGGATCACGCATGACCTTTCGCGAACGGCTGCAGGCCTGGCGCTACAATTACATCCCAGACCACATCATCGGCGAGATCCTGAGCAAGCGCTGGGCGGACAACGCCATTCCCTTCCTGGCGCTGGTGACGGTGATTGCCGTGTTTGGCACCGCCATCCCCGGCTTCTTCAGCCCGCTGTCCCTGCTTGAATCGACGCGCCAGCTGGGTGAGTTCGCAATCGTCGTGATGGGCCTCACCGTCGTCATGCTGGCGGGCGGTATCGATCTTTCGGTGGGCTCGATCTTCGCGCTGTCGGCTTTCGCGTCTGTCGCCACCTTCTTCATCTTCGATATGCCGGTGTGGGTGGCATTGCTGGCCGCACTGGCCACGGGCGGCCTGTTCGGCGCCGTAAACGGCTATCTCATCGGCTATATGCGGCTGCGCGCCTTCCTGACCACACTCGTAATGCTCGTGATCGGCCGCGCCATCTATGACATTCTGGTCGTCAACTTCGGTTCGATGATCCAGATGTCCGATGCGGCCTCCGATGTGTGGGACTTCATCGGCGATGGTGACATTCATGGCATCTCCATGCCGATTGCCGCGGCCATCATCATCGCCATTTTGTTTCACATCGCCCTCACCCGGTCACGTCCCGGCTGGCACATTCTGGCAGTGGGCGGCTCACGGAGATCGGCCCACAATTCCGGAATCAGGGTCCGCCGCACGGTGTTCCTGTCCTATGTGGTCTCAGGCCTGTGCTGTGGGCTTGCGGGCTTTCTCATTGCCTGCCGCCTCTCGGGCGCTGGGCCCGGAACTGGCCTCAACCAGGAGATCCTCGCCATCACGGCCGCCGTGGTTGGCGGCAATTCGCTGGGTGGCGGCAGAGGCTCGATTGCCAAGGCACTGATGGGGGCCGTGATCGTGCTGGTGATGAACAACGGCCTCATCCGGCTGGGTTATGGCACCGGCACCAACCAGATGGTGCTCGGCATCATGCTGGCGGCCGCCGTGATCCTGGATATCCGCTGGCTCAAGAACCGCCACAAGGTGCTGAACGAGCTTTACGTTGCGCCCATCTATCACCGCATGGGCGAAACACTCTCGGCCGAACCTGGCAGCGGCAGCCCCTTCGCGCTCAACAACAGGATTGCGAGCACGGAATATATCGGTCTCGGTGAACTCGAAGGACCAGAAGACGTCGTGCTGGACCGTGAGGACAATCTCTATTGCGGCACGCGCCATGGCGAGATCATCCGCTTCTTCGGGCCGGACTACAAACGCTCCGAAGTCTTCGCGCATACCGGCGGCTTTCCGCTGGGACTCGCCATTGATGCAGACGGCAACATCCTGTCCTGCATTGGCGCCATGGGACTCTATCTGATCACCCCCAAGGGCGAGGTGAAGCAGCTGTCGGCGGAAACCAGCCGTTCATACACCTCGATCGTCGATGATGCCCGTCTGCGGGACCCCAATGATCTCGACATTGCACCGGATGGCAAGATCTACTTCACCGACTCGACCACGCGTTATGATGCCCATGATTGGGTCATCGATTCGATCGAAAGCCGCCCCACGGGCCGCCTTCTTGTGTTCGACCCCCGAACCGGCCAAACCAAGACGCTTCTCGACAATTACCGCTACACCAACGGCGTGTGCATGGCCCATGACGGGAAGTCGCTGTTCTTCGCGGAAAGCTGGGCCTGCCGGGTGCACCGCTATTGGCTGGAAGGCCCCAAGGCCGGAACAGCGGAATGCGTGATCAAGGACATGCCGGGCTACCCGGACAACATCAACCGCGCGTCCGATGGGAATTACTGGATGGCGTGGCTCGGCATGCGGACCCCGAGCTTCGACCTTGCCCTGCGCAGCCCCGGTTTCCGCAAGCGCATGAGCCGCAGGCTTCCGCAGGATGAGTGGCTCTTCCCCAACATCAACACGGGCGGCGTCGTCAAATTCAATGAGCAGGGCGAAATCGTCGAAACGCTGGGAGACATGACAAGCCAGAGCCATCCGATGGTCACCTCCATGCGGGAACACAAGGGCTATCTCTATATCGGCGGCATCCTCAACAACCGGATCGGCCGGCTGAAGCTTGAGAACGCCGATCCGGAGTGGACCGGTCCCCGCTCATATTGGGGTGCGGCCTCATGATTTTCGATTCGATTTTCGACATCTTCCGGGGCAAGGCCGTTACCATTCCGCCGATGGACGGGGCCCTGAAACCCAACACTGCACTGGATGATGCGGAGGTCGTCACCGCTGCCCTGGCGCCTGATAATCTGGCCGTGCGGAATGGCGTGGCCCTCTATTCCAGCCATCGCGAAATCCGGGAGATCGGCGGCAGCCATCGCCTGGTGGAAAGCTGCCCTTCCGATGTTACGGCAATCGCCGTCGCAAAGGATGGGACCCTGGCGATCGGACTGGAGGACGGCACCCTGAAACTGGATGGCAGGCTAATCGAGGGTTTCAACTGCATCACCGCACTTTGCTTTCACGAGGGCTCCCTCTTCGTCACCAATGGCTCGGAACATGTGAGGCCTGGCCAATGGGTGAGCGACCTTATGCACCGCAATGCCTCAGGTACGCTCTGGCAGGTGGATGTGGCATCCGGCGAGCGCCGGAAACTGGCAGGCGGACTGGCCTTTGCCAATGGCGTTGCGGTGGATGCGGCCCAGAACCGGCTTATCGTCAGCGAGAGCTGGAAGCACCGTCTCTCTGCTGTTCCCATGCAAGGCGGCGGGGTGAGGGAGGTTCTCGGACGCCTCCCGGCCTATCCAGGCCGAATCACTGAAGGTGCAGGCGGATTTCTGCTCGCCCTCTTTGCGCCACTCAACCGTCTGGTGGAGTTTGTTCTGCAGGAGCCCCAGTATCGCGCCGACATGATGCGTGAGATTGACAGCCGCTACTGGATCGCTCCCACACTCTCGCCGCCACAAAGCTTTCTCGAGCCATTGCAGAATGGCGGCGTGCGCAGCATGGGTGTGCACAAGCCATGGTCGCCGGTCCGGTCCTATGGGCTGGTGGCCCGCCTGGATCGCATATGCCAGCCGGTCGACAGCTATCACAGCCGTGCCAATGGCCGCTTTCACGGCGTAACCTCGGCAATTGCCCATGAGGGTTCGATCCTGGCGGCATCCCGGGGCGGCAACCACATCGTGAAGCTCGTGATTGGCGGAGGAGCAAGCTGATGCAGCCCGTCATCGAGATGCGCAAGGTGACGAAGGCCTACCGCGGCGTTCCCGCCGTGAAGGACGTGGACTTCACCTTGAACAAGGGCGAGGTGCACGCGCTCCTCGGCGAAAACGGCGCTGGCAAATCCACCCTCACCAAGATCATGGCGGGCGTGGTGGAGGCAAGTGCAGGCGAGATGCTGCACAATGGTCAGAAGGTTACCTTTGCAAACCCGCATGAGGCCCTGCAGAACGGCATCGCCATGGTGTTTCAGGAAACGAGCCTCGTTCCATCCATGACGGTGGCGCAGAACATCTATCTCGGCGAAGAAAAATTCCTGAACCGCTTGCGCGGCATCTACATTGCCGCCCAGCAATTCCTGCAATCCCTGAATTTCAGTGTCGATCCGGTGGCACTCGTGTCCAGCCTGGGTGCCGCCAAGCAGCAGATGGTGGAGATTGCGCGCGCCGTTCACCACAGGGCAGACGTCATCATCTTCGACGAGCCGACGGCCACATTGACGCCCGAGGAAAAGCGCCATTTCTTCGCACTGATGCGGCGGCTGAAGGCGTCCGGCGTCTCCATCGTGTTCATCACCCATGCGCTCGAGGAAGCGTTGGCCCATGCCGACCGCATCTCCATTCTGCGTGACGGAGAATTGATCGAGACCGGCCCTGCAGCGGGCTTTGACCGCAATTCAGTGGTCCGCGCCATGGTGGGGCGCGCCTTGACCGGCGAGATCTACAATCGCCGCCGCGAAGCCGCGGACATCCGCAAGCGCGGACGCCAGATTCTCTCCGTGCGGGACGTTTCCATGGGCAGCATGGTGCGCAACAATTCCTTTTCGATCTTCGAAAGACAGATCACGGGCGTCTTCGGTCTCGTGGGCTCCGGCCGGACGGAAACATTCAAGATCGTCTCGGGCATCTACAAGCGCGATTTCCTGAGAGGCGGCGAGATCGAGTTTGAAGGCAGGCCCGTGCGCTACACTGTGCCGGTTCACGCCGTGCGGGACGGAATTGTCTATGTCACCGAGGACCGCAAGCTCGAAGGCTTCTTCGAGACCATGTCGATTGCCGAGAATTTCTATTCGGGCCCCCTGGCCGCCGGCCTCACCCGTTCGAGCATCGTCTCCTTCGCGGAAATGCGCGAGATCGCGGCGGACTGGTCGCTCAAGCTGGACGTGAAGGCGATCAACGGCAATGCCCGCGTGGTGGAGCTTTCCGGCGGCAATCAGCAGAAGGTGGTGATCGGCAAGGGTCTCGCCCAACGGCCGAAGCTTGTGATTTTCGACGAGCCAACACGCGGGGTGGATGTCGGTGCCATCGCCGAAATTCATCGCTTTATCAATCAGCTGGCGGATGAGGGACTGGCGGTGGTGGTGATTTCGAGCTACCTGCCCGAAGTGATGAATCTGTCTGACCGGATTCTGGTCTGCCGCCAGGGGCGCGTGGTTGAAGAGATTTCGCCGTTGGAGGCCTCGGAAGAAAAGATCATGTTCGCGGCCGTCCACTGAAACGAACAAATTCGCATCTGCTCTTGCGAAATACGAAGAAAAGTGAAAGAACGCGCACACGGCCAGATGAGTGCCAGCGAGAGCGCGATGAACAGCGTGAGTCCACGTCAACAGCAGATCCTGGCACTCGCCCGGCAGTCGGGAAATGTGACGGTGGACGATCTGGCGCTGCGCTTCGACGTGACGCCGCAGACCATCCGCAAGGACCTCAATGAACTCTGCGATGGCCGTTTTCTGGCCCGCACCCATGGCGGGGCCATTCTCTCTTCGGGGGTCGAGAACCTCGCCTATGAAGCGCGCCTCCATATGGCAGCCGCTGAGAAAATCGTGATCGGCAAGAAGGCCGCAAGCCTGATCCCGGACAATTGCTCGCTGTTCATCAACATCGGCACCACGACGGAAGAGGTGGCGCGGGCCCTCGTCAATCATCAAGGCCTGCTGGTCATCACCAACAACATTCATGTCGCCACCATTCTCATGCCGCGGCCCGGTATCGAGGTCATCGTGGCGGGCGGCATGCTGCGCAAGAGTGACGGCGGCATCGTGGGGGAAGCGGCGGCCGAGTTCATCTCACAGTTCAAGGTGGACCACGCGGTGATCGGCGCCTCCGCCCTGGACGAAGATGGCGCCATGCTTGATTTCGACTATCACGAAGTGCGCGTCGCCAAGGCCATCCTGCAGAATGCGCGGAGCGTGATGCTGGTGGCTGATGCGATGAAATTCACCCGCACCGCCCCCGTGCGCATCGGCCACCTCTCGGATGTCGATGTTTTCGTCACCGACCGGCCGCCGCCCGATCCCGTCATGAGCTATTGCCGGGACCAGGGCGTCACTCTTGAAATCGCACACGGACTTCATTCACATGATCTATGACCTCTTCATCATCGGCGGTGGCGTGAACGGAACAGGCATCGCGCGCGATGCTGCAGGCCGTGGCCTTTCCGTGTTTCTCGTGGAACAGGGTGATCTTGCCTCCGGCACCTCCAGCGCATCGACGAAGCTCATCCATGGCGGGCTGCGCTATCTCGAGCATTATGAATTCCGCTTGGTTCGGGAAGCCCTGATCGAGCGTGAGGTGCTGCTCAAGGCCGCGCCACACATCATCTGGCCCCTGCGCTTCGTACTGCCTCACCACGAGGGGCTTCGCTCACGGCCCATGCTGAGACTTGGCCTGTTCTTGTATGACCATCTTGGCGGCCGCAAGATCCTGCCGCCCACCCGCAGTGTCGATCTGCGGCGCGACGTAACAGGCCAGCCCCTCAAGGAGCAATTCACCCACGGCTTTGAATATTCCGACTGCTGGGTGGAGGACGCCCGACTCGTTGTGCTCAATGCACGTGACGCGCAAGGCCGGGGTGCGGTCATCCGCACGCGAACCAAGTGCATGTCCGCCCGCCGGACGGAAGGCGTCTGGGAACTCACCATCCAGGGCGAAGGCGGCACGGAGGAAAAAATACTCGCGCGGGCGCTGGTCAACGCTGCCGGCCCCTGGGTCAGCCAGGTGCTGGGCGCGGTTGTGGGCCGTAACGATCCTGACAAGATCCGCATGGTGAAAGGCAGCCACCTGGTGGTGGACAAGCTCTATGACAATGACCGCTGCTACATTTTCCAGAACGCCGACGGCCGCATCTGCTTCGCCATCCCCTACGAGAAGAACTTTACGCTCATTGGCACGACCGATGATGACCACAAGGGCGACCCCGGCAAACCGCAGATTTCCGACGCCGAGAGAGATTACCTTCTCGGCGCCGTGAGCGAGTATTTCAAGAAGCCGGTGACGAAGGAGATGATCCGCTGGAGCTACTCCGGCATCAGGCCACTCTATGACGATGGCGCTTCGAAGGCCCAGGAAGCGACGCGGGATTATGTGCTGAAGCTCGATCACCCCACGGGCGGAGCACCACTCCTCTCGGTGTTCGGCGGCAAGATCACCACCTTCCGCAAACTGGCAGAATCCGCATTGGAGAAGATCGAGCCCTTCTTCCCCGACATGGGAAAGCCCTGGACAAGGACGGCGTCCCTGCCGGGTGGAGACTTCGCCTATGAGGATGTGGCGAAGCACATCGCAAGCCTGAAGCAGACCTATCCCTTCCTTGCCGCTGCCACGGTCGAACGTCTGTTCCATGCCTATGGCACGGATGCGGAAAAGATGCTGAACGGCGCGCGCTCCGCCGCCGATCTGGGGCAGAGTTTCGGTCCTTTGAGCGAACGTGAGGTCGAGTGGCTGCGCGAGAAGGAATGGGCACGGAGCGCAGACGACATTCTTTGGCGCCGCTCGAAGCTGGGCCTGCACATGACTGCGCAAGAGCAGGAGGCGCTCCGCAACTACATGGCCGCCGCCAACGCCGTGCAGGAACTGAAGCGGGTGGGGAGCTGACGCATGCCGGACCATCTGCTCGCCATCGACCAGGGCACCACCTCCTCGCGCGCGATCATCTTTGATGCGCGGTTGAGGCCGAAGGGCACTGGCCAAAAGGAATTCCGGCAATACTATCCGAAGCCCGGCTGGGTCGAGCACGACCCGGAGGAGATCTGGTCCTCCGTGCTCAGTGTGTGCAAGAGGGCACTTCGCAACGCCGGGCTGAAGCCTCTGTCCGTGCGCGCCATCGGCATCACCAATCAGCGTGAAACCGTGGTGATCTGGAACCGCAAGACGGGGCGGCCGATCCACAAGGCCATTGTCTGGCAGGACCGGCGCAGCGCAGACATCTGCACCGCTTTGAAATCCGCCGGGCATGAACCGTTGTTTGCTGCGAAGACCGGCCTGCTGCTTGACCCTTACTTCTCGGGGACAAAAATCCGCTGGCTGCTTGATGAGGTGAGGGGTGCCCGCGGCAAGGCGGAGCGTGGCGAACTGGCCTTCGGCACCATCGACAGTTTCCTGATCTGGCGGCTCACTGGCGGAAAGGTCCATGCCACGGACGCGACAAACGCCTCGCGTACCCTGCTCTATGACATTCATAACGGCCGATGGGACGAAGAGCTGCTGCGCATCCTCGATATCCCGGCGAGCCTCCTGCCCGAGGTGAAGGATTGCGCGAGCGACTTCGGCGTGACCGACCCTCGCCTCCTCGGTGCCGCCATTCCCATCCGCGGCGTCGCGGGGGACCAGCAGGCGGCGAGCATTGGCCAGGCCTGTTTCGAACCCGGCATGATGAAGGCAACATATGGCACGGGCTGTTTTGCCCTGCTTAACACCGGCTCGCGCGCTGTGCGCTCTGAAAACCGGCTGCTCACCACCGTGGCCTATCAGCTGAACGGCAAGCGGAGCTATGCGCTTGAAGGCGCCATCTTCATTGCAGGGGCTGCGGTGCAATGGCTGCGTGATGGTTTGAGCTTCGTGAAGAAGGCACATGAGGTGGAGGCGCTCGCCAGAGCGGCAGACCCCGCCCAGCAGGTCTATCTTGTACCCGCCTTTGTGGGCCTCGGTGCACCCTACTGGAAGGCTGATGCACGTGGAGCCATCTTCGGCCTTACCCGCGGCACCGGCAAGAACGAACTGGCCCAGGCCGCACTCGAAGCCGTGTGCTTTCAGACGCGCGACCTGCTGCAGGCGATGCGAAAAGACATGGGCACGCCCTTCAAGACCATTCTCCGGGTCGATGGCGGCATGGCGGCATCGGACTGGACCATGCAGCGTCTGGCGGACATCCTCGATGCTCCGGTGGACCGGCCCGGCATTCTGGAGACGACCGCCTTGGGTGCTGCCTATCTCGCAGGCCTTGGTTCCGGGCTGCTGCCAGCGCCTGCGCAGTTCGCCAAGAGCTGGCGGCGGGAAAAGCGCTTCACCCCCAAAATGAAAGCCGGTTTGCGCGAAGCGAAATATGCCGGCTGGACCCAGTCGGTGCAGAAGCTCCTGTCCTGAAGTTCAGCCCGATTTCAGCACTGTGCGCGCGATGAGGCGGAAGAACAGCGGATAAGGCAAGGCCCGCGCCGCCTTGAGAATGGCAACGAAGCGCCGCGGATAGGCAATCTCGAACCGGCCTGCGGCAAGGCCTTCGATGCTGCGCCGCGCCGCTTCCTCAGGCTTCATCAGGAACGGCATCGGAAAGTCGTTCTGTGCGGTGAGCGGGGTCTCGACAAAACCCGGATTGATGACGCTGAGCCGAACCCCGCCCGCCTTCATTTCCGGATAAAGGCTTTCTCCCAGGTTTATGAGGGCCGCCTTGGTCGGGCCATAGGCCGCGGCCTTGGGCAGGCCGACATACCCCGCGACCGAAGCGATCCATGAGATCTGCCCCGACTTGCGTGCGAGCATGCGCGGTGCCAGGGCTGACAGGCAATTGACCACGCCCATATAGTTGGTCCCCATCATGCCGGCGAACACATCAGGTTGAAGATCGTCCACTGCGACGGGCGAATAGGTTCCGGCCCCGAATACGGCGAGATCGATGGGGCCGATCACCGCTTCGATCAGCTCGACAGCGGCCTTGCACGCCGCGGAATCGGTAACATCAAGCGGCACCGCAAGAATATCAGACCCCAGCTCCGCCAGCTTCTCTGCCGAGCGGGCAGACGCCGCCACCTTCACGCCCTGGGCTGCAAGCTGCCGGGCGATGTCCCGCCCAATCCCGGTGGAGGCACCGGTAATCCAGGCCGTCTTCCATGGTATCGGCCTGTTCACCGGATCATATGCCAATGAAGGGCTGCATCAGCCGCGCCGCGAGGGATTTGAAGCGCGTCGGCCGCTCCGTGGCCACCAGGCAGATGCAGTCGGCGTCCTGTTCGACCACGGGCTTGTGTTCGATCTCTTCATCGAGGTCCGCCACGTCTCCTTGCGCGAAGCGGCCCATGTGGTCACGGTAGGCACCCTTCAGCACCAGCGTGATTTCCTCTCCGCCATGGCCATGTTCGGGCATGGCGCGGCCCGCGCCGATGCGCAGCAGCCGCAGCTGCCCTCTTGCATAGGTCGGAAGCTTCACATCGAACATCGCGACACCCGGCGCCTTCCGCTTCCAGGCGAGGCCGTCAAAATGCGTGACCGGCAAAAGTGCCGCCAGCGGCCGGGGCACGGTCCCGCGTGGCTGTGCCAACGGAAGCCGGTAAAGGCCCGCCTGCTCGAGCGCTGCAAAGGTGCGCGCCCGGCAGCTGGAGGAGATGGCAGTTTCGGCCATCTGCTCCATGAGTTCACCACCCATGGCTTCCGCCGCACGCGCCGCAGCCCGGCACTCACTGCAAACGGCGATATGTGACGCGGCCACGATGGAAAATGCTTCTTCCAGAGTGCCGGCCGCATAGGCCAGAAGCGTGCTCTCATCAAGATGATGGTTCGGTTTCAAGATTGGTCTCCAATAAGCGGCGCAAATGCCCATAGGCGAGGCGCATGCGCGATTTCACGGTTCCGAGGGGGAGCGACAGCTTGCTGGCAATCTCGCTCTGCGGCATGTCTTCAACGAAGGAAAGAACGAGAATCTGGCGCTGCTCCTCCGGAATGGCCCGAAGCGCCCTGGCCACCAGACCGTCTTCCTGCTTGCGGCCCAGCTGCGCCTCGCCATCAGGGTCATCCGACGGCTCATCATAGTCGCCGAGTTCGACGGTCGGCATGTGAACATCACGGCGGATCCTGTCGATGCGCAGGTTCCTGGCGATGGTAAAGACCCAGGTGGTTGCAGAACCCTTTGACGCCTCATAGAGCCCGGCCTTGGTCCACACGGCAACCATCGCCTCCTGCACAAGATCTTCAGCCAGTTCGGCTGAGGTGTTCTTGCGCATCATGAAGCTCTTGAGGCGCGGCGCGAAATGATCGAAAAGCTGGGCAAAGGCCTCCCGGTCGCGGCTCTGCGCCACCCGCGAAAGCAGGTCGCGCAGCATGGCCTCGAGCCGCTGCTTGTCTTCATCTCGCCGCTTGTCTGCCGGTTCCATGACGGCATACATAGCATACCCCCTTGTTCGCCGGAGATTACGCTTTGCCAGGTGGGGCGGATCACCTGATCCGTGTCCATTAGGCGGACGTAGCTATCTCTGGTAAGGAACGGTCTTCAGTGAAAACACGCAACATTGCCGTTGTCGGATCGGGAATTTCCGGCCTGTCCGCCGCGTGGCTCCTGTCCAAGCGGCACAGGGTGACCTTGATCGAGGCAGATGCCCGGCCGGGCGGTCATTCGAACACGGTGGACTGCGAGGTCGACGGCATCGATGTATCGGTGG
Source organism: Aestuariivirga sp. (assembly GCF_965227715.1). Taxonomy (GTDB): domain Bacteria; phylum Pseudomonadota; class Alphaproteobacteria; order Rhizobiales; family Aestuariivirgaceae; genus Aestuariivirga. Next base: position 2,634,407 of record NZ_OZ245771.1, on the reverse strand, counting down.
ACACAGGGTTTATCGTCTATAATCCACCGGCATACCCCAACCTTACTGCTCTTTTCGCACATCTCAAGGTGCCCACCGCGCCCTCCAACATGAGCTTCACGGTTTCCATGGGCAATGGCGCCTATGAATATGCCGGGTCTGGGCTTGCCCAACTGGTGGGCCATCCGTCAAACCTTCTGAGCCCGGCACACTGGCGGCTGATGCGGGATATTCCCCGGTTTCTGAGGTCGGCGCAGGCGCGTCTTTCCGGCATTCCGGAAGAAGTCCCGCTGGGCGAATTCCTGAAATCCGAGGGCTATTCGCAAGACTTCATGGACCGCCACCTCCTGCCCATGGCCGGTGCCATCTGGTCCGCGGCTCCGGGCGATATGCGGGATTATCCCGCCGCCGCCTTCTTCCGCTTCTTTGACAATCATGGCCTGTTGAAGGTCCGAAACCGGCCGGCGTGGCGAACAGTCAAGGGCGGCTCTCGCGAATATGTGGCGCGCCTCATCCGCAACGGCACCTTCGAAACCAGGCTGAGGACGCCCATATCCTCCGTTCGCAGGACGGCCACCGGCGTCACCCTGCGCGCCCGCAATGGTGACGAGCAGAGCTTCGACGATGTGGTGCTTGCCTGCCATGCCGATCAGGCGCTGGCAATGCTGGGTGACGCGACGGCCGAAGAGCGCCAGATTCTCTCTGCATTCCGCTATTCGAAAAACCGCGCCATACTTCATCGCGACGAGCGCCTCATGCCGAAGCGGAAGCGGCTCTGGTCAAGCTGGAACTACCTGGCAGAACTGCCCCCCAAAACCGCGGCCACAAGTGCTATCACCTACTGGATGAACAATCTCCAGCCCTTGCCGGTGAAGACGCCACTGTTTGTGAGCCTCAACCCTCTTCTCGAGCCGGATGTGGGCAAGGTGCTGGGCGAATTCGATTACACCCACCCGATCTTCGACCCTGCCGCAATGGCGGCACAGCGGCATGTCTGGTCGATCCAGGGGCAGCAGCACACCTGGTTCTGTGGTGCCTATATGGGCTCGGGCTTCCATGAGGACGGGCTGCAGGCGGGCCTTCTCGTGGCGGAAGAGCTGGGCGGCGTGCGGCGGCCGTGGTCTGTGGCGGATGAATCTGGGCGCCTCCAGAAGGCGCCGCGCGTGTCATCCGCGGCGGCCCTCCAGGCCCCCATCCAATAGCATGCCCAGAACCTGCCTCTATCATGGCGAGGTGGTGCACAGGCGCATCAGCCCCGTGCGCCACGAGCTGCGCTACAAGGTATTCAACCTCTTCGCTGATGTCGACCGCCTGGAAGAGACTGCCTCCGCGCTGCGGCTGTTCAGCTACAACAAGCCCAACCTGTTCTCGGTCATGGACCGCAACCACGGGCCGGGAGATGGCACCCCGATCAGCACCCACGCCTGGTCCCTCGTGCGCGCGGCGGAGGGCGGCAAAGAGGTCTCCCGCATTTTCATGTTCTGCTACCCGAGTGTACTGGGTTATGTGTTTAATCCTCTCACCGTCTATTACGCCTTCGACGAGGATGACCGGCTGCGCCTGATGATCTATGAGGTGAACAACACGTTCGGGGGGCGCCATTCCTACGTCGTGCCCGTGGGGGACAGCCTTTCGCAAACGGCGCCGAAGCACTTCTTCGTATCACCCTTCAATGCGGTTGAGGGCCATTACACCTTCCACTTCACCGCGCCGGCGGACAAGATGGCGCTTGGCATTGCACTCAGCGCCAACGGAAACCCGGTGCTGAACGCCTATGTGAGCGGCACGCGTGCGCCGCTGGCGGATGGGGCGCTGCTGCGCTCCTTCCTGGGCGTTCCGTTTCTCACCTTTAAAGTCATCGGCGCCATTCACTTGCAGGCGCTGAGGCTGTGGTGGAAAGGCTTGAGACTCATCCGCCGGCCAGCAGGGCCCAACCACACGATCGATATTTTGCCTAAGGTCAGTTCCGAACCATGACATCTCAAACGCTGCAAGCCCGGGAAGGCTTTCTAGGCCACATCATTGCGGCTGCCGGGCGCAGGCTGCTGCCGCCCCACATCGAGGGCGGCATGACGTTGACACTGCCGTCCGGCAAGCAGCACCGCATTGGCTATGTGCTGCCCGGAATTCAGTGTGACCTGCAGCTCCGCAATTACCGCCCGGTGTGGGCCGCCATGCGGCGCGGCGCCATCGGCTTTGCCGAAAGCCTGATGTCGGGGGATGTGGAGAGCAGCGATATCACCGCCGTGCTGCGCTTCTATCTGCGCAACCGGGATGCGCTCAACCGGGCGGCCCGCCCGGTGTTCTTCAAGAGTCTTGGCGATCGCCTGTTCCACCTCATGCGCGCCAACACCAAGACGGGGGCTCGCCGGAACATCCGCGCGCATTATGATCTCGGAAACGCGTTCTACGCGCTCTGGCTTGATAAGACGATGAGCTACTCATCCGCACTGTTCAGTGGCGCGGCACAGTCGCTGGAAGCCGCACAGCTTGCCAAGTATGACCTTGTGTTGAATGCGCTGGAGCTGAAAGAGCCTTCGCGCATTCTCGAAATCGGCTGCGGCTGGGGCGGCTTCGCAGAAAGGGCTGCGGATCATCACCACCACGTCACCGGTCTCACCATCTCGCGAGAGCAGCTGGACTATGCCAGCGCACGGCTCGGAGAGCGGGCCGAGATCCGCTTCCAGGATTACCGGGACACGCAGGAAACATTTGACGCCATCGCCTCGATCGAAATGATCGAGGCCGTGGGAGAATCAAACTGGCCCGTTTATTTCAAGACGCTTTACGAGCGGCTGAAGCCCGGGGGCGTTGCCGCCGTGCAGGCCATCACGATTGATGAGCCGCATTATGCCGGTTACCGCCGTAAGGCCGATTTCATCCAGCGCTATATTTTTCCGGGCGGCATGCTGCCCACGCGCTCGATCCTGGCCGAACAGGCAGCGCGCGCGGGCCTGGTCTTTGAGACCGTCAAAACATTCGGCCAGGACTATGCCCGGACACTGCACATGTGGCGGGAACGCTTCGACGCGTCATGGGCGGCCGTTGCAAACCTGGGCTTCGACGAGGCGTTCCGCCGCCGCTGGCACTATTACCTCTGCTATTGCGAGGCGGGCTTTCTGGAGGGCTCCATCGACGTCGGCGTCTACCGGTTCCGCCGCGCGGGGTGATCGGAAATCAGTCCCGCCGCGTAGTGGGGTCATGCTCAAGCGCAACGACAACGCCCCATTCGATCTTCTCTCCTGGCTCGAGGGCCGCACCGCCGCCCAAGGCGTGTTCGAGGACCGCAAGGGCCGCGTGCGCCGGCGGTTCACAGTGGAGGCGCGGGGGCGTGCCGAAGGCAACACGCTCGTCCTTGATGAGAATTTCATTTTCGATGATGGTGAGCGCCAGCGCCGACGCTGGGTGCTCACACGCGGGGCCGGCGGCAGCTTTACGGGCCGTTGTGAAGATGGCGTTGGCGAGGCGCAGGGCTCCTTCGTGGACGGCGTGGCCTATCTCACCTCCAGCCTCCGTCTGAAAATTGGCAAGCGGATGGTGGCCATGCAGTTCGATGATGCGTTCTACGCAGCCGGTCCGGGTGAAGTGATCAACCGCTCGACGGTCAGCAAATGGGGCATCCGCGTGGGCCAGGTGTTGATCCTGTTCCGCAAGGACGATCACCGGTCGCCATAAAGCATCTCGTAGAGAATGGGCCGCATGGTCAGCATCAGGCCGTCTGCCATGGCGGCATGCCCTTCCGCTGATGGGTGGAGCGCGCCCGTGGTTTCCGAGAACACCGCAGCGGATGCCGGCTCGTCCAGTTTGCCGAAACGGTCCCGCACTTTCTGGTTCACCACCATATAGGCATCGTTGAAGGTGCGCACCCAGCGCTGGCGCAGGGCATAGGGATAGTTCTGGCTGGCGGGGTTATAGGGCCGCCAGCTGCCTTCCTTGCCGCTGAAGCTGGTTTGGCAGGTCTGTGTATCGCGCGAGGCCGATCCATAGCATGGCACCATCAGCTGTTCGGCAGGGTCCTGGATGCGGCGCAGGTTCTGGGCGCAGAAGCCATGGCCTTCGAACATCTTGTCGGCATAAACATGTCCGGCAAATGTCCAGCCATGGTCTCCTGCGAGATCGCGCATCCGCTTGTGCAGAATCGCAAACTGTTCGCGCACCGCTTGGAGGCGCGAGGGCCGCGCCGTGAGCCAGGACGAAAACATGTCGAGTGACTGGTTGGCCGCATAACGGTCCTCCCCATCGCCCTCCTCAGGCGAAGCATCGCAAATGTCGCCCGCCTCATTGGTGACGAGGTCAGGATATGCGGAGAGCACGACGCGGGAGGGATCGAACACGCCATCACTTGCAGAGGTGATCGGGACGGTTGTTTCCAATGCTGCAGCCAGCTTGGCATAGGCATCGGGCAGGATGTCCCGCATGCGGCGCGTGAATTCCTTTGCACTCACCGTGGCGCCAAAGAAGGACGCGATGCTTGTGGAGGCCGTGTCCCGCAGTGAGGCCCAGGCCACGATGTTGGAGAAGCCGATATCGTTCCCCCCAACGGACAGGAAGACAAAATCAAGCGGCCTCCGCACGTCGTTGCCGGGGCAGGTCGGAAGGCCGCGCTTCACCTCCAGCGGCTGGCGGCAGAGCTCCCGCATGAGGCGGTAAAGCTGCGAATCCTTGGCGCCGCCAGCGACCAATGGAGCAACGAGTTGGTTGTTGCGCTCATTGCTGGCGATCCGCTCGACGTAAGTCTGCGGCGCCAGAATTCCGGCCTCGATCGAGGCGCCGGAACACGAATAGTCAAGGAAGGTAACGGATGCCTGCGGATTTTCGACCGCAATCTGCAGGGCGGCGCGAAGCTGCTGGCCATAGAGCGAACGGTGGCAGAATTCATCCGTCCACCCGGCATTGCCGCCCGCATCATTCTGCTTGCGGGCGGGGTAGAAATTGCGGAAACGCCGCGTGTCGGTGAATTCGACCGGAAGGTTGGGATTGCCCTCTCCCGAGGCGAAGCTGTCGCCAAGCCCCGCAATCAGCAGGTCCTTCACGCGTGCCTGGGTGATCAGGGGAGATTCGCCCACGACGTTGACGGAGATTTCGGCCCCGTTCGGATAGGGGAGCTCGATGCCGGGCCCGCTCACCCTGTCGGCGCAGGAGGTTTCTGCAACCAGCCTGCCATCAATGTGCCACTGGCACACGGAGGTGGCGGGAACGGTGGCGCCGCTTGCTGAGAGCCATAATTCGATCGGGTGGCTCTGCGGGTTGATATAGGCGTCAATTCCGCCACACGCGGAGTGGGTGCGTTTGCGGGAATCGTAGCACAGCGCGTCCTGCCCCCGGGCGGCCCATCCCCGCCAGCTGAAATTCTTGCGCAGAATGCTGCTGAAGGCGATGTAGCGGTCGTTCAGCACATGTTCGGAACCGATAACGGAGGTGCGCGCCACGAAGGAATCGCGCGCGTCTGAGGCCATGCCCTGCTGGTCGACGTGGAGGAGATATTGCCGCCAGGCGTTCTCGTGCATCTTGAAGAATTGCGGGTCCTGGAAGAGCCGGAAGCGGTTGGTGACCTGCCATTCGATCTTGAATTGGCTGGTACCCAGGGTCTGTGAGTGTGCCGGAGGGACCGCGAGGGCGAGAAGAACGAAGATGAACGATAACAGTCTGTACATGCCGCGAAGTTACGCGGGAAACCCGGCCAAGTTTGGGCAGGACGGGCAAAAACCGCATGAAACACTCATGAAAATTCAGGCCCCGTCCGCGCGATGATGACGCGAATTCCGGCATCGGTCAGCATCTTGTGATTGGCGTCCGAAATTCCGTCATCGGTAATCAGCGTGCCGATCCGCGTCAGCGGCATCATCACATTCCGGGCCCGCATTCCGAATTTTCGGCTGTCGGCGAGGACGATCACCTCATCCGCCCGCTGCAGCAGTAGCTCCGTCTCCCGCACCACGAGCGGGTGCGATTCCTGCATGCCATTGGGGGTGATGGCCTGCGCGCCGAGGAAGAATTTGGAGGCATAGAATTCCGGCGGCCTGGCCTCGGGCGAGAAGACGATGCCCGGCTCCCGGTAGAGTTCGCCACCGGCCAGTGTGAGGTGGCAGGTGCCGTTCTGCCAGAGGGTGGCGGCAAGCGGCATGGAATTGGTGTAGATCCTGACGTTCCGGTTGGCGAGCAGAAGCGCAAAGAGATAACAGGTGGAGCCGCCATGGATGATGAGCGCGTCGCCATCCTGAACCAGCCCCGCCGCTTCATGGGCAATCGCCTTCTTGGCCGCCACCCTGAGCATCTGGTTTTCGGTGAAGGGCCGTGCCGTCACCCGGTCCAGCAGGCCGCCGCTTTCAGCTGCGGCGATGCCGCCGAACACCTTGCGCACAGCACCCGTCGCGTGAAGCTTGCCGATGTCACGCCGGATGGTGGCCGGAGAGGCATCGACCACGCTTTGCAGATCGCGGACAGAGGCGAAGGGCCGGTCCCGCAACAGATCCAGCATGAGCTTGTGGCGTTCAGACTCGGTCATTCACCAATCCTGGAAGGTGAGTGAACTTGCGCATTTGTGCACTGCAAAAATCACCATAAGCTCACAAACTAACTCACTTGACGGTCTTTGATCACGGATGTTTATTATCGCTCACCGCGTTCGCGCTGTAAACAAGCCGGACACGACCCGCGGCGGGAACGCTGAACCGCGGGCGGCGGCGCGGCATTGGGAGCGAGCAAGGCATGCACACTGAGCGGGCGATAGACGCTCCGGCGGGAGAGGCGGGATTTCCCATCGCGCTGCGCTCGGTATCGAAGTCATTTGCCGGCATCAAAGTTGTAAGCAACGTCAGCTTTGACATGCGTGCGGGCGAAGTGCATGCACTGATGGGCGAGAACGGCGCCGGAAAATCCACTCTTATCAAAATGATGGCGGGGCTTCACCAGCCCGATGAAGGCCAGATCCTGGTCAATGGCAGCCCGGTCAGGTTTGCTTCGCCGCGGGATGCCCACAATGCGGGAATTGCCACGGTCCACCAGGAACTTCTGCTGTTCCCCGAACTCACCGTGGCCGAGAACATCTTCCTGGGCCAGACGCCCAAGACCCGCCTCGGCACGGTTGACTGGCAGACGATGCGCCGGCGTGCCCGCGAGCTTCTGGACTCCCTCGACAGTGGCGATCTCGACATTGACCAGAAGGTCGCAAGCCTCTCCGTCGGCAACCGCCAGAGGATCGAGATTGCGCGTGCCCTCGCGCAGGATGCCCGGGTTCTGATCATGGATGAGCCGACGGCCGCCCTGGCGGAGCATGATGTGCAGCGGCTGATGAGCGTCGTGCGGAACCTGCGGGCCCGCGGCGTTGCCATTGTCTATGTCAGCCACCGCATGCCCGAGATCTTTGCCCTGGCGGACCGCGTGACCGTGCTGCGGGACGGCCACCTCGTGGGCACCAGGCCGGTGAGTGAGGTCGATGAGCCCACGCTGGTTTCGATGATGGTGGGCCGCGCCGTGGACCGCCTCTACCCGGCCAAGCAGGGCCTGGATGGCGCGGTCATCCTCGAGCTGCAGCATGTGGCTCATCACAATATCGTCCGCGATATTTCGCTGAAGCTGCGGCGCGGCGAGATACTTGGCCTCGCAGGCCTCGTAGGCTCCGGCCGCACCGAAACGGCACTCACCATTTTCGGCATCACCCCCGCAACGTCAGGCCAGATCCTGATTGACGGACAACCCGTGACGGTGGGATCTCCCGAAGCGGCGCGCGACTTAGGGATCGCCTATGTGCCCGAGGACCGCGCCCATCAGGGTCTGATCCGCGTACAGACCATTGAGGAAAACATCGCGCTCGCCAATCTCAAGCGGCTCACCCGCGGCTTCATTGTCGATGCGGCGCGCGTCACTGCGGAAGCCCGGGAGGCGATCACCCGCTTCGGCATCCGGGCGCGGAGCCCGCAGCAGCCGGTGCGGCAGCTTTCGGGCGGCAACCAGCAGAAGGTCGTGCTGGGCAAGTGGCTCGCCACCAATCCGAGAATCCTCATCATGGACGAGCCGACACGCGGCATCGATGTGGGCGCCAAGGCCGAAATCCATCTGCTCATGCGGAAGCTGGCCGGAGAAGGCATGGCCATTCTGATGATCTCAAGTGAGCTTCCCGAAGTGCTCGGCATGAGTGACCGCGTACTGGTGATGAATGGCGGCCGCATCGTGGGCGAATTCGACAAGGAACATGCAACAGCTGAAACCGTCGGAACGGTGATGACGCGCAGCTATGCGCCGGGGGAAGCGGCATGACGGCCATGGCCCTTTCCACCAGCCGGTCGACTCTCCAGCGCTTCCTCTCCGGATATGGCCAGGAAATTGTGGTGCTGCTATCGATCGCGGCACTTTTCCTGGTGGTGGGCGCCGTCAACCCGCGCTTCCTGTCCAACAACAACATCAACTCAATTTTTGCAGGCAATGCCTACATCGCGATTGCGGCGATTGGCATGTCCATGGTGATCATTGCGGGCCACATTGATGTTTCTGTTGGTGCGCTGATCGGCGTCATCGCCACCATTGCGGGCACGCTGGCGGTCGCTGGCTATCCGGTCTGGATCTCCTGGGGCGTCCCGATCCTCTTTGCCATGGCCGTCAACGCCGGTGTGGGAACACTCGTCGCTTATACGCGCATCCCCTCAATCGTCGTAACACTCGGGATGCTCTCAATCCTGAAGGGCGGGCTCATCAGCGCCACCGCAGGCGAGTGGATCACCAACCTGCCCTCCGGTTTCATGATTGCGCAGATGCGGCCCTTTGGCATTCCCTCCGCCGTATGGTTCATGGTGGGTTTGACAATCCTCGCCGCCCTGTTTCTGCGCTATACGGATTTTGGACGGGCCATTTACGCTGTCGGCGGCAACATGGAAGCTGCGCGCGCGGCAGGCATCAACCCCGAACGCACGGTGATCGGCGTCTTCGCGCTGCATGGGCTCTTCGCGGGGATTGCAGGCATCCTGTTTGCCACGCAGTTGCAGGTGATTCAATCGACCGTGCCGCCCAATCTGGAGCTGACGGTCATCACCGCCTCGGTCATTGGCGGTGTCTCGATCCTTGGCGGCACGGGAACGGTGATCGGATCAACGCTGGCCGCCATTCTCTTTGCCTGCATCGGCTCGGCACTCATCTTCCTCAATGTCTCCGCCTATTGGCTCCGCGCCGTTCTGGGCCTTCTCATTCTTGCGACGGTGCTGGCCGACATGGCCCGGCGCAGGAGGGCGAAATGACCCTCGCGAAGCTCTTCCGCCACGAGACGATCCTTGGCCTTCTCACCGTGATTGCGCTGATCGTGCTTGCCTCGCTGACCGACAAGTTCTTCACCGCCGACAATCTGCTGAACCAAGGTAGGCTGATGTCCGAAGTGGGATTGGTCGCACTGGCCATGACATTCGTGATCGTGACCGGCGGGATCGACTTGTCGGTTGGGTCGATCCTTGGCCTCACAGCGATCCTGCTCGGCGTGTTCTGGAAGAATCTCGGGCTGCCGCTTCCCGCAGCCATTGTGCTGGCGATGGCCTGCGGTACCTTCGCGGGCTGGGTCAACGGCGTGATCATCACCCGCTTCAGCGTGCCGCCCTTGATTGCAACACTGGCAACGCTCGCGCTCTACCGCGGCCTTGCCGAGGGCATCAGCGAGGCGCGCTCGGTGCGGGGCTATCCGGAGTGGTTCTTCTTCTTCGGCCAGGGCGAGGTGCTGGGCGTTCCCTTCCAGCTTTGGGTGCTGGGCATTGCAACAGTCATCGCCGCGGTGATCCTGGGGCTCACGCCATTTGGCCGCGCGACCTATGCGGTGGGCGCGAATGAAACAGCAGCACGCTTCTCCGGCATCCGCGTCAACGCCACGAAGCTGTGGATCTATACGGGTGCCGGCCTTTGTTCTGCATTGGCGGCCGTGATCTTCGTGTCACGCGTGACGACCACGCGCTCCGACATGGGAACAGGCCTTGAACTTGATGTCATCACCGGCGTCGTCCTCGGCGGCACATCGATTTTCGGGGGGCGAGGAACCATCATCGGAACCGTGCTCGGATTGATTCTCATTCAGGCACTCAAAAACGGATTGGCGCTTTCGGGCGTCAAGGGTGACGGCACCATCGTCGTCATCGGGCTGGTATTGATCGGCGCAATCCTGATGGGTGCGCTGTTTGACAAAAACAGAGGCGGCTGAACATGGGAGGCTGTCTTCCGCTCACCCGCCTGTGAGCGAGGAGACGAAGATGGGAGAAACGACATGAAGAAACTTACGCTTGCCGCCATTGTGGGCTTCGGCCTGATGAGCGGCTCCGCACTTGCTGCCTCCGCCTGGACGGGCGGCGATGACCTGCCGACCAACCCGCTGTCCTGCGATGCGACGCCGGCCGCGGCTGTGGCAAAGCCCTATGACGGCGGCGGGCCCACCAATGCGCCGGACCGCAAGGGCAAGAAAATCACCGTCGTCGACGTTCCGAAGCTGATCGGCATCGGATACTTCAATGCCACGTCCAAGGGCATTGCAGACGCTGCCGCAGAACTGGGCAATGTCGATGTCAAGACCGACGGGCCCACCAAGGCGAATATCGACGAGCAGATCACCTTCCTCGACAACTACATCACCAGCGGTGTGGACGGCATTCTGTTTGCTGCGAATGACCCGGTTGCCATCGCTCCGGTGCTGAAGAAGGCCCTCGAAAAGGGCATCAATGTCGTCGGCTATGACGCCAACTCGACGCCCGATGCCCGCCAGTGGTTCGTGAACCAGGCGGAGTTCAACGGCATTGCAAAGTCGCTCGTCGACGCAATGGCCGCTGAGGTGGGCGATGACGGCGGTGTGGCAATCGTGACATCGACCTTCACCACGCCCAACCAGGCCCGCTGGATTGCGGAGATGGCAGCCTATGCCGAGAAGTGCCACCCCAAGCTGAAGTGGCTGGAGACGGTTGAGGCCCAGGAAGACAACAACCTGTCCTTCAACCAGGCTACGACCCTCATCAACAAATATGGCGATGACCTCAAGGGCATCTTCGGCATGACGTCGGTTGCAACACCCGCCTCCGCCGAGGCCGTGACGCAGGCCAACAAGTGCGGCTCGATTGCCGTTGTGGGTCTTGCAACGCCCAATGCCATGAAGCCCTATGTGGAAAAGGGCTGTGTGAAGTCGGTCGTGCTGTGGAACCCCGTGGACCTTGGTTATGCCGCCATGCAGGTTCTGCGCTCCGTCGCGGACGGAACGTTGCAGCCGGGTGCCACCTCCGTGAAGGCGGGCAAGCTGGGCGATCTCCAGGTCATCAATGGATCGGAAATCCTCCTCGGCGCGCCCTATGTCTTCACCAAGGACAATATTGGCCAGTTCGACTTCTGATCCTGAACCCAAAAGCGCGCCGGCTTGCGCCGGCGCGTTTCCTCCTCTTCGAAAGTGAGTGTTCCCATGAGCAATTCCGTGACCGTTCCCTCCCTGTGGGATGATGCCAAGGCTGCCAATCTAGATGAGCCGGGCCTTCTCCTCTACCGATCCAACCTGCTGGGTGCTGATCTGCGCATCACCAATTTTGGCGGCGGCAATACCTCTGCCAAGGTGGCGATGAAGGATCCGCTGACGGCGGAGCCGGTGGATGTGCTGTGGGTGAAGGGATCTGGCGGCGACATCGGCTCGATGAAGCTTGACGGCTTTGCGACGCTTTACATGGACAAGCTCGAATCCCTGAAGGGTCTCTACAAGAGCCTCGATCAGGAAGATGCGATGGTGCATGCGCTGAACCACTGCACCTTTGATTTGAATCCCCGGGCGCCTTCCATTGACACCTGCCTCCATGGCTATGTGCCCTACCCGCATGTGGACCATGTTCATTCCGATGCGGTCATCGCCATTGCGGCTTCAGAAGACTCGGAGAAACTCACGAAGGAGATCTTCGGAGACGAGATGGGCTATCTGCCATGGCAGCGCCCCGGCATTGACCTGGGGATCAAGCTGGGAGAGATGGCGAAGAACAATCCGCACTTCGTTGGTGTTGTGCTGGGAAGCCACGGCCTCTTCACCTGGGGTCAGACGGCGAAAGACTGCTACGACACCACGCTGCGCATCATCAACAAGGCGGCGGTCTGGCTGGACCGCAACCGGGAGAAGCCGGCCTTCAAGGGTCCCAGGGTTGAAGCGCTTTCAGATGCCGAGCGCCGTGCGGTTGCGCTGCGGTTGCTGCCCGAAATTCGCGGGCGCATTTCGAAGCATGAGCGCAAGATCGGCCATTTCGTGGATTCAGCGGAAGTGCTGGAGTTCGTCAACTCTCAGATGCTGGAGCAGCTGGCACCCTTGGGCACCTCCTGCCCCGATCACTTCCTGCGCACCAAGATTCGCCCGCTGATCGTGCCGCATGATGCGGATGGTGCAGCACTCGACCAGCTGATCGAAGCCTATCGCGCCGATTATGCGGCCTATTACGAGCGTTGCAAGCACCCTGATTCGCCGGCAATCCGCGATCCCAACGCTGTGATCTACCTCGTTCCCCAAGTTGGCATGCTCTCCTTTGCCAAGGACAAGGCCACAGCGCGAATCGCTGCCGAGTTCTATGTGAACGCAATCAACGTGATGCGCGGCGCGGCCGGGGTTTCGGCTTACAAGGGCCTGCCGGAGCAGGAGGCTTTCAACATTGAATACTGGCTGCTGGAGGAGGCGAAGCTCTCGCGCATGCCGAAGCCCAAAAGCCTGGCGGGCCGTGTGGGCTTCGTGACCGGCGGCGCCGGGGGCATTGGCTCCGCCATTGCTGCAAAGCTCCTGTCGGAGGGGGCTTGCGTGGTTCTGGCCGACATTGACCAGAACTCGCTCGATGAAGTGACCGCAGGCTTTGCCAAAACCTATGGCAAGGACAATGTGCGCGGCGTGAAGATGGACGTGACCTCCGAGGACGCGGTCATCCAGGCGATGAACGAATCTGCGCTTGCGTTTGGCGGTGTCGATATTGTCGTCAACAATGCAGGGATCACCATCTCCGCACCGGTTGAAGATACGACTCTGGATCTCTGGAACAAGAACCAGGCTGTGATGGGCACCGGCTATTTTCTGGTGGGGCGGGAAGGCTACCGTTTGCTGAAGCGGCAGGCGCTGGGCGGTTCCATGGTCTTTATCTGCTCAAAGAATGCGGTGGCGGCTTCGCCCGGCGCATCGGCCTATTGTGCGGTGAAGGCGGCCGAGCTTCATCTGGCGCGCTGCATGGCGCTGGAGGGTGCGCCGCTTGGCATACGAGTGAATGTCGTGAACCCCGATGCAGTTCTACGCGGCTCCAAGATCTGGCAGGGCCCCTGGCGGCAGCAGCGTGCGGCATCTCTCAAGATCACGGAGGGGGAACTTGAGGAGCATTACCGCAAGCGTTCGCTGCTGCAGCGTTCGGTCTACCCGGAGGACATTGCAGAAGGTGTTTATTTCTTCGCCTCGGACCTTTCCAGTAAATCGACGGGCAACTTCCTGAACGTCGATGCGGGCAATGCCGCGTCCTTCTCGAGGTAAGCACATGAGCTTTGCCATCTCGGACGATTTCATCCGAACGGAGAACGCCAAGCATGAGGCGGCACTGGCAGAAGATTATGACGCGCTTGGCCGCCAGCTGGCGCGGCGCGGCATCTCGATCGAACAGATCACCGCGCGGGCCATGGCCTTCGCCGTCGCGGTGCCCACCTGGGGCGTGGGAACGGGAGGCACGCGATTCGCGCGCTTTCCAGGCCCAGGCGAGCCACGCAACATTCATGACAAGCTGGAGGATTGCGGCGTCATCAACCAGCTGACGCGGGTGACACCGAATGTCTCGCCCCATTTCCCGTGGGACAAGGTTGCTGACTACAACGCGCTCCGGCAAGAGGCGGCATCACACGCCCTGGGCTTTGATGCCGTGAACTCCAACACGTTTCAGGATCAGCGGAGCCAGCACCTGTCCTACAAGTTCGGCTCGCTGACTCATGCCGAGAAATCAACCCGCATGCAGGCGGTCGAGCACAATCTTGAATGCATCGAGATCGGGCGCCAGCTGGGGTCCACCGCGCTTACCGTGTGGATTGCCGATGGCTCCAACTTTCCAGGGCAATCCAATCTCAACGCCGCATTTGACAGATATCTGGAGTCGCTGCGGCTCATTTACGATGCGTTGCCGAAGGACTGGCTTGTTTTTCTGGAACACAAGCTCTACGAGCCGGCGTTTTACGCGACCGTCATTTCGGATTGGGGATCGAGCTTCATGGCCGCCCTGGAATTGGGGCCGAAGGCACGCTGCCTTGTCGATCTTGGACACCACGCACCCAATACCAACATCGAGCAGATCGTCGCCCGGCTCATCCGGGCGGGAAGGCTGGCCGGCTTTCATTTCAACGATTCGAAGTATGGTGACGATGACCTCGATTCGGGGTCAGTCGATCCATTTCGCCTGTTCCTCGTCTTCAACGAACTCGTCGATGCGGAGATGCGGCGCGTGAAGGACTTTGCGCCTGCCTATATGATCGACCAGTCACACAACGTAACCGACCCCATTGAGAGTCTGATCGCATCGGCTGTCGAAATCGAGCGCGCCTATGTGCAAGCATCACTGATTGACAGGGCGCTGCTTGAAGCGGCTCAGGACGGCAGTGATGTCATGCTGGGTCACCGGTTGGTGAAGCAGGCCTTCATCACCGACGTTTCGCCAATTCTCGCCGAGGCGCGGCGGAGAAAGGCTGGTGCGATTGATCCGCTCGCCCTTTATCGGGCGAGCGGCTATCGGGCCCACAAGACGGTCGAACGGCCCCCGGTTGAAGGAACCTCGGCCGGCATCGTCTGACGCGTTAAGCGACCAGGCTGTCCAGGGCGGTGTGGGTCTTTTCGATCTGCAGCGTGATTTCATCATGCCGGTTCTTGAGCAGATCCAGGTGCTGCTTGAGGAAGCTCACCGCCTTTTCGCTGGCGAGCACGTCTTCCTCAGGTCCAAGCATTTCCAAGATCTCCCGGATCTGGGCAATCGGAACACCGAGCCGGCGGAGTGTCAGAACGTTCTTCAGCCGCCGGACGTCACTCGCCAGATAGGTCCGGAAGCGGCCGTGGCGAGGAGGCGAGATGAGCTCAACGCGCTCATAGAAGCGAATTGTCTTCGGGTCCGTTCCCGTAAGCTTCGCCAATTCTCCAATGAATAGGAAGCCATCCTGGGGCAGGAAACGATCCTCAGAGTGGGTCGACGAGCTGTCCGCGAGTTGATTGTCCATGGTTGTTACATCCGCTCCTGTCACACAAATCTCTACTGCGGTTAAGATTAAACACAATTGCGGAACTCTCGTCAAGAGTGTGTAAGCTTCCGTTTCACACGATAAGCGAGCATCATCCGGGAAAGTCGTATCCATCTGGATAAGTCAGTTACCGTAAGTATAATCCAATTTGGCTCAATATTTATTCAGTGTTATAGAGTATTTTCTCCTTCGGACTGTAGTATTGCTTTAGTATAAACTATTGTTTTTATTGGCTTTTAACTCGTTGTTAACCAACTCTTCACAAAACTGCACCTCGTCAACGCGAGCTTCCGGTTCACCGGGCTCGTTCAACAGGGAAAGCAGAATAGAACCATGATCATTCTCATCGACGACCGTATCGATGTGACGGAGGCCTATCGTGCCAGCTTTGGCCGAGAAGGCGTTTCGGCCGCAAGCTTCACGCCTCCCGATTTCGATAACTGGTTTCACTCCACGAGCGGCCCGGACCTGGCAGCCGTCGAGGCCTTTATTCTGGGTGATTTCGAGCGGCGCGAGACGGTGACCCGGGCAATCAAGACCCGGTCGGAAGCGCCCGCCATTGCGCTCAATGATCAAACGGGACTCGAATCGACCCTCAAGCTCTTTGCTGCAGGGGTGGATGACGTAATTCGGAAACCCGTCCACGCCCGTGAAATCATCGCCCGGATTGGCGCGATCCGCCGCCGCGCCGCACCTGTGCCGAAAGCGACGGACCTTGGCGATCTTCGCGTGTTCAACGATGGCCGGGACCCTGAGGTCGGCGGCCAAACCCTCACACTGCCGCGCCGCGAGCGCAGAATGATTGAGCAGTTTGCGGCGGAAGTCACGACAGCAGTGAAAACTCTTCTGGAGCGCGGTGAGCAGTTTGTTCTGGTCACAGCTCCAGAGGCGAGACCGTATGTCCGGATGATCGTTGACCGCTTGTTCCCCGTCCTGCCAGTGCTATCCCATATCGAGATTTCACGTGGTGTGAAACTCGAGGTCATCGCATCTCTATCATGACAGATGCGTTCAGCGAGTCTATCTTTGCACTGTTCCTCATGTTCTGCCGGATTGGGGGGTGCATTCTGCTGGCACCGGGACTTTCAAGTCCCCGGGTGCCAGTGAATGTCAGATTGTTCGTTGCAGTGGGAGTTACCGCAGCACTGTCCCCACTTATGATTGTCCCGCTGGCCAAGGAACTCGATTCCGTACCCAAAGAACAGCAGCCCCTTCTGATCTTTCACGAGATGCTGATTGGAGTATCAATCGGTCTTATGGCGAGGTGTTTTCTTCTTGCACTTCAGTTTGCTGCGACGGCCATTTCCAATTTCATTGGGTTATCCGGCATTCCCGGAATACCATTGGAGGAAGGCGACACCGGTTCCCCGCTAGCAACCCTTGTATCGTCCGCAGCTGTGATGATCATTTTTATCCTAGGACTTCATGTTGAGCTGCTGAAGGCTGTGATCGATTCCTATGGTGTCATAGCACTGTCTTCTGCCTTTCCCGTAGAACCGCTTCTCAATAATTTGCTGCGGACCACTGGCGAGAGCTGGCTGTTGGCTCTGCGACTTGCCGGTCCATTCCTGCTGTATGGTGTTGTCGTGAATTTTGCACTGGGCATGGGCAATCGCTTCGCCCAGCAGCTCTCCATGTACCATGCAACAACCGGGGTGGTGATATTGGGCGGTTTTCTTCTGCTTTATGTGATGTGGATCGACTGGATTCTGGTTTTTATTGACGCCTACCGGTCGTGGTTGGCGCAGGGCGGATTTTGAAACAGACTCCGAACCGCATGACGCGTCTCTCCTGCGCCCAGGGGAGTCTGTCGAGATTGCTCGAAATGAAGATCACATTCGAAGAAGCAAAGATTCGGACCCTCCAGGATAGCGCCACTGCAATTTCCGCCATCCTGATGGATGATGGCAGTGCCGGATTCGTGACGCGTTCTGCTGCACTGCGACGCCTTGCTGCAATCGAAAGGGCGAAATCCCTTTGCGAGCAGGCGGTCGTGCCACTCAGGCAGCAGCTCATAATGGCAAGGGGCCGGCAGGAGACTCTTGCGCACCGCGCGGGTGAGATGCGCGCGGAGATAGAGCGCAAGCAAGAATTTTCTGATGGCCTGGACGCGGCGCTCACGATGATTGGAAAAGCTTCCGGCAAGGATTGAGTGCTCAAATGACGGGAAATCGAGGCACAGCAGATGGCCGTCAAACTTTCTTCCGATCTGATTTTGGACGTGATGCGCAACGCAGACCCCGCCCGGCGGAATGCGGCAGTTGCTCGGTTGCAGTCCCTCCAGGGGTCGCACCAACCGGCCTTCGCGAATGCTATGGATGGGCTGAAGGGGCCGCAGGCAAAAGCCGCTTCTGAGCATACTTTCTCATTTGAGTCGACGTTGCCATCAGGGCGCTCAACTTCGCCGGCGAGGGGGGAGGAGAAAAGTGGAGCTTACCAGGGTTTTGAGCGGCTTGTTCTGCGCAACCTCTTTGAGACACTCTTGCCGGACGAAAACTCTGGGACCTACGGCGGGGGTCCTTCTGCCGGTGTCTGGCGTTCAATGGCGGCGGACCAGTTGGCGGGCGTCTATTCGGCATCTGGAGGCTTAGGGTCGGCGAGCATGCTGGAGTCTTCGAAAGCAAGCGGGGCACCTGAACGCGAAGCGCAATGGCCATATTTCTCGGTGAGCAACATCAAGACGTTCTCAGGGTGACCTCATGAACATGGTATTGCCACCGCCTTCCTCACCGTCCGGTCTCACACCAGCATTGATGAAGCTGATTGACGTTCTGGAAGAAGAAAACGCCGTGCTCAGTCAGCACAGGCTATTTTTTCACGGAAGCTTCACAGATCGTAAGAACCAGGCGCTGCGCGAGTTGATGGCTGCACAGAAGTCGGAGGCATTGTCATTAGCTGCTCAGAAGGCTCGTCCCCTGCTTCGACATCTAGAACGTGCTCTTCATGATAATGCGAGACTGCTCAAGCTTCATATCACCGCGGTGGGCGAAATCAGTGACATTATCATAGGCAGTCTGAGAGCCGCCGAGTCTGATGGTACCTATTCCCGCAGCGAGCTGTCGCGGGGCTGCTAGTTAAGGATGCTGAGACTCGTCTTTATCGGGATTTGGGTCATCCTCGTAACGGCAGGGGCGACATTCGCGTCTGTCTACCTCGGAAAGTCCAAGGAGGGATCCAACGAGAAACAGCAGGACCTCGGTGTGGAGGAAATGAAGTCGGAGATGACGAGCATACCTGTGATCAGGGGGGACAATGTCGTCGGTTACGTTATCTTCCAACTCTCTTTTGCCGCAGACCGTGCCATCTTGGAGCAGAAGAAGCTCGATCCCATGCCGTATCTAACTGATGCCGCGTTTCGGGTGATCTTTACCAGTTCCGACACTGACTTCCGCAAACTGAAGGCACATGATCTGGACAAAATTACAATTGCAATCGCAGAAGAGGCAAACCGTCGACTGGGTGAGCCACTGGTGCGCCAAGTGCTCCTGCAGCAACTGAACTATGTAAGGAAGGAAGATATCCGAACCAACTGGATCGGCGGGGGCGATGCGGCAGAGTAATGCAGAGAGCTCTGTGAATGCAGATATGCTTCAGGAAATCAGTCAGGGACAAAGCCGGGCACAGAACGCGGAGCACGAGACCGCAGAACTGATGCGCCTTGCAATCGACCCATTGTTGCTTCACCACCTTCTTCATCAGCCAGCAAGCAAAGAACGGCCGGTGCCGCCCGTCACGAAAAACCCCTTTGTGCTAGTGCCTGAGTTTTCTGGCCGGGATCGCTCCCAAGTGACGGGGCGCCGCCGAGACTATTCAAATACTGAGGTCATTCTGCAGCCTTCTCTGATTCCGGAGCCATTTGAGCCATCGACGGATTGTGGTTCAAGCTTACTGGACTACGGTGAGCAGCAGGCGGGAATGAAACTGCCAGGACACCTTGGAAAGCGGAAGTGGAAACTGGCCTCCGCAGCTTGTATTGCGCTCGCCTGTTTCATCGCGTTTTTCCGGCACTGACTCCTGGCATGAGAATTGCTTTTTCATCCCGAAACGGGATGATATCATGGAAGAAAGAACGTTTGAGACAATCCGACACTTATCGCGGGAGGACCTTGAGGCCTTTGCTTTTCGTGCCACACTTCAAATGCGCAGAACCCGTATCGAAGTAGAGTCCGGACGGCTATTTGTGGCGGTTTTGACCGCTTTTCTTGTCGGCGCCTTGATGTCAGCCTCGGCATTCCTCGTTGGTGCAGGATTAGGCTGAAACGAGATGTGCCGGAATGACATGCCCGACGAAAGGCAGTTCCCGGAATTGATGTGCCATGTCCATCCCATAACCAACCACGAACTTGTCTGGGCAGGTGAAGCCTTCAAAATCGGCTGCAATATGGGCAGCGAGATGGCCAGGTTTATTGAGCAGCACGGCAGTGTATGTGGCTTTTGCCCCGCGCGCAGCCAGAAGGTCCTTGGCGAAGGCTAGTGTTCTTCCCGATTCGAGAATATCGTCTATCAGCAGGACATCACGTCCACGAACGTCGGTTTCGATGTCGCGTAAAACCGTTACTTGGCCAGAGGACTTAGTCGACTTTTTGTAGCTCGACAGGATCATGAAATCCACTTCAGGCGATAAACCTGCATGATGCATCGCGCGGATCAGATCTGCCGCGAAAACAAAACTTCCTTTCAGGATGGGAACCACTAGCAGGTTGGTCGGTGCCCGTGACGCTATATCGGTCGCAATCGCGCTTACGCGATCTGCAATTTCTGCCTCGCTGAAAAGTACGCCAATGCGGTGTCCATCAATATTAAGCTCGGTCATGGGATAGCATTTGAGCCGATTTCATCCGCGCGGGCAAATCGAATTTCGACGTTGTTCGCGCTCTCGGGTGGCGCGGCTAGTCGTGTGACGAAAGTCGTGGTTTCGCCAGGTTTCAGTGGGCGGGCCTCCGTATCAAGGGTCCAATGATAGAGTTCTCCACTGTCCTTCGCTTTCAGCCCGAAACGAAGCCAGGGGATTTTGCGCGTCGTGGAAGAGACATTCTTAAGCTCTCCCTTGACGGCAATGATGTTTTTTCCGTCAACCAGTAGATGCTGGAGGTCAATTTGGCGAATCTCTACTCCATAAATATTCACCTCACGGTCCAACTGTTCATAAAGTGCCATGCTCGCAGGGAATGCAGAGACGACCTCCTCTGGAAACGCAAACACCCAGATGGCTGGGCATATGGCGAAAAGCGCGAGCCCTCCCCACGCGCCAGTATGGAGGAGGCGACGGCGCCGAAGAGTGTCGAATTCCTTGCGAGCAGTCTTTGCTGCATCAATCAAGCGAAGAAGCTCCGATGCAGGCTGGACAATGGCTTCCTCCGGGCTTGTGGGCTTTGCGGAACCATCAACTGCACTTCCTTCTAGCCAATCATGCCCGCAGGAGGGACAAGCGACCAGCGTGGCGCCTGAGCCAGAAGCAATGTTGGGAATATCACGGCGGGCGGAACATGAAGGGCAGCGGATGATCATTGGGTTCTCGGCTAAAATGGTGTGTAATGCGCGCTGTGGTTTAAGTTAAAGGGTGTTAGGGTTAATGCCCCGTTAAAGTTGGGATGGTTTAAGGGGGTCTGATTGAGAGGAGTACAGTGTCGTGCTGCGGCTGGAGAATGTCGGTCTCAGATATGGCGATGGTCCGGAAATCCTGCGGGACGTGAGCTTCGCGGTGCGGCCGGGTGACTTCTATTTTCTGACGGGGCCATCAGGCGCGGGTAAGTCATCTTTGCTCAAGCTCTTGTTCCTCGCGCTACGGCCCACACGCGGCAGCCTTCACATTTTCGGGGAGAATGTCGGAAGCGTGAGCCACAATAGACTGCCGCCGATTCGGCGCCGGATCGGTGTTGTGTTTCAGGAGTTTAGGCTGCTCGATCATCTCTCCACCTATGATAACGTGGCTCTTCCCCTCCGCGTTGCTGGAAAGGCGGAAGCGTCCTACAGACGGGATGTTATGGACCTTCTGGACTGGGTCGGCCTTGCTGAGAAATCTTCAGACCTGCCGCCAGTATTGTCCGGGGGCGAGAAGCAGCGCGCCGCTATTGCCCGTGCGGTTATCGCAAAGCCTCAACTCCTGCTCGCGGATGAGCCGACAGGCAATGTGGATCCACTGCTCGCCAAACGTTTGCTTCACTTGTTCCTGGAACTCAACAGGCTTGGCACAACGATGCTGATTGCAACCCATGACAGGGGATTAGTGCGGCAAGCGGAACGCCCTGTGTTGCATCTTGAGCAAGGGAGCTTGAATTTGCAATGAAGCCGGGCGCGATCATACCATCCAATGTCGCCTCCCTTACGTCCCTCACGGTTACAATGGCTGTGATGAGCTATCTTGCCTGCCTGGCGATCGGCGCACTCATCCTGGTTGACCGCGCAGTCACGAACTGGACCAGCGGTCTCTCCCGCGAGATGACCGTGCAGGTGCGGATTATAAGAGATACCGATATCGCCCAGGAAGTGGAAAAAGCCTACCGGATCCTTGCAGAATTTCCCGGCATACTGGAAGCAGAGGTGCTGGACGAAACCGCCGGAGCACGGTTGCTTGAGCCGTGGCTCGGCACGCGTTCTCTCGAGGGGCTTCCCGTCCCCCGCCTGATCCGCGTGGTCACGGACACCAAATCTCCACCTGATATACCGGCTCTTGAGAGAGCACTGTCGGCAGTCAGAGGTGCAAGGCTCGACACCCATCAAAAATGGGAAGCTGAACTCACTCGAATGGCCCGGGCGCTGTCAGTTCTTTCCTATGCCATTCTACTGCTCATCTCGGTATCTGCAATCGCTATCGTGGTGTTCGCCACGCGTGCGGTACTCCAGGCAAATCGCCACATCGTGGACCTCCTACATCTCGTCGGCGCCAGAGATAGCTACATCGCGAGGCAGATCGACGGGAGATTTCTACGGACCGGCCTGCTTTCTGGTTTCATCGGTGTCGGTCTCGGTCTGACGACGTTCCTCCTGCTTGGGGTATTCGGCGGGGCTAGCGAGAGTGGCTTCGCTGCTGCAAGCCTCGGCTTGCTCTTTTCTGCACCGAGCATCGCGGTGTGGAGCTATGGCTTCCTGTTTGCCGTTCCCCTTGCGGCGACTCTGATCTGTCTTATCACGGCCCGCATCACGCTGATGCGCCGCTTGGGTGTCATAACGTGATCTATTTCCGCTCCGCGCTGTTCAACACCATTTTCTACGTCAATCTGGTGCTGTTTCTGGTGCTCGGCTCCGGCTACTTTTTGACGCCACGCAAATGGTCAATTAGAGCGCTTCAAATCTGGGCGAAATCCTCCTTGTTCTGGTTGCGTGTAATCGCAGGTATTCGGATGGAGGTACGTGGGCAAAACAACATTCCGGAGGGCGCATGCCTTGTGGCCGGCAAGCATCAGTCCCTCTGGGAGACTTTTGCCATCCTTCCACTACTGGATGATCCGGCAATGGTCCTGAAGAAGGAGCTCACCTACATCCCCTTCTTTGGATGGTTCATTCACAAGTTTAGAATGATCCCGGTTGAGCGCTCCGCAGGGACACAGGCATTACGCGCTTTGATGGACGCCGGCGAACGGGCTGTCGCGATGGACCGGCAGGTCGTTATCATGCCGGAAGGAACGCGGCGCATGCCGGACGACCCGCCGGACTACAAGCCCGGGGCCGCGGCACTCTACGGTAAACTGAACGTACCTTGTGTACCGTTCGCGCTGAATTCGGGTCTGTACTGGCCGCGCCGCCAGTTTCTGCGCCATCCCGGAACGATCATCATCTCATTCCTCGAGCCACTTCCAGCGGGGCTCGGCCGAAAGATTTTTCAGTCTCGGCTCCAAAACACCATCGAAGCCGAGACGGCTAAACTTGTCTCGGAAGGCCGATTGAGAGACGGAAGGTACAAATAGAGAACAAACACTCGACTCGCGGCCCGTGCCGGATTACACTCAATTGTAACCGGAGGTTCTGAAATGGATAGCCTAGAGCATTCATCCCTTGATCCCGTATCCCGTGAGATCTGGGCAATGAAATACCGATACGTCCCTGGAGACGGCTCGGACGGCGAAACCAGCATCGAAGACAGCTGGCGGCGGGTTGCGCACGCTGTTTCATCTGTAGAGCGGCCGGATGATCGGGGAGTTTGGGCGGACAGCTTCTATCGCATTCTTGAGAACTACCGTTTTTTGCCCGCGGGGCGGATCCTGGCAGGTGCTGGTACAGAACGCCAGGTGACGCTCTTCAACTGCTTTGTAATGGGCCAGATACCAGATTCGCTGGATGGAATTTTCAGCCAGCTTAAGGAGGCCGCACTGACGATGCAGCAAGGCGGCGGCATCGGCCATGATTTTTCGACCCTGCGGCCGCAGGGTGCTCCGGTTAAGGGTGTTGGCGCGGATGCTTCTGGTCCGCTGAGCTTCATGGATGTCTGGGATGCGATGTGCAAGACAATCATGTCAGCTGGCACTAGACGGGGCGCGATGATGGGCACATTGCGCTGTGATCATCCAGATATTGAGGCATTTATCGCTGCAAAGCGGCAGGCGGGTCGCCTCCGCAACTTCAACCTGTCCGTCTTGGTGACTGATGCATTCATGGCCGCGGTGAAAGCGAACGCGGACTGGCCCCTCGTCTTTGAGGGACGCACGTTCAGAATTGTCCCTGCCGCAAAGCTTTGGGATCAGATCATGCAGGCCACGTACGATTATGCCGAGCCCGGCGTCATCTTCATTGATCGCGTGAATGCTGAGAATAATTTGGCCTATTGCGAAACAATCGCTGCCACCAACCCCTGCGGGGAGCAGCCCCTGCCGCCATACGGTGCCTGCTTGCTGGGTTCTCTCAATTTGACGCGCTTCATCAAAGACCCGTTCGCGGCAGATGCAGAACTGGACGAAACAGAACTACGGAAGACGGCGTCGACCGCCGTTCGCTTCCTGGACAATGTGATTGATATTTCGAAATACCCACTCTTGCAGCAACGGTCCGAAGCGCTCGCCAAGCGGCGGGTCGGACTAGGGATCACCGGCCTGGCTGACGCGCTAGCGATGTGCGGCCTGACCTATGGTACTTGGGAGGCAGCGGAGGCGGCCGGACGCTGGATGGGGACAATTGAACGCGCGGCATATGAGGCGAGCGTCCGACTGGCGCAGGAACGTGGTCCCTTCCCGCTATTTGACTTTCAGGAATTTGGCGCGAGTGGACACGTAACTGAGCTAGATGAGGACTTGAGGACTTCCATTGCGTTCCACGGTCTACGAAATGGCCTCCTCACCTCCATTGCGCCAACAGGAACGATTTCTCTGATCGCTGGCAACGTCTCCAGCGGCATAGAGCCGATCTTCAGTGTGCGGTATGAACGAAAGGTGCTGCAGGCGGATGGTTCCCGCCGGAGCGAGACGGTGACAGATTTTGCCGCATCTCTGTTCTGGCAGATGCACGGCGCAGGGGCTCCGCTGCCGTCCAGCTTCATTACGGCGGACGAGCTTACACCTTCAGCCCATCTCCTGATGCAGGCGGCGGTTCAGAAGCATGTGGATAGTTCGATTTCCAAGACGATCAATATTCCAGAACATCTTCCCTTCGAGAATTTCAAGGACGTTTACGAGGAAGCCTATGAACTTGGTCTCAAAGGCTGTACCACCTACAGGCCCAACGGGGTCACTGGAGCTGTCCTCTCGACGGTGTCTGTTGAGAGCCCGGTTACTCTAGCCACCGATGACCGCCGGCCGCGCGCTCGAGAGGAAGTGCTGCCAGGCATGACATATAAGTTGAGGTGGCCCGAGACTGATCACGCGATCTACATCACCATCAATGATATTTTTGAGAATGGGATTCGCCGGCCCTTTGAGATGTTCATCAACTCCAAGAATATGGAGCACTATGCTTGGACCGTGGCGCTGACGCGAATGATTTCCGCTGTGTTCCGCAGGGGCGGCGACGTTGCCTTTGTCGTAGATGAGCTGAAAGCCGTGTTCGATCCTCGTGGTGGGCAGTGGATGGGAGGGCGCTATGTTCCGAGCCTCCTTGCGGCCATTGGGGGCATCATCGAGCGGCACATGGTGGAGACGGGATTTCTCGACCCAGATCAGGTCCAAGGTCTCGTAGATCGAGCCGGCCACAGCGGTGTCGTATGTCCTCGCTGTGGAAGCGGCACCTTACTGTTCCAGGAAGGGTGCGCCACCTGCCTCTCCTGCGGCTATTCCAAATGTAGTTGAACCCTCTTGACAGGTGAGTAGAATGTTCTACATTTGTTCCTATGATGTATGGCTACTCCCTCTCCGCTTCTCTGCCCGAGGAAACCGGCCTCGGTGAACGCTTCTGGTATTGGCGCGGCGCGTCGGGCCAATCTTATATTCACTCCATTTATTCGCCCGGCCTCTGCCCGCCGGTGGCGGGCGCAATTTATGTTCTCGTTCGGAAGGTCGAAGGTGTGCGGCAAGCGTTTTTAGTGGGACTGTTCGGTGGTGATGGATTACTTCCGTCAGCCCAAATCCGTGGAGACGCAGATTTCGAAATCCATGTTCACCTGTTAGCGCGCGATGCTGAGGCTGCGGACAAGGTATTGCGCGACCTTCAGGCTGCACTCGTTTCTTCCGTTCAAAGTGCGCCAGAGAGGCGCGCCTACCAGAAGCCCTGTCAACTTGAGCTGCTTGCCGCCTGAAGCTCAAGCCTTTTTGCCAGGCGCTCCAGCCCCGGGTCATGAATTTTCATCTCGCGGAGGTGCGCCACAGTACTCATGACATAGTCGATGCAGTGTCCGGAGATACCGTGCCCCTTGCGGACATGATGTTCCAACAGTGCTTCATCGAGAACGCCCGCGTATTGACGATGGCTCCTGTCGACGACGTAAGTAACTGCCTCCACCGTGCGGCCACTTTCAAGCAGCCTGATGTTCTTTGTTTTCTCGATATAGACGGACGTCACCTGCTCTCGTCCCCTGAGATAGTCGAGCGTTTCCGCCCAGTGTTCGGGAAGAACGCTGAAAGCCATGCCGTGGCATGAACCTCCACGGTCCAAACCTAGAACGAGGCCAGGTTCTTCCGGTGTGCCCCGGTGAACGAAGGAATAGACACAGAGACTGCGGTGGTAGCCATGGACCTGCGCAGCTTCAATCCCGGCGTGGGTGAAGCCCGGCCGCCACATCAGTGAGCCATAGCCAAAAATCCAGAACTGATCCATTGTGATGGTCTGACTAACGCAAAAGCCGATCCAAGATCAAATGCCCAATGCCGCGCCCAGCTCCTGGAGGATGTTCCTGCCTTTGGGAATTGTCCTCGTCCTTGCCTTGATCTGGTCCATTTGCTGGTTCGTCGCCCTCGGCATTGCGAAAGAGCGGTTTGCCGCTGAGCGCGAAATCCTGGCCAATCAGGGAGCGGCGCTTTCCTGCACACAGGAAGACTGGGGTGGCTATCCCTTCCACCTGGAGTACTCATGCCGTTCACCTGTTGCAACAATTGTCGGCCGGGCAGAACTTCGTTCCAGTAACCTGCTCCTCGTCGCCCTCGCCTATGCGCCTTGGCAGATTGCGGCCCTTCTCGACGGTCCGACGACTGTCTCCGGACTGGGCCTCTCGCCCACGAAAGTCGATCACCAACGCGTATTTGCCGCCATCACCTTCAAAGCCGAGGAAGTGCCCACCGTTTCGCTTGAACTACCGGCACTCTCGGTCTCCGGGTTCGGAAAACTGAAGCAACTCATGCTGAGTACACGCCCGTCTCCCACGGAGGGAATGGACTTGGCAATCACCATCACGGGTCTGGAATATCAAAGTCCGGACCACGTACCGCTAACCGTGGACAGTGGCAGCTTGCTCAGCTCCGTCGTGCAGGATCAGACGTTAAAGGTCCAAAAGTTTGAATTGCAGCAGGGAACTCTGCGTTACTGGGGCTCTGGAACGCTGAGGCTTGACTCAAATCACCGCATCACGGGAAAGCTGGACACCGAAACCAATGATATCAGCGGCCTTCTTGCCGTACTCGCGCCACATCTGACGTTGTCTGCCGCGCAAATATCCAATCTCAAGACCATGCTTGGGCTTCTGGGCAATGCCGCAAAGGCGCCCGTCATCGCACAGGATGGCGCACTCTATATTGGGCCTTTCAAGATCGCTGACCTCACAGCAATTTATTGAGCTTTGGGCGGGTTACGCCCGAAATCTGGTGCGGCAGTGTCCTGACCCGCCGCAATGATACTGCGCCGAATCTGGCGGGAGCGGGTGAAGACATCGAACAGCGTCTCGCCATCACCCCACCTTATGGCTCGCTGGAGGGCGGAAAGATCTTCTGAGAAGCGTCCCAGCATTTCGAGAACCGCTTCCCTGTTGTTAAGGAATACATCTCGCCACATGGTCGGGTCGGATGCGGCAATTCTGGTGAAATCGCGAAAACCGCCAGCCGAGTATTTGATCACCTCGGAGGATGTGACTTCCTCAAGATCGGCCGCAGTCAGAACAATGTTATAGGCAATGAGATGAGGCAGATGACTGGTAATGGCCAGCACAAGATCATGATGCTCCGGTGTCATATTCTCCACGTTCGAGCCGCACGCGCGCCAGAACCCTGTAAGAGCTTCGACCGCCTTGGCATCCGAATCGGGCAGCGGCGTCAGAATGCACCAACGATTGATGAAGAGCTCGGCGAAACCAGACTCCGGACCGGACTGCTCTGTTCCCGCTATGGGATGGCCCGGAATAAAATTCACGCCCGGCGGGAGATGGGGCAGTACATCGCGCACCACTGCACCCTTGACGGACCCAACGTCGGTGAGCAGTGCGCCAGGCTTCAACGCCGGACCGATCTCCTGAGCAAGCGCGCCGTAGGTGCCGACGGGTGAACACAGAATGACAAGATCTGCATCTCTCACTGCGTCTGCTGCGCTGTCGAAGACCCTGTCCACAAGCCCAAGTTCCACTGACTTGGCACGTGTCGCTTCGCTTTTTGCATAGCCAGTAATCTCGCCGGCCAACCCCTTGCTGCGCATGACATGGGCCAGAGATGAGCCAATGAGGCCAATGCCAATGAGAGCTACGCGCTCGAACAGCACTGTCATGACAGGAAAGCCTTCAGCGTTGCGACCAGTCCGCGGTTTGCCTCTTCCGTGCCGATGCTTATGCGCAGGGCACCAGGCAGGCCGTAGGCGTCCATGCGGCGGACAACGAAGCCACGCTCCTGCAGCCAAATATCGGCCGCGTGGGCGTTTTGCTTCGTATCCGCCGGGAAATGCACCAGCACGAAATTTCCGCAACTGGGCGTGACCTCAAGCCCGAGAGCGGCGATTTCCGCAGTCATCCAGGGAAGCCATTCTTCATTGTGCGCAATCGCACGCTCAACAAAGTCTTGATCAACGATGGCCGCAGCTCCCGCCGCAATGGCCGGGGCGCTGATATTGAAGGGACCACGCACACGGTTCAGAACATCTGCCACATGGGCAGGACAATAGGCCCATCCCAGGCGCAGGGCTGCCAATCCGTGTATTTTCGAGAAGGTCCGTGTCATCACCACATTGCCGGATGTCGCGACCAGCTCTATCCCGGCCTCATAATCGTTGCGGCGCACATATTCGGCATACGCTGCATCCAGTACCAGCAGAACACTCGAAGGTAGACCCGCGTGCAGGCGCTTTACCTCGCTGAAGGGCAGATAACGACCAGTGGGGTTGTTTGGATTGGCAATGAAGACCATGCGCGTTCTCTCTGTCACGCATGACAGAATCGCATCGACATCCGCCAGGTAATCTTTCTCAGGCGCAACAACAGCCGTTGCGCCATTTGATTGGATGGCAATCGGATAGACAAGAAATCCGTACTGACTGTAGATCGCTTCGTCACCTTGCCCAAGATAAGCATGGGCGAGGAGCTGCAAAAGCTCATCAGACCCGGCCCCGCAGACGATGTTTTCTGCAAGAAGCCCAAAGCGGTTGGCGATTGCGGAGCGCAGGATGGCAGCGGATCCATCCGGATAGAGCTCAAGCGTGTTCGCGGCCGCACTATAGGCTTCCAGTGCTTTAGGGCTGGCTCCAATGGGAGACTCGTTGGAAGACAGCTTGTGGACCTTCGAACCTTTGGCGCCACTCTTTCCCGGAACATAGGCTGCAATTTCAAGAATGCCGGGCTTGGGCTGGGGGTGGTTCTGGTTCGTGCGTGTCATGGAAATACCTTGAGTGGCCGCGGGGCACTCCCAGCAATGCGGGCCCCCGGAAAACGAGTGAGAACGTCATGTAGCAGTGGAGCAGCAGCTTCGAGAAAACCAGGCAAGCTAACGAGAGTATAAGTGCCGGAGTGCGCCTGCCAGAGGTTGGATACGATGTCCAGGTCCTGGCCCGGAATCAGTACGAGCGTCTCATCATCTCCACTCGCCTGGGGCTCGGCATGGCCGAAGATGAGGAGCTGCGGCTGATTGCCATGCATGAGAACCGGAAGAGTTCCGATCACCTGAGCTCCACCCTTTTCCCGGGGGGCGAAGCCCTGAGCCCAATCAGAACTCGTCGCGATAACTGCAAGATCGCCTTGCGCCGTCAGCAGCGCCGCAAGTGCATCTTTCGGACTGGGATGCAAGACCACCGCCATGCCGCAGAAGTGCTGAGCAATCAATATGCGCGTGCTGAGGTCCTGCCCCAGAGCGGCATCCATGTGCAAGGTGACAGGTGCTTGTAACTGGATGGAGGCTGACAAGATGACACGCCAAAGACGCACCAGAAGTTCGGGAGGCAGCCTGCCCTCCGATTCCGCAGTGAGGCGGCGCATGATGACCGCCTCACGGGCAGGCCTGAATGGCGAGGAACTGATGGTTCCATCCTGCGCCTTGGAAGCCCGCACCCTCTCCGTGGCCACGAAGCGCTGTATGAGCAGGTGCAGCACTTGATCATCAATCAGATCGATCTCGCGGCGCAGGGCAACGAGTGGGATGTCGGGGCTCGAGGCAGTCATCGATCGGCGGGCTCGCTTATGGCTGGCGGTTATGCCGCCGGGGCGGGCTATTCATAGGCGCCAGCCCTGAAAATGCAATCCTGTCCTAGGGATGCCGCCATGCGCCCTTGGCCGGAGCAGTGGCCAGGGCCGGCCGCCCCCGGGGCGCCAGCCGGCGCGCTCGCTTGCCTGTGGCCACGGCATAAACCTGCTTGACGGCCTCAACGATGATCACGCCAGACAGCGCCTGCATCAGCCGGGAACCCATCGCTTCGATGGCGGGGGCCGCGGAAAGCAAGGTGCTGCTGGTAGATGGCGGAAAATACAGTGCATAGGACCACGACACGACCGAGAACTGGTTTTCCTTGAGTAGGGCAGAAAGCTGAGGTTTGGAAAATGGCTGCCCGTGGCCGAATGGCGAAGAGTCGAACCGTGCCCAAACCCCGCGCCGGTTGGGTACAACCAGAAAGAGGCGGCCCTGTGGTGCCAGCACCCGCCAGACCTCCCGAAGCATGTCCTGGGGGGCGTCAGTCAACTCGAGACCGTGGACAACGAGGGCCACGTCGACGACACTTTCAAGCAGCGGCAGATCACATTCATCGACCAGAGCAGACTGCACCGCTCCCTCCTCTGGCCAGCGAAACACGCCCTGGCGCGCCAACATGAAAGCAAGCTGGGCAGCAGGTTGGCCCACGCAGTCGGCCAGATACGGCATCGGAAAGCCAAGCCCCATCACCGTCGCACCCGTCAGGCCGGAAAACCGCGGCCGGAGCCGCGCGGCCAAAGAACGGCGGGTGGCCAAACCCAGCTTGCTGCCATAGAATTCCCGAAGATCAACGATGTCCATCGGAATAATGCTTATCTCCAGGTGGTAAACAGTTCATCGAAGACGACCAAGGGGTTGATCACTGCCATGAGCCAATTCGCATTTCACCAGTTTATCTGCCGTTCTGACAATTATGGCCTTCTTCTACATGACGGCAAGACTGGCGCCACTGCCGCCATCGACGCGCCTGACGCTGCTGCCGTCGAAGGGCAGCTGGATCGCCTTGGCTGGACGCTCACGGACATTCTGACGACTCATCACCACGGCGATCACGTCGAAGGAAACATTGCTCTCCAGCAGCGCTATGGGTGCAATATTACCGGGCCGAGACATGAGGCCGCGCAAATTCCTGGCATTAGAAGAGAAGTTACGGGTGGGGACACTTTCACCTGGGCTGATCGTGAGATTCTGGTCTGGGATTGCCCCGGGCACACGCTAGGCCATGTCGCCTACATCATGCCTGCGGAGAACGCCGCATTCGCCGGTGACACGCTGTTCTCGCTGGGCTGTGGAAGGGTATTCGAGGGCACTCTCGAAGACATGTACCGCTCCGTCAGTCAGTTTAAATCGCTGCCACCTGGCACGATGCTCTTTTGTGGGCACGAGTACACCCAGTCGAACGCCCGCTTTGCATTGTCTGTCGAACCGGGAAACGTCTCCTTGCAAGAGCGCGCGGCGGAAATCTCCGGGCTGCGGGCGGCCGGCAAGATGACATGCCCGTCAACCATCGGTGCCGAACTTGCAACAAACCCCTTCCTCCGCACAGGAAGTCAGGAGATCAGGGCTGGGCTGGGGATGAATGACGCCACGGATGAGGAGGTCTTTGCCGAACTCCGCCAAAGGAAAGATTCCTTCAGCTAGTCGCGCGCCTGAGCAGCATATCCTTGGCTGCGACCACGGCACCGGCTGTGATAAGAAGGCATGCCACCACCACGGGCCAGGCAAATGGCGCAAATCCGGCAATGACGAGCACAAGCGTGGAAAGCACCGGAGATGCGTAGGAGGCAGCTCCGAGCACCATGATGTCTCCGTGCTTCACGCCATAGTCCCATGTGTAGAAAGCGGCTCCAACGGGAAACAGCCCCAGTCCCAGAATGGCTCCCCACTGCAACGCATCCGTAGGCCACACCGTGGTTTCGAACACCAGATGGCAGACGGCAGACAGAAGCGCAGTGATCAAGCAGAAACCAGCCACGACGTCAGTCGACACCTGTCCGAACCGCCGTGACAAAACCGAGTAGCCTGACCAGATGATTGAACAGAGAAAGGCCAGAGCATGGCCCGTTGTGAAGCCGTGGGATAGCGAGAAGCCCTTGCCGCCGGTGATGATGACGACTGCGCCTGCAAGGCCCAGTGCAACGCCGGCTACATGGTGCACCCTGATCCGCTCGCCCGGAAGGAAGGCCGAGAACACGACGAGAAACAGTGGCCATAGATATGCAATGAGGCTGACTTCGACCGGCGGCGCGGCGCGTATGGCGCTGAAATAGACGAAGTGATATCCGAACAGGCCGGCAACCCCGAGAAGCCACACCCGCCAACTCTGGCGGAGAGCGCCAATGGCGCCCTTCCGGAAGGGCCATGTCACGGCACCAATTGTCCCGCCTATCAGAAAGGTCAGTGCTGCAAGCTGAAATGGCGGCACATTGCCGCTCGCGGCTGTCATTAGTGCCAGCAGCGCCCACATCAGCACCGCGGTGAAACCGATGAGCGTCGCAGTGGAGCTGCGCATCAGGTCGAACTCCGCCGCCCGTTCAGCCAGCGGTCACCGAAGATGGAGATCGCCACAGCACTAATGATGATTGCACCTCCGATGAAGGCGGCGTTGCTGGGAACTTCGCCCACCCCCAGCCAACTCCAGAAAGGATTGAGAACCGCGTCCAGCATGACCACGAGGGACAATGTCACAGCAGGGACCGCTTGGGCGCCCCTGGCATACAGCACTAAGGGAATGGACAATTGCAGTGGACCCATCAAGGCAAGAAGCAGGACTTGAAGTGGACCGACTTCGAAGCCTCCACCTGCATGGCCGCCAAAGATGTATCCCATCACCCCGGCAATGAAGAATGTCGCGAACCCGCCCACGCAGATGGCGGGCACCATGTCAAAGCTTCGGAATCGCCGCAGCGTAACGGTTTGACCTGCAAAGGAGATAGGCACCATGAGCGCCACGAGTATGCCGAGAAGATTGCCACCCGTGATGCTGTCCCATGCAATGACCCCCACACCAACCAGAGCCATGATTGCCGCAGCCCAGGATGCGAGCGAAGGGCGCTCATGGGTGATCCAGGGACTCAGCAGCCCCGTGAAGATCGGTGACAATGCACCGATCACTGACACGGTCGCCGTTCCGGCGAGTGTCAGCGACGTGACATAAAGTGTAGAGCCCGCGGTAAAGAAGGCTGCGGTTGCAAGCAGGGCGAAAACGGGAATGGCGCGGAATTTCCCCAATGTCTCCCGGCCATACACCGCCACCAGATAAACGAGCAGGAAGACCGACATCCAGAATCCGCGCCAGCAATTTATCTGCCAGCCATCGAGCCCCGGCAAAAAACGCACGAAGACACCCGCCAGGCTCCAGCCCACCGTGGCGCTTATCACGAACAGGATTCCCGTTCCGTATCCTGGTGTTGCTGCACGCATGTGGCGGTTCTGATTCGCTCCGTTCAACTCAGTTGTTTGCTCGCGCCCCACAATTTCTGCAACGCCTGCCGACCCCTGCCTAGAACTTCAATGGGCCGCACCTGCTGGCACGGCCCACTGTTTGGCAGCTACGCATGAATCAGGCGCGCAACGCCTTGTTGTCTGGGTCATATGGGCTCTCGGCGATTACAACAGCCTTGAACACCTTGCCAAGAATCTTGATTTCGAGTTCCGTGCCGACCGCCGAGAATTCTGGACGCACCATGCCGAGGGCCAGCGATTTATTCACACGGAAGCCATAGCCACCATTGGTGGCGCGCCCGATCAGCTGCCCCTTGCTATAGATGGGCTCAGAACCGCGGGCGTCCGAATCGGCGTCCGTTACACCATGAACGTCCATCGTCACGAAATTCCAGGAGAGACCCTTCTGCTTTGCCTCCACCAATGCATCACGCCCAATGAACTGGCCCTTGTTGGGGTGCACGAAGCGGTCAAGTCCCGACTCATAGGCATTGTATTCGATCGAGAGCTCGCGCGGCACAAGCCGGTAGCTCTTCTCGATCGAAAGAGACGACATGGCCTTGATGCCATAGGGGCGGATGCCGAATTCCCGGCCCGCATCCATGAGGAGGTCAAACAAGGCAATCTGCTGTTCGATCGGATGGTGGAATTCCCAGCCGAGCTCTCCTACGAAATTCACCCGCAGGGCATGGGCCGTAGTGTGTCCGACGCTGATCTCCTTGCCGGAAAGCCACGGGAAAGCGTCATTTGAGAGATCCGCATCGGTCAACTTCTGCAAGACCTTGCGCGAGTTCGGCCCCGCCAGCACCAGAACACCGAACCGGGTGGTGATTGCGTTCAGCCGCACGGAGCCATCAGCAGGGCAGAGCTTCCGGAGGTAATCATGGTCATGGCGTTCATAGCCACCGGCAGAGACCAGGTAGAAGCGGCCCGGCGCCCACTCATAGACCGTGAATTCCGAGCGCACACCTCCGCGCGGCGTCAGCAAATGGCAGAGCGCAATGCGGCCTTGTTTTTTCGGAATCTTGTTGGCGAGAATGGACTCAAGCCACTCACGTGCGCCAGGACCGGAAACCTCCATCTTCGCAAACGCCGACATGTCCTGGATTGCCACATTGTTCATCACGTTGCGGCATTCCTCGCCGACGAATGGCAGGTAATTCGACCGCCGGAAGGACCATTTCTCCACGATCCGCCCATCATCCGTGGGCGGAGCATAATTGTGGTTGGTCAGAACATCGGGGCTGTTGATTTCTTCCTTTGTGAGGGCATAGCCCTTGGGTGCAAACCAGCCGGGGCGCTCCCAGCCATAGACGGAGCCGAAAACGGCGCCCAGATCCTTCATCCGGTCATAAACCGGTGTGCGCTTGAGGGGACGTGCGGCTGAGCGCTCCTCATCCGGATAATGCGGTGTGAAGACGTTGGC
The DNA here is from genome assembly GCF_965227715.1 of Aestuariivirga sp. Classification (GTDB taxonomy): domain Bacteria; phylum Pseudomonadota; class Alphaproteobacteria; order Rhizobiales; family Aestuariivirgaceae; genus Aestuariivirga. The sequence continues at coordinate 2,599,403 of NZ_OZ245771.1, read as the reverse complement.
GTAAGCCTCTTCGTTCTTGACCTTCAGATATCCCCGCGTCGCATAGGGGCCAAAGCGCCGGGGATCCACGCCCATCATGTCAATGGAGGGCTCACCCTCCACGATCCATTCCGCCAATTGCCAGCCTGCGCCACCAGACGCCGTCACCCCGAAGGAGTGCCCTTCGTTCAGCCAGAAATTCCGTTTGTCCCAGGCCGGCCCGATGATCGGCGACCCATCGGGCGTATAGGCAATGGCACCATTGTAGACCTTCTTGATGCCGACTTCGCCGAAGGCCGGAACGCGCGCGATGGCTGTCTCGATGTGGGGAGCGAGCCGGTCCAGATCTTCCTGGAAGAGTTCATATTCGCTCTGGTCGGAAGGCGCATCCATATAGCAACAGGGGGCACCGTGTTCGTAGGGTCCAAGCAACAGGCCCCCGTTTTCTTCCCGCATGTACCAGGAGCTGTCGGCCTCGCGGAGCACGCCCATTTCGGGGAGACCCTTAGCCTGGCGCTCCCGTATGAGCGGATGGGGTTCGGTAACGATATATTGGTGCTCGACGGGGATCACGGGGATGTCGAGACCCACCAGAGCGCCGGTCTTGCGGGCAAAATTGCCAGTCGCTGAAACGACGTGCTCGCAAGTAATATCTCCCTGGTCGGTTTTCACCAGCCATTCGCCATTGGCTTTCTGTTCGATGCCGGTAACCGTAGTGTTGCGATAGATCTCGGCGCCGCGGGTTCGCGCACCTTTGGCCATGGCCTGTGTCAGGTCGGCCGGTTGAATGTAGCCGTCATCCGGGTGCTGAATGGCGCCGATGAGACCCTCGGTCTCGCACAGCGGCCAAATTTCCTTCACCTGAGCTGGCGTCAGCATATTAACTTTGATGCCGATCGTCTCTGCAACGCCGGCGTAATACATGAACTCGTCCCAGCGGTCCTTGGTTCGGGCGAGGCGGATGTTGGATACTTTCTTGAAGCCCACATGCTGCCCGGTCTCCGCCTCGAGGGAGTCATAGAGCTTGACTGAGTATTTGTGGATCTGGCCGACCGAATAAGACAGGTTGAACAGTGGCAGCAGGCCAGCGGCATGCCAGGTTGAGCCCGAGGTCAGTTCCTTGCGCTCGATCAGAACGACGTCGCTCCAGCCCTTCTTGGCCAAGTGGTAGAGCGTACCGACGCCCACCACGCCCCCGCCGATAACGACCACGCGCGCATGTGTTTTCATGGGTGAAATCCCTCAAAGAGCCCGAAAATGGAATTGAGGGCACAATAGTGAGGTGGATTCAACAGTCGTGAGGCGGAACGACCGGGACAGGGCGGATTCCGACACTAGCCCGCGAAACCGCCTGCTTTGAGGAAGGCCAGCTCCTGGGGCGTCGACACCCTGCCAAGTAAGGCATTCCGGTGCGGGAAACGTCCGAACCGGGCGATGATTTCGAGATGGACCTGTGCCCAATGCGCCATTTCTGAAAGGCCCATGGTTTGGAACAGGGCAACGCCGCGGCGCTGTGCATCAAGATCCTCGGCATGCTCGAAGGGCATGATGAGCCAGCGGGCCCGCGGAGGGATGAGCTTCTGATGATATCCCTGACCGATCCATCTCTTCGCCATCCGGAGTGCCTTGGTATCTGCCGCAAAGGCCAGAGAACTGCCCCGATTGATGTTGCGTGAGACCTGGTCAAGCAACAGGACCAGACCAAGGGCACCTTCCGGTGTATTGCCCCAGTGATCGAATTCGCCCAAGCGAGCCTTAGCCAGTGCACTGCTGAAGCGGACCTTCAGTGCACCGTCAAAGGCATCGTCCTTGGTAAACCAGCGCCCCTCTCCAGCCTCCTCCCAGAAATCCGTAATGTGCTGCGGGGTCATGTCAAACCCGAATGCTGTTCGACGAAGCTGGCAAGAGCAGAAACATCGTCCCTGTCGAATACCGGAACCGGCGCATCGCGCAACGGACCATTCGCAGCAATGGCGACGACCGTGGGGTCATCTCCGGCGAGCTGAGGATGCGTGAGTTCGATATTGCGGACTTCGATCTTGTCATGCGTGTCACGCTTGTATCCTTCGACAATGACGAGGTCACAGGGCGCGAGCTTGGCAAGTATCTCGTCCAGTGTTGGTTCCCTGTCCCCGCGCGACTCATGAATGATCGCCCAGCGATGGCTTGATACCACTGCGACCTCCGAAGCACCCGCCTTCCGGTGACGGAAACTGTCACGTCCCTCATGGTCGATATCGAAAGAATGATGCGCGTGTTTCACAGTTGAGATGCGATGGCCGCGCAGTGTGAGCTCAGTGACGAGCTTCTCCACCAGTGTGGTTTTGCCCGCATTCTTGAAGCCCGCAACACCGATTACCCTATTCATAGCCCGAACTCTGCCGCAATACGCTCTGCCTCCGCAAGCTCCTCAGGCGTGTTGACGTTGAAGAACGGGTCATAGGGTTCCATGGGCCAGTCGATGACGGCCGCTCTGCAACTCCTCGCCCAGTCCTGGAGCCGCGGCGGCTGAGACTGTCCCAGCGCCAGCTCGAGGGTCTGCCGTAACTTGGGTGACCACAGCCCCGTGAGAAAATGCTGCTGCCCCCCGGATGATGCGATCGCCGCGTCTTCACAAGATGACTTAAGGCGCAGGACGAGATCAGCAGGAAGGAACGGCGCGTCCGATGGAACAGTGAGCACCGCGTGAAAGCCTCGTACCCCAGCAGCGCTTAAAGCGGCATGCAGCCCCGCAAGCGGAGTTCTGGCAGGCAGGACATCTGCAATGAGCTGAAGCCCAAACTCCCAAAACCTCTCCTCGCCACCATTGGCATTGATGAGTATTCTGTCAACTTGCGGCGTAAGCTGGGTGATGATGCGGGAAATGATCGTCCGGTTCCGAACCGTGGCAAAAGCCTTCTCACGCCCCATCCGGGAGGAACGCCCACCCGCAACGATAACAGCCGCAATGGTCATCCGTGTGCGTAGATGCGCTGTGGTGGAATCCAGATGGTGATCTTGTCTCCCTGCTGGATGCTCCCTTCAGCTTCAACCCAGGCAACAACGCCACGCTTGTGCATTGCTGCCGAAACAAATCCCCTTGTTGCTTCCGGGTGATGCTCGGCAATGATGTCAGCGGGGTAACGGCAGGGATGGTTCTCGGCATCGACAACGAGCATTGCACCCGACGGGAACTTCATCCGTGATGACGGCGGCAACAGGGTTAAGTCTGGAACCCCGTGAATGATCATGTTGGCGCCCACCCACTCTGGCCGAACGGCGGGGATTCCCATGCGTTCAGCCACCTCTGCAAGTTCTTCCGCGGAGAGTATTGAAACCTGCCGTGAATTGCGCACTTCCGTGTTTCGGACGTATTGCTTCAGCATGCGGCTGTCGGACTTTCGTGTAAGGCCGCCGTGGCAGTCGCCTTCCATCCCTGTAAACAAGAAGCGCGCGTCGCGGACCCTTTGCTTTTCGAGACCTTGGCTCCGGTCCGGGTTGGCAAGCAGCAGGTCCACGGTGCCTTCGAAGGACAGTTTCGTCAGAAGCTCTGGCAAGTCTGTAACTCCTTTCACACCAATGCTACCGTCTAGCCTGACCATGTCTGAAAATCATTCCGAAATCACGCTGGATCTGTCTGGGCTGCTCTGCCCTCTGCCCGTGCTGAAGGCCCGCAAGCGCCTGGACGCCATGGATTCTGGTGCCATACTCAAGGTCATTGCCACAGACCCCATGTCCGCCATAGACATGCCTCACTTCTGCAACGAGCAGGGCCACACGCTTCTGGAGCAGGCGAAGGATGGCGGCGCCCTCATATTCAGGATCAGACGAAAATGACCTTTGATTTCGGTGCCTTCAACAACTGGGGTCCCTTGAAGAAAGTGGCAATCCGCGATGTCACGGCTGCCTTCGTTGATGACGCCAAGATTGATGCGGAATGGAAGGATCTGAACTTCCATTCGCGTCCGAACCTTGCCAATGCACTCAAAGAATATGCAGTCGTAGATGAGATCCTCACTGCCAGCGGCGCGGAGGTTATCAAACTGCCGCCCGCGCCCGGGCTGACACTGGATTCAATCTACACCCATGATGCATTGATTGTGACGCCGCGCGGACTGGTTAAACCCCGCATGGGCAAGTTGCAGCGGCGGAAGGAATCAGAGATTAATGGTGCTGTTCTTGGGCAGCTTGGCTTTCCGATCGCAGGCGAAATCACCGGCGAGGGCAAGGTCGAGGGGGGAGATCTTGTGTGGATCGACCGGTATACATTGCTGGCGGGTGTCGGCTATCGAACCAATCTTGAGGGTCTTCGCCAATTGGGCGAACTTGCTGGCCCTGATGTTGAAATCCTTTGGTTTGATATGCCGCATTACAAGGGCCGCTCGGACGTCTTCCACCTGATGTCCTGTCTGTCGCCGCTCGATCATGACCTTGCCGTTGTCTATCCGCCTCTGATGGCTGCCCGGCAGATCGAGTTCCTGGAATCCCGCGGCATCAAATTCGTGGAGGTGCCGGCGGAGGAGTTCGACACCATGGGCTGCAATGTCCTGGCTCTGGGTCCACGCCACGCCATGATGGTGGAAGGCAATCCCGAGACCGAGCGCCGCATGAAGGCTGCGGGCGTCAAGGTCGAGGTCATCGAGGGCTATGACATCTGCCGAAAGGGCGAGGGCGGGCCGACCTGCATGACGCGCCCTCTGGTGCGCGGCTGACGCAAGAAGGGGCCGGGTGTCCCCGGCCGTTCCTCAGGAAAAAAGGTCCTGAATCTTTTTGGAGAATCCCACCGTCACTGCGCCGTCCTTGTGCTCGATCAGCGGGCGGCGGATGAGCGAGGGGTTCTCGACCGCCAGGCTGACGGCCCTGGCCTCGGTAAGGTTTGCCGTCTTCTCAGGCGGCAGGCCGCGCCAGGTGTAGCCCGCCCTGTTGATCATCTTTTCCCAGCCACCCAGCGCCTTCGACCACGCTGCAACTTGATCCTTGGTGACCGGGTGTTCTTTGACGTCGGAAAAGCTGTGCTTGATTTTATGTTCGTCCAGCCAGTCAATTGCCTTCTGGCAGGTTGAGCACTTGGAAAGTCCATAGAGCTTGAGAGTCATTGTGCCGTTACCTGTTGAGAGAAAGTGTCTTGTCGGTGAAAGCATCCGCTCCACCCGCAATCTGGTCTGTAAACGCCCGGAACAGCCCCTCGATCATCGGTTTCTCGATATCCTTGACGATAAACACGAGGCGGGTCCGTTCGTCTTCGTCCGGCCAGGCCGCAAGCCTGACTGGCGGATGAAATACGTGCTGAACCCCGTGCAGGACCACCGGACGCAACGGATCGTCAGAGACCTTCACGATGCCCTTCATCCTGAGCAAATTGGCCCCGTGGTAGGACTTCAGCAGCTCCATGAACAGTTCTAGGCCATGCGGGCTGATGGCATTGTCATCGATGAAGGTGAAGGACCGGATGTGGTCGTCATGGCGGGAAACATCATGCTGATGATGGCCTGCGTGGTCGTGTGAATGACGGTGGCGCCGGCCCCGCTTCTCCCCCGTTTCGTAGGCCTCGGCGGCGAGCCAGCCTTGGACATCAGCTGTCTTGGTCTTGGGGTCGAAGAGCCCCATGGTGAACAGCCGCTCGGCCGTCGCCTCATTGCGGTGTGTGGTCAGGAGGCGGGCCGCGGGATTGAGCTTCCGGAGCCGGCCAATGATGGCAAACAACATGTCTTCGCCTTCGCGGCCGACCAGAAGATCGACCTTGGTGAGCACGATACGATCTGCCACCGCCACCTGTTTCACCGCTTCGGGGTGGGCATCGAGGGTCGCCATGCCGTTGAAGGCGTCCACGACGGTGATGACGCCCTCCAGGCGGCAGGCGGCAAGAAGTCCCGGCTCGCTCATCACGGCGTGGAGGACGGGCGCAGGATCTGCCAGGCCTGTCGTTTCGATGAGCACGCGGTTGAAGCTCTTGATCTCTCCCCGGCCCCGCCGGGCCAGCAGGTCGTGTATTGTGTCGATCAGGTCGCCGCGAATGGTGCAGCACAGGCAGCCCGATGCCATCTCGATGACGTTCTCATCCGCCCGCTCAACCAGCAGGTGATCGATGCCGACGTCGCCGAATTCGTTGATGATGACTGCCGCATCGCTCAGGAACGGGTCTTTCAGCAGATAATTCAACAGTGTGGTCTTTCCCGCACCAAGAAAACCGGTGAGGATTGCTACGGGAATGGGGGCGTGGGACATACTGCTATTTCTTCCATCTTCCGAGCAGGCTGGATGCCACAAGAGCGGCGAGAACGAGCCCGCCTCCGGCATACTGATTAATCAAAAGTCGTTCACCAAGGATTCCGGCTGCGGTTAACGTGGCAACGACGGGTTCCAGATTATAGAACGGGGCGACAGTGGAGGCTGGCGAAAACCGGAGCGAGAGCATGTGCCCAAGGTAGCCGACCACATAGACAGCGGCCACCCCGCACATGAATGCGAGGCCGAGGTTCGTGGCCGAACCTCCGGGCAAGAAATTCAGAGACCCATGCCCAACGATGAGGGAGATCAGCAGAATGGGCGGCAGGATCATGACATGGACCAGGCTGCCAAAACTTGCCGGCGTCATGTAGCGTGAAATGGCCCGGCCAGAGAAGAACTGCAGCGTTGCGCCTGCCGCAGCCATTGCCGCAAGGAGGATTCCGCGGATATCGAGACTGTCGAAGCTCGGCCCTACGGCGACCGCCAGTCCGCAGAAAGCGAGAATGGCGATCAGGATCCGGAGGAGCCCTGGATTGCGCCCTTCAACCAGTGGCGCCAGCAGCATGATCAGCACCGGAAAGAGATAGAAGATGATCACGGCGAGACCGACCGGAATGAACTGCACCGAGGCCAGGTAGGCGACGGAGACGAAGAATGTGGCGATGGCCTGGCCGATGAAGCTGGGCCACGCACCTTTTGGAACCGAGAGCGGTTCACTCTTGGCAACGGCAAGAATTGCGAACACGATGGCAATCACAAAGGTACGGAAAAGCGTGCTCTCGATGGGTGATACGCCGCCCTCTATGGCGGTGCGGACGAAAATGGGAACCAGGCCATAAAGAGCGGCAGCACCAAGCGCGCAGGCAATCCCCAGTCCCGCCCGGTTGATCATGTCTCGTCAGTTCTTCTTTTTCTTCTTGCGCACGGGCGGTTTCGTCACCTTGCTGACCTCGTCCCCCTCGGGATCGGCGACGGGCGCAGGCGGCTTTACAGGGTCCGGCACCAATGCCGCAATGCGCGCGAATGTCTCGGGTGGTATCACCTCACACGGTGCTTTTTCTGCGCGGTAACGAACGCAAGCAGCCTCGCTCAGTGGCTGGTTCAGGTTCCACATCGCGGCAAGAAATCCACGTTTTTCCGGAAGGCGGACGATTCCTGGTGTTCCAGGCAATTCCATACCCGATTTGCTCAGCATTCTCCCGCGCAGCGCCATGTCAGCGGTCGCAGAAGACTCATAAGCTCCGAAAGATATGCCCCAACCACCGAGATCCTTCGACATTGCCACAGCAATGGGCTTCTGCTTGCAGACTTGGCTCGTCATGTCCGTCGGCACGATCCCGCCCGTCTGAATATTGGGGATGGACTGAATCTTGACGCGCGGAGCTGAAGGCCGGGAAAAGCCATCGATCAGCAGCATCTCCGCCAGATCAACACGATGCTTCCCGCTGTTGGCGCCAAAGATCACGGCGCCAAGGCGGCGGCCATCATGTGTTGCTGTGGCGACCAGATTGAACCCGGAGCTGCAAACGAATCCAGTCTTCATGCCGTCCGACTCCGGCATCTGGCGGAGCAGTGAGTTGCGGTTGGCAAGCTTTCGCTTTCCCACGGCCAGGAAGGGTTGCGAGAAATAGTGATCGTACTCCGGAAACTCCCTGAGCAGCGTCGATGCCAGAATCGCAATGTCCCGCGCCGTGGTGACGTGGCGGTGGTCGAACAGGCCGTTTGGATTGGCGAAGTGGCTACCCGTCATCCCCAGCTTCCGGGCCTGGGCATTCATCTCCGCAGCAAATGCGGGAATGCTGCCTGACGCGGCCTCAGCCAAAACATAGGCCATGTCATTGGCGGAATAGACGAGAAGTGACTGCAAGGCAAAATCGAGGCTGACAGTCTGCCCCACCGGAACGCCGATCTTGCTTGGAGGCTGGGAATGGGCAAGCGCAGAGACGGGGATCTTCTGTGTGAGGAAAAGCTGTCCGGTCCGCAATTTCTGAAAAATCACATAGGCGGTCATCAGCTTGGTAATGGACGCCGGGTACCAAGGCTCGCCCGCGCGATCTTGTGAGATGACTTCCTCGGTCGCCGGGTCAAACAATATCGAAGGTCCGGCCGCAAAGGCGCTGACCGGCACGCACAAAAGAAGAACCGCCACGATAATGCGTTGAAAAGCCGGCAACAGAGGAATGCTCCTGGTACTGCGGTGACTGCCAAGCCTCTCTGTCATCACAGGAATCAGTCCAATCTGCGGCAGCAGTGCATATCCGGTGGTGCCCCTGGAGGGACTCGAACCCCCACGCCCTTGCGAGCAACAGATTTTGAGTCTGCCGCGTCTACCATTCCGCCACAGAGGCCAGTCGGAAGGCCATAATTGCCCGCTCTTGCGCAGTCAACCGTAAAGGGCGAGAACCAGTTTCCATGATCCGGATCACCGATTCAATTGCTATCAACGAGGATGAGATTTCCTGGTCTTTCAACCGGGCTTCCGGCCCTGGCGGACAAAACGTCAACAAGGTGTCCACCGCGGCAGAGCTGAGGTTCGATGTCGCCCGCGCCTTTCTTCCGGAAGAGCTGAAGCAGCGGTTGCGCCCATTGGCGGGACGGCAATTGACGCTGGACGGCGTACTTGTGATCACCGCACAGGAAACCCGCTCACAGGAGCGCAACCGTGACATTGCGCTCCAGAAGCTGATTGAGCTCTTGCGCAAGGCATCGCACCGGCCGAAACGGCGCATCGCCACCAGGCCTACCCGTGCTTCTAAGACGCGGCGGCTCGACTCGAAGTCGAAGCGGTCCACGACCAAGAAGCTTCGTAGTTCCAGACCAGATTCGGATTGAAATCCCTATGTTGAAACGCCTCTACGACTGGACCCTGGCGCTCGCCGCGCGGGAGTCGGCTGAGACCTGGCTCGCGGTCATCGCCTTTGTCGAAAGCTCCGTATTTCTTGTTCCCGCGGACGTCCTTTTCGTTCCGATGGCATTGGCACGGCCGAAACGGGCATGGCGCTTTGCCTTCATTGCCACCTTAGCTTCGGTCTTAGGTGGCATTGCTGGATACCTCCTCGGTTACTTCGCGTTCGAAGCGCTGGCCAAGCCGGTTCTCACCTTCTACGGCAAGTTGGACGAATTCGAGCACTTGAAGACGTGCGCGGGCGAAGACACACTGATGATGCTACTTGTAACGTCGGGTCTTGCCCATCTGCCGCCGATCAAGGTGGTCACCATTCTCGCAGGTGTGGCGCAGATCAGCTTCGTCTTCTTCGTTGTTTCCTGCGTCATTGCACGCGGCGCACGGTTTTATGCGCTTGCCTGGGCGCTGCGCCGCTATGGTGAGCCGATCCGCCATTTCCTCGAGCGCAGGCTGGGACTTCTTGCCGCCATTGCGGCAGGCGTGGTGATTCTGCTTTATGTCATTCTCAAATACTCAGGTATTGCCGGTGGTATGACATCATGTTGAACAGCTTGACCCCCCAACGCGCAGCGCTGCTGATCTTCGCCGTGGCATTGGCCACCATTCTGGGAGCGTGGATATTCGAGTATCTTGGTTACGCGCCCTGCGAACTCTGCCTGAAGCAGCGCTGGGCCTATTACACCGGCGTTCCTCTGGCACTCATCGTGGCGCTGCTCGCTCCGCGCAGCCCCGGTATTGCGAAGGTCGGTCTCGTGCTGCTCGCCATTCTTTGGTTCTGCAGCATGGTGTTCGGGATCTATCATTCCGGTGTTGAATGGAAATGGTGGCCCGGTCCGACAACTTGCACCGCCCAGGCAGGCTTTTCTGGGGGGCTGCCCGATCTCTCGAAACCCGCTGTGCTCTGCGATACCCCGGCAATTCGCATCCTCTGGCTATCGCTGGCGGGATGGAATGCCCTGATCTCGCTGGGGCTCGCGTTGGCCGCGATTGCAGGATTGCGTGGTCAGGGATCGAGTTCGGTATCCCAGTATAGGTAATCCTGCCAGCTCTCGTGGAGGTAGTTTGGTGGGAAGTAGCGCCCATTGCGATGGAGTTGCGCAACGGAAGGTCGGATCGGCTTCTGCGCCGGGAACATGTTGATCTGTTGCGGCAGATAACCGCCCTTCGTCAGATTACAGGGAGAGCAGGCGGCGACCACATTTTCCCAGGTTGTCTGGCCGCCTTTTGAGCGCGGAATAACATGGTCGAACGTCAGATCTTCATGATCTCCGCAGTATTGGCAGGTGAAGCGATCCCGCAGAAAAACGTTGAACCGGGTAAATGCCGGGGTCCGCGACGGTTTTACATAGGTTTTGAGGGAAACGACGCTAGGAAGGCGGAATTCGAAGCTCGGACTTCTCACAACCTTGTCGTATTCGGAAACGATGTTCACCCGCTCCAGAAACACGGCCTTGATCGTGTCCTGCCAGCTCCACAGCGACAAGGGATAGTAGCTCAACGGGCGGAAGTCCGCGTTGAGAACCAGGGCAGGGCAGGCTTCCGGCGCAACCGGCACGAATTGCAAGCACACCTCTCAGGGTCGATTCCCGTGGAGATTACTATAGCTTGTGTGGCAATCATGTGAAGCCCCCTCATCACTCCCGTGGCATGCGGCGCAGGTTCCGGTAGTGCTGCCACAAGATCAGCGCTGCTGTCGACCGGTCTGGCCGCCAGGCGTCTCCGATGCGCACCAGTTGGTCCGTCGAGGGCCGTTCGGCAAGCGACAAGAGATCCTGTGCTGCGACTTGCAGCGCCAGATCCGCCGCGGGCCAGGCATCGGCAGCTCTCAGCCCAATCAGGAGAAAGATGCTGGCGGTCCACGGCCCTACGCCCGGTAGCGCCGTCAATAGACGAAAAACGTCTTCCTCTGCCTGCTGTCCGGCCGAACTAAATTGTCCGGCAGCGAAGGCTCGCGCTGCGAAATGAAACGTTCTCGCTTTGGCTCCCGAGAGGCCGAGCGCCCTCAGGTCCGCATCGGAGCGCGCCAAAACTGCTTCCGGCGAGAAATCACCTAGCTGATTGCAAAGTCTGTTCCAGATTGCCTCTCCTGCCTTAAGCGAAATGAGCTGATCGGTAACGATGCGCAGAAGGCACTTGAGGTCAGGCTCCGCGTGACGCAGCGGAGGCAGTCCGTTCCTCTCGATGACCGACGCAAATCGAGGCTCGGCACAGGTGAGCCGATCCGCGGCCAATGCGAGGTCATCCAGTGTATCGAGCCGCTTCATTTCCCCTGTTTGACCTTTGTTTGATTTACCCGCAAGAGCAGGTCATGAGCCGGCCCATCTTCCGTTTTGCGCCCAGTCCGAATGGCCATCTGCATCTTGGCCATGCTTTTTCCGCACTGCTCAATGCCCGCATGGCAGCAGAAGTGGCCGGCCGGTTTCTCGTTCGCATCGAGGATACTGACGAGACCCGCTCTCGCCAGGAGTTAGTCACGGCGATCTTCGAAGATCTGACCTGGCTTGGACTGCAGTGGGAGCAACCGGTGCGCATCCAGAGCGAACACTTCCCAGAGTACCAAAGCAATCTCCACAGGCTCTGGAACATGGGTGCAGTTTATCCATGCTTCTGTTCACGCAAGGAAGCACTGGGGAAAGCCTTGCCGATCCAGGATCCGGACGGGCAACCGCACTACGGCGGCACGTGCAGACTGCTCTCTCCGGCAGAGGTCAACGGGCGCATATTGCGAGGCGATACTCACGGCTGGCGTATTGACATGGAGCGGGCTGGTGATGATGCGGCCGCTATTTGGGGCGATACGATGATCGCCAAACGTCACGTCGGCTCGAGCTATCACATTGCCGTCGTCACCGATGATGCCCTGCAAGGCATCACCCATGTGGTGCGGGGCATGGATATTGAACCATCCACAGCGCTGCACAAATTACTCCAGCGGCTGCTGGGCCTGCCAACACCTCATTACCACCACCACGAACTGATCCGCGACGCGGCGGGAAACAAGCTCTCCAAGAGCCTTGCCAGCACGTCCCTCCGGGAGCTCCGCCAGAAGGGAACAACTGCCGGCGATATACGCGAGAGGCTCGGATTTTCAGGATCAGAAGTCTGAAGCGATACCCTTGGTTTCCCAGTCGCCAAAGCGTGTCGGCTCCGGCCCTGACGGGCCGTTCAGCTCCTTTGGGCGTTTCATTGCTGACAGTGTCTTGCGGCGTTCTTCAGCTTCCGTAAGGGCGCGCTGCGCTTCGGGAGAGTTTGGCTTTTGGCTCATGCTCTTGTCGTCCATCATCATTGCCCTCATATGGATAACCGCCAGAGCACTTGGCAAGGAGGAGTTTTCGGCATGAATACCATGCGCACGGGATTGCTGATGGCGGCGCTGATGGGTCTTTTTCTGGCGGCAGGCTATCTTATTGGCCGCGAGCAGGGAATGTTCATTGCCTTTCTTATGGCTGCCGGCATGAATCTGTTCGCTTACTGGAATGCCGATAAGATGGTGCTTCGCATGCATGGCGCCCGCCAGGTCGACCGGCAGACCGCGCCTGAATTCTACGGCTTGATTGAAGACCTGTCACAGCGCGCTGGCCTGCCGATGCCGAAGGTCTACATCATGGACAATCCCCAACCCAACGCTTTTGCGACTGGCCGTAACCCCCAGAATGCCGCCGTCGCCGCCACGACCGGCCTGCTTCAGATCCTGAGCCGGGACGAGATTGCCGGCGTCATGGCCCACGAACTTGCCCATGTGAAGCATCGTGACACGCTGGTCATGACGATGACTGCGACGATAGCCGGCGCAATATCGATGCTCGCCAATTTCGGCATGTTCTTCGGTGGCGGAAGGGACCGGAACAATCCGCTGGGTGGCGTCGCCATGCTTCTCACGATTTTGGTGGCGCCGCTTGCTGCAATGCTGGTTCAAATGGCGATCAGCCGGACGCGCGAGTATGGTGCCGATCGCGGGGGAGCCGAAATTTCCGGCCAGCCCCTGGCGCTCGCCTCTGCCCTCGCGAAGATCTCTGGAGCAGCACACCGGATTGAAAATCCGACTGCGGAAGCGAATCCTGCAACAGCGCACATGTTCATCATCAACCCATTGTCAGGAGCGCGTATGGATGGCCTGTTCTCGACCCATCCAGACCCCGGTAACAGGATTGCCGAATTGCAGAGAATGGCGGAGCAGATGGGATCGAACTTACGGTCAAAGACTGATGACGGACCGTGGAGCAGCAGATCGTCTCATGCGGCAGGGCCCTGGGGTTGAAGCCCTCCGCCCCTGAGGCACATGGGTTGGAGGTGCGGCTGCTGGCAACCACATTGTTGCGCATGTGCCTCGAGAGGCGGCTGCCCGTCGAAGATGCCGTCAGTGGAAGTGACAAGGCATCTTCATTGCCTCCTCGTGACCGTGCACTTCTCTCGACCTTATTGCTCACGAGCTTCCGGCACCGCGGGGAGGTCGAGGCCATTCTCGCCAAGCTGCTCGATAAGCCTTTGCCCCGAAAGTCCGGGTCGGCGCGGGATATTTTGGTTCTTGGGGTGACGCAGCTGCTCTTCCTTGACATGCCACCTCATGCCGTCATCGATCTTGCGGTGCGTTCAGCCAAGGCTGACCGCAATGCGCTTCATTTCTCAGGTCTGGTGAATGCGGTTCTGCGCAAGGCGGCACTCATGGGGCCTGAGTTCCGCATGTCTCTGGATGCGGTCCGGCTGAATACCCCCGATTGGCTGTGGAACAGGTGGACGAGGGCCTATGGTGAGGACACCACGCGCAGCATCGCCCTTGCGAATGCAGATCGGCCGGGATTGGACTTGAGTTTCAAGGACGATTCGGCGTCGTGGTTAGAGCTGCTTGAGGGTGTTTGCCTTCCGAATGGCCAACTGCGGTTGCCGGTGGCGCATGTACCTGTGCCGGAACTTGCCGGATTTGCCGAGGGAGCCTGGTGGGTTCAGGACGTTGCCTCGAGCATCCCGGCACGGCTGTTCGGTGATCTCAATGGAAAGAGAATATTGGATCTCTGCGCTGCGCCTGGCGGCAAGACGCTGCAGTTGGCGAGTCTGGGCGCTGAGGTAACTGCTGTAGACATTTCGGAGCAGCGTCTTCGCAGGCTCACACAGAACTTGGCCCGTACCGGCCTTGCTGCCGAAATCCGCACGCTGGATATGTTTGATCCCGGCCTTGAGGATTGCGGCTGGGATGGCGTGCTGCTTGACGCACCCTGTTCGGCAACGGGCACGATCCGCCGTCACCCCGAGCTTCCCTACCTAAAAGACGAAAGCCAGGTTTTAGAGCTCGCTGGCCAGCAGCGGCGCATGCTGCGCCGGGCGGCGGAACTCGTGAAGCCCGGTGGAATGCTGGTCTACTGCAGTTGTTCACTTGAGCCTGAAGAGGGCGAGAGTCAGATTAGAAGCTTCCTGAGACGCGACGAACGTTTCGAGATCGTGCCGGCTGCGGGTTCCGTTGGTCCGGAGGAGTCCTTGACGGCAGAGGGTTGGATCCGGACTCTTCCGTCTATGCGGTTTGGGAGTGCTCAGGGGATGGACGGCTTCTTCGCAGCGGGTTTGCGCCGGCAAGTGTGAGTGTTGTTCTTGGCCATGAAAGTGCTATTCCCGCCGCAGAAACCACCACCATCGAGAGGCATCGATGACCGAACCCGTCCGCCGCGCGCTGCTTTCCGTTTCCGATAAGAACGGGCTCTTACCCTTCGCCACACGGCTCGTTTCGCTCGGAATTGAACTGATTTCGACCGGCGGCACCGCCAAATCGCTGTCAGATGCCGGCCTTCCGGTAACCGAAGTATCCTCCGTGACAGGTTTTCCCGAAATCATGGACGGCCGGGTGAAGACCCTTCATCCTTCGATCCACGGTGGCCTGTTGGGCGTGCGGACAGATGCGGCGCACATGGCGGCGATGGCTTCTCACGGCATCACCCCAATCGGATTGCTCGTCGTCAATCTCTATCCTTTTGAGGCCGCGGTTGCGCAGGATGCATCCTGGAACGACACGATCGAAAAAATTGACGTCGGAGGGCCGGCGATGATCCGCGCTGCTGCCAAAAATCATGATTCGGTGACCGTCATTGTTGACCCAGCCGACTATGAGTTGGTCGCACGGGAGCTGGAGGTGGCCTCACTGGTCACCTCGTTAAGAACCCGTCAGTCTCTTGCGGCAAAGGCCTTTGCCCGAACCGCTAGCTATGATGCGGCAATCAGCCAGTGGTTCGCATCTCACTCGGAGGAGCCCATGGCCAATTGGTTTGCGACGGGCGGCAACAAGATTCAGAGTCTGCGATATGGAGAAAATCCTCATCAGCAGGCGGCATTCTACGCGGTACCCGGCAAACGTTTTGGCATCGCGGCTGCGCGCCAGTTTCAAGGCAAGGAATTGTCCTACAATAACATCAACGACACTGACGCAGCTCTTGAGTGCCTCGCGGAGTTTGAAAGGGGCGGTGAGCCCGCCTGCGTGATCGTGAAGCATGCTAATCCCTGCGGGGTCGCAATTGGGGCCGATCTGACAGATGCCTATCAAAAGGCGCTGAGTTGCGACCCGGCAAGTGCATTTGGCGGAATTATAGCGCTCAACCGGCCCCTCGATGCTGTGACGGCTAGGGAAATCATCGGCCTTTTCACCGAGGTGATCGTTGCTCCGTCAGCCGATGATGAAGCGCTCGAGATCATTTCAAGGAAAAAAAACCTACGCTTGCTCCTGCTGGATGGGCACCCGGTATCCGGTGGTGGATTCGCGGTGAAATCGGTAGGCGGAGGTCTTCTTGTTCAAACAAAGGACTGCGCATCAGTCGATTCAATGGACCTCAAGGTCGTCTCTAAGCGTGTGCCTACAGTTGCTGAGATCGCGGATCTGCGGTTTGCTTTCCGGGTGGCCAAGCATGTGAAGTCGAATGCCATTGTCTATGCAAAGCATGGCACGACCGTAGGAATCGGGGCTGGTCAGATGTCACGGGTCGATTCCGCGAGGATTGCAGCTCGCAAGAATGCAGATGTTTCACGTGAAGCGGGAAACGCTCAGCCGACGATCCGCGGATCAGTCGTGGCGTCAGACGCCTTCTTCCCATTTGCCGATGGGCTGTTGGAAGCAGCCGAGGCCGGTGCCACCGCGGTCATCCAGCCTGGCGGCTCGCTTAGAGACGATGACGTAATCCGCGCGGCTGACGAAGCGGGGCTCGCCATGGTCTTTACCGGCGCTCGACATTTCCGGCACTGAATGAAGTCTATTTCTGAAGCCGTCGGCAAGCGTCTTCAAGCTGGTCCAGGGTCTTGTAGCTGATCAAAATGTTGCCACTCCCATCACCCTTATGAGTAATCTCAACCTTTAAGCCCAGCGAGTCCGACACGAGTTTCTCAAGGGCCCTCGTATCGGGATCCTTCTCGGGCTTTGGCTTTGTTGTACGCGGTGATGTGGCTCCGCGCGCCAGATTCTCTGCCTCGCGCACAGAAAGGCCAAGCTTGATAATCTTGTCCGCTAGTTCCGCAGGCGAATCGGTTGCGACCAGCGCACGCGCATGGCCGGCAGTTAGGCGCCCCTGCTCGATTTCCGCACGGACGATTTCAGGGAGGTTCATCAGCCGCAGCGTATTGGCAACATGGCTTCTGCTCTTTCCAATTGAATCGCCGAGCTGTTGCTGGGTGTATTTGAACTGCTCGAGCAGAAGACTATATGCCCGCGCTTCTTCGAGAGGATTGAGGTCGGATCGTTGAATATTCTCGATCAGGGCTATCTCGAGTGCCTCGCCGTCAGATAGCTCCCGTATGAGCACAGGCACGTCATGTACACCTGCCTTCTGTGCCGCTCTCCAACGCCGTTCACCGGCAACAATTTCGTAATCGCCATTGGCGATTGGCCGAACGACGATGGGCTGCAACAGGCCCTTCTCCCGAATCGATCTTGCAAGATCCTCGAGTTCTGGTTCGGCAAAGCTCTTCCGGGGATTGTTTGGGCTGGCCCTGAGCAGATCGATTGGCATGTGGCGAAGAGCGCGCAAGTCCTGCACGGCAGTGTCCTCGCTGGATCCCTCGCCGATCAGTGCTGCGAGGCCGCGGCCGAGCCGTTTCTTGGGGTTGCCTGCCATTTCCATATGTCGACCTGCTCTATCAAATCACTCGTTTCGGGCTCGAATCGGCTCAGGCCGCCCGCAGTTCACGTTCCCGCCGGATGATTTCTGAGGCGAGCCTGATATAGGCCTGTGAGCCGACACATGCATTGTCATAGAGGAGTACGGGTTTGCCGTGGGAGGGAGCTTCCGAAATGCGAACATTCCGGGGAATGACAGTCTGGTAGACTTTGTCTCCCAGCACGCTCCGAACATCCTCAGCCACCTGTTCGGAGAGATTGTTCCGGCGATCGAACATTGTCAGAACGACGCCTTGTATCGTCAGCCGGGGGTTCAGGTTGCTTTTGACGCGTTCGACTGTCTTTATGAGCTGACTCAGGCCCTCAAGAGCGAAAAACTCACACTGCAACGGTACGAGAATCGCATCGGCAGCGGATAGAGCATTGATGGTCAACAGATTGAGCGACGGTGGACAATCAACCAGCATATAGCTGTATGACCTGTTTGGGTCATCCGCCTTCGCAAGAGCCGCAATTGCATCAGCCAACCGATATGTCTTGCGGTCGATGTTTGCGAGCTCCAATTCGGCGCCCAGCAAATCCATAGTCGAGGGCGCACAGTGAAGCCGGGGAATGCCAGTATCCACGATGACATTGCGCATTGACGCTTCGCCCATCAGAACATGGTATGTCGATTTCTGCCCTGCCCTGCGTTGAACGCCCAGTCCAGTGCTGGCATTACCTTGGGGGTCGAGATCAACGATCAGGACACGTTCTCCCACGGCGGCGAGCGCCGTGCCCAGGTTGATGGCCGTCGTTGTCTTGCCAACGCCACCCTTCTGGTTTGCAACAGCCAAAACACGGGGGCCTGCCGGAGCGGATGAGCTGCCAGGGGAATGCTCAGACACGGATGGCCTCATGGAATTCGAGAATAACGCCGCGCGAATCGCACTGGCTTACATGCTTCTTGAACTTCATGTTCCAGCATTTTGTGGCTGCGGTCAATTCAACATCAACATCTTGCCCTTTATGAAAGAGGCCGATTGCCCCGTGAGACAAGAAAGGCTCCGCATATTCAAGGAGCAGAGGGAGCGGCGCGAGGGCGCGTGCGACGACACACTGAACGATCGGCACTGCCGGGTTATCTCTCAGAGTTTCGAGGCGAACCGTGTGTACCGATGCTCGCGTCTCCGTTTGCCGCGCGGCCTCCCGTAGAAAGGCAGCCTTCTTGGCATTGCTCTCATAAAGATGAGCTTCGAGATTTGCGGCCATGGCGATGACAAGCCCCGGAATTCCAGCTCCAGAACCGAGTTCCGCAATGTGTCGGGTGCCGGGAGGAAGCAGTGGGAGGAGTTGTAATGAATCGAGAATATGGCGGTCCCAGATTGAAGCCACGGTGGTTGGCCCGATCAAATTGATCCGCCGCTGCCAATTCAGCAGGAGCGCGACGTAGGTTTTGATCTTTACCCGTGACTCACGTGAAACACTGTATTCCGCCAGGATGCTGTCTGCGGGTTCTGTCATGCGGCGGACTGCCGGCCTCTTCGTCTGACGTGGCTAAGAATAACGGCCAGTGCTGCCGGCGTCATGCCCTCGATGCGGGAAGCCTGTCCCAGCGTGGCTGGTCTAACCCTCACCAGCTTTTGCCGCAACTCGGATGACAGGCTCGGCATGGAAGCGTAGTCAAGCGAGCCCGGTAGTACCAGTTTATCTTCTTTCCGGAGCGCAGCAATATCCGCCTGCTGCCGTTCGATATAGCCAGAATAGAGGGCTTCCGCCTCCAGAGCTTCGACAACGTCGGCAGTTAATGCAGATAGCTCCGGCCAGATCTTCGTTACACCTGGCCACCCGATATCGGGCACACTCAAGAGATCGAGAGCGGTACGCCGCACGCCGTCCTGATTTATCTTAAAATCAATACGAACAGCCTCACTTGAAGTCAGGGAGAGAAACTTCGCATGCGCCAAGGCAGAGCTGATTGCCTGCTCGCGCTGAAGAAACAACGCGCCACGTTCCTGGCATACTAAACCGGCTTTAATCCCCAACGGCGTGAGCCTAAGGTCAGCATTGTCAGCCCGAAGCGATAGGCGATATTCGGCACGCGACGTGAACATTCTGTATGGTTCGGTTACGCCCTTTGTAACCAAATCATCAATCATTACGCCAATATATGCGCTGGCGCGGTCGAAAATGAGCGGCTCTCCCCCACTCGCCTTTCGGGCTGCGTTCGCACCAGCCATCAGTCCTTGTGCTGCGGCTTCTTCATAGCCCGTTGTGCCATTGATTTGCCCCGCAAGAAACAGGTTAGGCAATTTCTTGACCTCAAGAGACGACAGAAGTTCTCGAGGGTCGACATAGTCATATTCGATGGCATAGCCCCAACGCTTAATCCTGACTTTCCCAAGCCCAGGCATTGTGCGAATAAAGGCTTCTTGAACATCCTCCGGCAGTGAGGTTGAAATCCCATTGGGATAGACCGTGTCGTCGTCGAGACCCTCAGGCTCCAGGAAAACCTGATGACTTTCCTTGTCTCTGAACCGCTGAACCTTGTCCTCAATCGATGGACAATAGCGTGGACCCACGCCTTCGATCTGCCCCGAATAGAGTGGGGAGCGGTGCAAATTTTCCAAAATTAACTGATGACCCTCAGGGGTCGTCGAGGAGATGAAGCAGGAGAGCTGCGGAGTGTCAATCCTGCGGGTTAGGAAGGAGAAGGGCACTGGCACATCGTCCCCCTTCTGCTCCTCCAGCTCGCTCCAGGAAATTGTCTTTCCATCAAGCCGCGCAGGTGTACCCGTCTTGAGCCGGGCGAGCGTGAGCCCAGCGGCGAGCAGTTGCTCTGACAGGCCTTTGCTAGGCGGTTCGCCGTGTCTCCCCGCAGGGATCTGACGCTCGCCAATATGGATCAGACCATTCAAGAACGTGCCGGTTGTCAGAACAATGGCTCCACAACGAAACGCCTGGCCATCCTGACAGGTGACGCCAACCACTGTGCCATGCTCGATGAGTAATCCGGTGACAGTTGCTGCAATGACGGTAAGATTGTCCTGCTCAGAAATGGCTTCCTGCATTGCCTGACGATATAGTTTTCGATCGGCTTGCGCGCGCGGCCCGCGAACGGCCGGCCCCCTTGAGCGATTCAATAAGCGGAACTGAATACCTGCTCGATCAGCAATCCGGCCCATCAGACCATCGAGAGCGTCAATTTCCCGAACCAAGTGTCCCTTGCCAAGCCCCCCGATGGCGGGATTGCATGACATCTCCCCGATTGTGCCCATCCGATGCGTCAGCAAGGCTGTCCGTGCACCAGACCGCGCCGCAGCCGCAGCCGCTTCAGTGCCGGCGTGTCCACCACCGATGACAATAACATCAAAACTGCTCATGTGGCCTGTCTCTAATGCAAGTCGGCCGTGCCGTCAAAACCCCACACTGTTTCACGTGAAACAGCAGCTACTTTCCGATGCAGAAGCGGCTGAAAATAACGCCTAGCCACTCTTCCACGTCCACTCGGCCCGTCAGTCTGCCAATTTCCTCTGCGGCTAATCTCAAAATTTCCGCTTTGAGCTCAAGCCCCGCACTGCTCACAGCAAGACAATCGTTCAGCAGCCGAATCGATTCAATCACCACTGCTTGTTGCCTCGCTGAAACAATGAGAGCTGAGTCAACGTCACCGAAACGATTGCCAAGCATGGCCTGCAGCGCGTCAACAAACCCCTCAATACCTTGTCCAGTTCGGGCAGAAATGGAATGGTAAGCAATATTTTCGGCGTGATTCACGAGGGGTCGACGAAGATCGCATTTGTTACGAACCACAATATCGGGACACCGAACAGGATCCGGGTTTTCACTGCCAAAAACATCATCTGACCACACCCAGACCAGCACATCGGCTTGTGCCATATGATGTCTGGACCGTCGCATTCCTTCCGCTTCTACAGCGTCCGACGCTGCAAACCTTAACCCTGCTGTATCTGTCAGAATGATGGGTATGCCGTTGAGATCCAGCGAAACCTCAATTGAGTCACGGGTCGTGCCTGGAACGTCAGAAACAATTGCGACTTCGCGTCGGGCCAAATGATTGAGAAGACTGGATTTACCGGTATTTGGATGCCCAGATAACACAACGCGCACGCCGTCCCGAACAACCTCAGCTGTTTTCGAACGCGCGAGAGCAGCCGTTATGCTCTGCAGGAGGGCTTCGATCTGCCCGTCAACTCCCTGTATGGCGGTGACTGCAATGTCAGCCTCGTCAGCAAAATCCACAGCGGCTTCAATGTCAGCACGTATTGAAAGAAGTTGCCCACGCCAGCTTTCGAAAGTGGAACTCGCTTCGCCTGTCATCTGACGCATTGCTTGTTCGCGCTGGCTTGCTGTCCTTGCATCGAGAAGATCCGCCAGACCTTCTACTTCAATGAGATCCAGCTTTCCCTTTACAAAGGCACGCCTTGTGAACTCCCCCGGCTCCGCAGGTCGCACCCCTGGCTGGTGATTGAGGTAAGCCATCACGGCGGCCACAACACTCGGGCTTCCGTGCAGATGAAGCTCAGCGCAATCTTCACCAGTGAAGGAGAGCGGGGCGGGTAGCCACACCACCACCGACCGGTCCAACACTTCGCCTGTCTGGCTGTTCCGGAGCGTCCGCAGAGCAAACTCGCGAGCAGAAGGCAACGCTCCGACCAAACTTTCGAGAACTGCTCCTGCAGATCCACCCGAGATTCGTAGGATGGCTATCGCTGCCCGCCCTAGCCCCGAGGACAAGGCGAAAATCGTATCGCTATTGGTCATTTCGACCTCGAATCGAAGTCAGAAATACTTCTAGGCGTTCATGGAATCGAAGAAATCGCTGTTCCCCTTCGTCTGGCGAAGCTTGTCGAGCAGGAATTCAATCGCGTCCACGGTGCCCATGGGATTGAGGATCCTGCGGAGAACATAGGTTTTCTTCAGAAGCTCAGGCTTTACAAGAAGCTCTTCCTTACGGGTGCCGGAGCGCAGGATGTCAATCGCCGGGAACACGCGCTTATCGGCCACCTTACGGTCCAGAATAATCTCGGAGTTGCCCGTGCCCTTGAATTCCTCGAAAATCACCTCGTCCATGCGGCTGCCTGTGTCGATGAGGGCCGTTGCGATGATGGTGAGGGATCCGCCCTCTTCAATGTTACGGGCGGCACCGAAGAAGCGTTTGGGCCGCTGAAGTGCGTTCGCGTCCACACCACCAGTCAACACCTTGCCGGAAGACGGCACGACCGTGTTATAGGCGCGGCCAAGACGAGTGATCGAATCTAACAGGATGACGACGTCACGCCCATGCTCAACCAATCGCTTGGCTTTCTCGATCACCATCTCCGCAACCTGAACATGTCGAGAGGCCGGCTCATCAAAGGTAGAACTGATGACCTCGCCTTTCACCGAACGTTGCATGTCAGTCACCTCTTCCGGCCGCTCGTCAATGAGCAGCACGATGAGATAGCACTCCGGATGATTGGCTGTGATCGCATGGGCAATGTTCTGCAGAAGGACGGTCTTGCCCGTCCGAGGCGGCGCCACAATCAACCCGCGCTGACCCTTTCCGAGAGGGGAGACGATATCAATGACGCGGGAAGAATAATCCTTCTTCGTCGGATCACCGGTCTCCATTTCGAGTCGCTCGTCAGGATAGAGCGGGGTTAGATTGTCAAAATGAACCTTATGGCGGGTCTTTTCAGGGTCCTCGAAATTGATCAGATTGACCTTCACGAGGGCGAAATAGCGCTCACCCTCCTTCGGGCTGCGGATCTGACCTTCAACGGTGTCGCCGGTGCGCAGCGTGAA
This sequence comes from Aestuariivirga sp., assembly GCF_965227715.1. Lineage (GTDB taxonomy): Bacteria > Pseudomonadota > Alphaproteobacteria > Rhizobiales > Aestuariivirgaceae > Aestuariivirga. The sequence continues at coordinate 2,576,442 of NZ_OZ245771.1, read as the reverse complement.
TTTCCGGATCTGGCTCGGGCTGATATAGATATCATCAGGGCCGGCCAAATAGTTGGCATCCGGCGAACGCAAGAAGCCAAATCCATCCTGCAGGACTTCAACCACGCCTTCGCCAATGATGTCCACATCTCGGCCGGCCAGATTCTTCAGTATCGCAAACAGCAACTCCTGCTTGCGCAGAGCACTGGCGTTTTCAACTTCCAGTTCTTCTGCCAAGGACACGAGCTCAGCCGGTGTCTTCAACTTGAGATCCTGAAGCTTGATCTCTTTCAGCTCAGCAATATCGGTCATTAATCTTTTCACAATGGGGAGTTCCGGCCCGATGGCGGGAACGTTGAGGCGGGAAAACGCATCAAGCCGAAGCGATGCGAAGCAATACCAATATAGCGGGTTGGAGCCGGTCCGCCAACAAGAAACTCAAAATGGCTTCAGCACAACGAAAATGACGATCCCGAGCAGCAAAACCGTAGGGATCTCGTTGATGACCCGGAAATAACGGCTAGTTCGAGTTTCCCGGTCCTCCCGAAAGCGCACACTATGCATTTCAAGAAGGCCGTGGAACACCAGCATGCCAATCACGAAGAGCAGCTTCAGCATCAGCCAAACCGGCATCGGGTGGCCCCACCCACCCATATGAATTAGCACCAATCCAGTCGCCAAAGTCACGATTGCCGCAGGTCTCATAATCGCGCGCAACAAACGTCTCTCCATCACCAAAAAGACCCTGGTGACTTCCGTTTTCCCAGCGTTTTCAGAATGATATACAAAAAGCCGAGGTAGATAAAACAGGCCCGCCATCCAGGAAATGACTGCTAGAATATGTACTGCCTTCAGCCAGAGATAGGAATCACCCATCGCAGCGCCGTATCGCATCAACCGCTGCACCAACAACGGCAGGATCTGTTCCCTGCCGAATGCCGTGGCCAAGATTGAATATATGCCGCTGTGGATCGATGCTGCCGCAAATCCTCCTGACCTCCGCCTCGACAACCTCGCCACCCGCAAGCAAGGCCACAGGATCAAGATTTCCCTGAGCGACAATGCCGTCAGGAAGCTCGGAGAGATCGAACTCGGTCTCAAGGCCAATAGCGTTGGCGCCAGGAATGGCTGCAGCCCTTCTCTGCGCGCTGCCAATGCCGCGGGCAAATACAATCACCGGCAGTTCTGGATGCCGCTTCTTCAGCCCGGCTACAATCTGCGTAATCGGTCTCAAAACAAAATCTTCAAGCTCAGTACCGGTGAGGTCTCCAGCCCAAGAATCGAAGATTTGGACGGCCTGAGCACCCGCATCGGCCTGAGCTGCGAGATAGTCGATCGACTCATTCACCAGCCTGTCGATGAGCGCGCAAAACCAGGGTTGCCGCTGATACGCGGCGATCTTTGCCATTACGCGGTCAGAGCTACCGCCGGCCACCATATAGCTGGCCACAGTCCAGGGGGCC